>NZ_JXUP01000001.1 GCF_001891085.1 Campylobacter concisus
GCTTTTTGGGACTAGTCCCAAAAAGCAAGTAAAATTTTACTCTTCACTACTGCTATTGAGAGCAAAAAAAGTATCAGTATGGATATTTTCAAATGCTGCTTTTAGCGAAGTAAAAAGCTTTGGATTTTCTTTTTCTAATGTTGCTAAAAGCTGTTTGGTTTCATATCTAGCATGCGGCATCTTCACGTCAAATCTCATTGCAGGGCATGCTTCATCGCCAATGACTCTTAATTCATTTTTGATAGCATTTTCGCGAAGCTGTCTCTCGCGAACGAAGATAAATGGCCTAATAACCGTGATTCCATTTTTTGCAGTATATTTTGGAGCAAGCGTCCTTAGTGCACCATTATATGTAAAGTTCATAAAAAAGCTCTCCGCTGCATCGTCTAAATGATGAGCAATCGCGAGTTTATTAAAACCATGTTTTAAGGCGTAAGTATAAAGATAACCTCTTCTCATACGAGAAAAGAAACTACAAAAACTGGAATTCTTACGGATTTTCTCTTTTGAAATCTCAAAGATTGAGCTATCTATCACTTCATGCTCTATTCCGTGCTCATTGCAATGCTTCGTAAGATAAGCGTAGTCCTCACCCATGCCGTAGCTTAGTGTTACTGCTTTAAACTCAAATTTCTCAGGTGTAACGTTTTGGATATGCTTTAGTACGTGAGCTAGTGCGAGGCTATCTTTACCACCGCTAAGACCAAGCAAGATCTTATCTCCGCCCTCTATCATCTTGTATCTGGCATTTGTCTGACCAACTTGCCTAAGAAGCCTTTTGCTAAGCTCTATCATAAATTTTCTACCATTTCAAGTATAAATTTTGCACTAACACTTGCTGAATCTTGCAAAAATTTATCAAAGTCAAACTCTGCTGCATCACCAGCTCCATCGCTGATAGCTCTTAGTATAAAAAATGGCACACCAAGTGTTTCGCAAACTAGTGCAACGCTAGCACCTTCCATCTCGGTAGCGCTCGCATTAAATATCTTTTTAATCCAAGCTTTCTTTTCATTATCGCAGATAAACTGATCTCCAGTCGCAATAATACCAGCACTTAAGCTCATATCTTTTTTATCGGCTATCTTTTTTGCCAGTTCGTTTAGTCCTTCATCGCTTTTGACAAATATACTTGTGCCTGGCACATAGCCATAAGGATGTCCAAAAGCCGTAATATCAAGATCATGCTGCACTAAGCTAGTAGCATAAAGCATATCGCCTATTTTTAGGCTCTCATCGAGTGAGCCAGCTACGCCAGTAAAGAGCAATTTTGAGGCCTTAAATTTTTCTATCATTAAAGTTGCTGTTATAGCTGCATTTACTTTGCCTATCTTTGAATAGGCAATGACTAGCTCTTTTCCTTTATAGTTTGCTAAGTAAAATTTATTATTTGCATATTGAACAGTTTTATATTCACCAACCATTTCAAGGATCGGTGTTATCTCCTCTTGCATAGCTCCAAGTATCGCTATCATCTCTTCTCCAAAATTTTCACAACTTCTTCAAGACTTGCCATATCAGTAATACTATAAGTTGGCTTTTCGGTAATTTTTTTATTGATACCCTTTAGCGTCGCAGCACCAAGCTCGATAAAACAATCAACATCATTTTCATGGTTTTTAATGCTTTGTTTATAGCAAACTGGTTTTATTAGCTGCTCTTTTAGCAGGACTAGCGCTTCACTTTTATCGGTATAAATTTTAGCATTTACATTTGAGACAACAGGAGAAAATTTGGCAGCCAAAGTACTCTCAAGCTCGCTTGCTAGTCTAACACTAGCTGGTTCAAGTATCGGACAATGGCTTGCTACTGACATATTTAAAAGCATTGCTCTTTTTGCGCCAGCTTCTTTAAATTTTGCTTCATAGCTAGCAAGATCGGCTCTTACACCAGCAACAACGATTTGTCCATCGCAGTTGTAGTTTGCAGCATAAATTTGTAAGCCTTCTTCTCTTGCTTTTTTACAAATTTCTTCAACCACTTCATCACTAAGTCCAAGAACTACCATCATGCCAGCATCTTTGCCAACGCAGGCTTCTTGCATAAATTTACCACGCAAATTTACAAGCCTAATCGCATCAATAAAATTAAATGCTCCACTAACTGCAAGAGCAGTAAATTCTCCAAGTGAGTGCCCAAGGCTAAATTCTGGTTTTTCTTTAATAAAATTTGAAAAAGCCAAATAAGTCATTAGTGAGTTTAAAACGATAGCTGGCTGAGTAAATTCTGTTTTATCCAACTTATCGTTTTGTGTAAATAAAAGCTCTTTGTAATCAATGCCAGTATCATTACAAGCATCATTTAAAAGTAATTTAGCAGTAGAAAAATTTTCGTAAAAGTCTTTTCCCATACCAATACTTTGCGAGCCTTGGCCCGCAAAAACAAAAGCAAATTTTTTCATTTTAGCTTCTTAGTGATGGTGATGTCCGTGTCCACCGCAACCGCAACCGCCATCCTCATGTCCGTATCCATGACCTCCGCAGCACTCATGTTCATGCTCATGATCGTGACCACCGCAACCGCAAGTATGAGCCCCAGCTACCATGCCTGTTGCTTTTTCATCTTCTGTCGCATCTCTAACTTCTAAAACTTCAACATTAAATAACAAATCTTTACCAGCATATGGGTGATTAAAATCAACTGTTACTTCGTCATCTTTGATCTCTTTAACAATAACACGAACGCTTGAGCCATCCTCATTTTGACCAAAAAGTTCCATTCCTTCATGTAAATCTATACCAGCAAACTGCTCTTTTGGTAACGACTGAATGGCTTCGTTATTATATTCACCACAACCCTCTGCTGCCTTTACGCTTATAGTTGCTCTTTCGCCTGATTTTAATTTGCTTACTTCTTTTTCAAGCTTTTCTATAATATGGCCATGCCCTGTTATAAACGAAATTTGGCCACCTTCTTGCATGTTTGACTCTAAAATTTCACCAGTATTGACATCTTTTAGTTCGTAAAACATAGTTATAACTTGATCTTTACTCACAATAATCTCCTTAGATTTGGTTTTTTGATTAATGTGGGATTATATCTAAAAAAGATTAAAATTTAGTTTCTATTGGGAGAGGCTTTGGCTTCTTTACTATCTGGATAACCGACTTTTAAAGCCTTATAAAATCTATTTGCACTTTGCGTGTCACCTATCTTATCAAAGCTTATAGCTGTGTGATATAGAAGTTTTGGTGTATAGTCAGCCTTATCTTCGTTCTGTATGCTTTTTTTATAGTATTGTATAGCTGTACTGTATGATTTTTGACTGTAAGCAACTTCACCTAAATAATAATTTGTTGCACCAGTTTTATAGCCTTTTTTATTTAAATATTCAAAATATTCAGCTGCTTCTGTGCTATTGCCAGAATTTAGAAGTTTAATGCCATCAGCCAAAATATCTTTATCGCTTTTTCCACTAAAATTTGAAGTTGGCTTACTTTGTTGTTTTGGATTTGCATTTTGCTTTGGTTGAGCAGCATTTTTATCCATTATTGCACCTAATTTATTTAAGGCAGCAGTAATATTTTTGTAGTTTTTGTCTTGTATATCTCTAGTTTCATCAACATAAGCCTTCAATGATGTCAAACTTACACCAGAATCACTTATGCCGCCATTTACCTTCGTTTCTATATCATTTATTCTTTGCTCAAGCTTATTCATTCTAGCACTCATGCTCTCAATCAAGCTTTGCAAACCTTGAAGTTGTTCTAAAACATTATTCATATTCTCTTCAATATTTTGAACGCTTCGCTTATTATTTAAGGTAACTTTTTCATTATCAGTTAGACCATATGGATTCGCACTATCCATATTGCCTGCATCAAAAGCTGAAATCTCTTGGCCAGAGGTAATGGAGATAGTGGCTCCAATCAGAGCCACTATAATTAATTTTTTGTTCATTATTATTTAATTATAAATTATGGAAGTACTTTGAAATCTGCACGTCTATTTTGAGCATCGCAAGCTTTTGTTTTATCTGTGCAAACTGGATTGCTTTCACCAAAGCTAACTACAGCGATTCTATCAGCACTAACGCCATTTCTTACAAGAGCATCTTTAGCGCTTTTAGCACGTTTTAAACCAAGAGCATAGTTATACTCATCTGTACCCCACTCATCGCAGTTACCTTCTACTTTTATAGAAAGAGCTTGAGCGTCAGCTTGGTTAAATACTGATGCATTTGAGCTAACAACGCCTTGTTGATCAGCTTTGATATTAAATTTATCAAAGTCAAAGTATACACTTTTAACTTGACTCTCGATGTTAGCAATAAGAGCTGCTAATCTATCAGCATCGCTCATGCTACCTGAATTGTCTGCAGATTGATTTGAATTTGAATTCATATCAACTTCAGGGTTTTTTGAGCTACAACCGCTCAACAATAAAGTTGCAACTGCAACACTTGCTAGAACTACTTTTTTCATTCCTTATCCTTTTTTAGAAATTTGGTCGAATTATATCACAAAAATCTTAAATTTTATCAGAATATTACCAATCTATAGATTGAATTTTTCCTACTTTTAAAGGAAACTGAAAACTTCTGTTTTCATTTAGCCTAACAACACCTAGTGAACTTTGACCGCCAAGCTCTTTTATAAAGACAACACTTTGCCCGTCGCTTGAGAATCTTGGATAGTTATTTTTACCATTTGCTGTAAGCTGACGTATAAAATCAGTCTGAGTTGAAATTAGATATATATTAAAGCTACCACTTGCTTCTCTACTTGAATAAACAACATAATTTTCAAATGTGCTTACAGAGTTATTATTTTTACCATGAAATACCATTTGTTCAACGCTTCCGCCAGAAATCGCAGGGGTTGCAAAAACATTAGGATAGCCAAGCCTATCTGAAACGAAAACTATCTTGCTGTCATTATCAACAAAATTTCCATTTACATCTATGCCTGGATAATTAGTAATCTGCGTCAAACTTTTACTATTTGTATTATAGATAAAGATATCTGGTTGATCTTTTGGTGCCATGGTTAATAGAATTTTACTTCCATCTTTACTAACATCTGAGGCTATAAGCATGCCAATGCTATCAATTATCTTTGTTTTTGTGCCAGAATTTAGATCATATCTAAATAAAGTTGGCTTATTGTTTACATAAGATGTATAGTAAAATTTACTTTGATCAGCTCCAGCCCATTTAGGGAAAATATTTAGCCCGCCACTTACTATAGTCTTTTGATATGTAAGTGTATAATCAGCAACTATGATAGAGCTTTGGCGAGCTGAAGTATATTTTGAAAGAATAATAAATTTTTCCATCCAGCCAACTGGTGGTAAATTTAGTTCATTAGTAAGCTCAACTATACTTTTATGCGCCAAAAACGGATACTTTGCGCCGTCTGGCATAGCATAAACCTTCTCATATCTTGTAGTTGCTGTCTTAGCGTTTATCAGTTTTACTCTCAAAGTAAGAGGAGAGCCCATAGAGCCTTCAAGAGCATATCTAAAGATAAGCTCGACGCCTTTATCACTCATTGTATTAGTAGTCGCATCTCCTTCATAGGTAGAAGGCACATGATCTTCGATTACTTCAAAATCGGAACTAACCTTTAGATCTCCTAGCATGATTTTAAAGAATTTATCTTTAAACCCCGCATCGCTAACAGCAGTTGTTGCATCTTGCAAAGCTATCTTTGGCAAAGCAACACCTTGGTTTACAACAGATATGGTCGCATCAGCAGCATAAAGCCCTAGAGCAACACATAAAAAAAGAAAAATTTTCTTCATCTCTACTCCATAATTTTATAAATTTTAGTTTATTTTATCTTCTAAATTTAAATTAAAAGTAGTGCTTTTGTCTGGATTGAATGGAAATTTCTCCGTTGTAAGTTTTTCTAAGCACTCTCTTACTTTTGCGTTAAATTCTTCATTATATGATAGCTCTAAAATTTCATAGCTAAAATTTCCGCTCTGATCTATCATAACTTTAACTTTAGCTAAATTTGCAGAATCAGCCTTATAACTTTGCCATCTTCTTTGAATTTGTTTTGTTATCGCACCCATTAGTGGATCGTAAGTACCGGTAGATTGTGATTTTGGAGCAGTTGGATTTTGATCTATCTTTAAACTCTTTATTATATCACTAGCTTCTTTTGCGGCTTTTGAACTAGAAGCTTCGCTTTTTTTACGGCTTTGCACTTTATTTTCGGCCTTTTTTATACCATCATCTTTTTTAAGTTTCGTAGAATCTATGTCACTAAAAAGGTCTTTTATATTTGGTTCTTTTGGTTTTGGCTTTTCAACTGGCTTTGGTGTAGGCTTAGGCTCAGGTTTTGGTTCTGGCTTAATATCTTCTTTAGGCTCTTCACTTGGTTTTAAAATTTCTGGTTTTGGTTCTGGTTTTTTAGGCTCAGGCTTTGGCTCTTCTTTTGGAGGAGTTGGCAAGCTTGGGGTAGGTAATGGTTCATCTGGTACAACAGGCTTATTTGTAGTCTCTTGTTTATCTTCTTCAGATTCCTTTTTAGGTTCAGGCTTTGTCTCTTTAACTACTTCATCTGCTTGTTTTGGGGCTTTAATGGTTTGATCAACCTCTCTATCAACCATAACCACATCCATAATAGCATCTTTATCATCAGTATATTTTTTAGGAGGTTCTGCAAAAAAAGTAAGCTTTATAAACAAAATAAGTATAATAATAACGTAAATACAAGACGCTACAAGAAACGAACTAAGCGTTGGGAATTTAACTTTATTTGACATTTTAACCGTTTGTCTCTAAAGCTACTTTATTAAAACCAGCACCTTTCAAAGTCTTTAATACAAACATAACATCATCGTATTTTAAATTTTTGTCAGCTTTTATATAGATAGGCGAGGTTTTATCGTATTTCGTACTCATTAATGCAATATTATCAGGAAACTCAGCAAGGCTCATAGTACTCTGATCAATTCTAACTTGTCCTTGCGAATTTATAGATACTATAAGGTCTTTTTGCTTAGATGTTGAAGTTTTCGCCTTTGAACCATCCGGAAGAGTAATATCCTCTTGATATGTTATAGTTGGCATAGTAACCATTAAAATGGCTAGTAAAACAAGCATAATATCAACAAGAGGAGTTATATTTAGCTCTGGTGTCTCATCGGTAAATTTAACGGCCATTTATAGTATCTCATCATCTTTTTTAAGTGCTATCATTACATCAGCCTGACGCTCGATAACGCTCATTAATTCATAAGCTTTTCTTTTTATGAGTAAGTTAAATGTATATGCTGGGATGGCAACAAAAATTCCACAACCAGTTGCAACAAGTGCCTCTGAAATAGCTGGAGCGATAATACCAAGTGATGAACCTCCACCATTTCCAAGCTGTGAAAATGTCTCTAAAATAGAAACAACGGTTCCAAAAAGACCAATAAAAGGCGAAGTAGATGCTATTACACTTAGCCACGTTAACCCACTTGTAGCATTTTTCTCGGCTATGCTTATACATACATTTAGTTTTTCTCTTGAGATTCTTCCATTTGCACATTTTCTCAAAGACGAATCATTTGGAATATTTTTAGCACCCATAAGCAGTGCTTCAAGTGCATTTTGCTCACGTTTTTGCCAAGCTCCAATACCAGCCATTCTTGAAAAAAGAATTGTGAAACTAACTATAAAATATATTGACAACCAAGTTAAAACAATAATTGTAATAAAACTACTTCTTTGAATGTAATTTAAAAATAAATCTATGCCGCCCACTTATCTAGTTCTCACTACATTTTCCATTTTAGATATAGTTGCTGCAAAAGCATTTGTATCACTACTCATGCTCTCTATCAAATTTCTAGCAGCTTCCAATGAATTTGCAAGCTCACTTTCACTATCGCCAGAGACGTAAACCGCGCCGTCAGCAAGTATTACTACCTTACCTTCGTCAATCTTTGCATAGCCCCAGTTAATCGCAACAACATCATGTTTTTTATTTTTATGTTCTATATCTATAATACCTGCTTTTAAAAGAGATATTAATGAGGCATGGCTTGGTAAAACACCAAACTCACCCTCGCTACCTGGAAGCACTACACTGCTCACGTCATCATTAAATATCTGACCTTGAGGAGTTACGATCTCTAAATGCAATTTATCCATTACGCTTCCTTTTTAAATTTAAGCCTTAAGTTTCTCAGCTTTAGCTAAAGCCTCATCTATATTTCCAACCATATAAAATGCTGCTTCTGGTAAATGATCATATTTACCATCTAAAATTCCCTTAAAGCCAGCTATATTTTCGTCAAGACTTACATATTTACCAGGGCTACCTGTAAATACTTCAGCAACGAAGAATGGCTGAGATAAAAATCTCTCTATTTTTCTTGCTCTATCAACTGTTAGCTTATCTTCTTCGCTAAGCTCGTCCATACCAAGGATCGCAATGATATCTTGAAGATCTTTATATTTTTGAAGCACAGCTTGAACGCCGCGAGCTACCTTATAGTGATCTGCTCCTAAAATTTGAGGATCGAGCATTCTTGATGTTGAATCAAGCGGATCAACAGCTGGATAGATACCTTTTTCTGCAATAGATCTATTAAGAACTGTCGTAGCATCAAGGTGCGCAAAAACGGTTGCAGGAGCTGGGTCTGTAAGGTCGTCAGCTGGAACGTAAACGGCTTGAACAGATGTGATTGAACCTTTTTTAGTTGATGTGATTCTCTCTTGGAATTTACCCATCTCACTTGCAAGAGTTGGCTGATAACCAACAGCTGATGGGATACGTCCAAGTAGAGCTGACATCTCTGCACCTGATTGAGAGAAACGGAAGATATTATCGATAAACATCAAAACATCAAGCCCCATCTCATCACGGAAGTACTCAGCCATTGTAAGACCAGTTAGTGCGATACGGTTTCTTGCTCCTGGTGGCTCATTCATTTGACCATAGCACAAGGCAACTTTATCCAAAACATTACTTTCTTTCATTTCATGATAAAGGTCGTTTCCTTCACGAGTTCTCTCTCCAACACCAGCAAATACAGAATAACCGCTGTGCTTAAACGCAACGTTGTGGATAAGCTCCATAATAATAACCGTTTTACCAACGCCAGCACCACCAAATAGGCCTACTTTACCACCCTTTGCGTAAGGAGCTAGAAGGTCGACTACCTTGATACCAGTTTCAAAAATTTCACTTTTTGTGCTTTGCTCTTCAAATGGAGGAGGATCGCGGTGGATAGACCAGTGCTTATCAAAATTTATACCCTCACCCTCGTCGATCAAATCGCCAACTACGTTAAAAATTCTACCCAAAACTTTTTCACCAACTGGCACACTAATAGGTGCACCAAGCGCTTTAGCTTCAAGGCCACGAGTCAAGCCCTCACTCATATCCATAGCAATAGTTCTGACTCTATTATCACCTAGGTGAGCAGCAACTTCTAATATTAGTTTATGTTTCTTGCCCTCAACCTCAAAGAAAACTTCGATAGCTTCATTGATCTTCGGCAAGTAGTCATTAAAGTCAACATCGACCACAGGGCCCATAACTTGACTAATAACACCCTTCATTCATACTCCTTTTATTTCATTGATTCAACACCACTGATGATCTCAATAAGCTCAGTGGTAATAGACTCTTGTCTTGCTTTATTGTAAGCAAGATTTAACTGTTTAACGCGTTGTTTAGCATTGTTTGTTGCATTATCCATAGCTTGCATTCTGGCGCTGTGCTCAGCCGCCAAAGAGTCAACCAAGGCATAATACATACTATACTCAAAATATTTATTGAGCAATTCATCCATAATCTTAGTATAGTTATCTTCTGGCTCAAATTCCATCAAAGAATTTGTCTCAACAGCAACTATCTTAGACGGCTCAATAGGCACAATATCATTTACTCTAATCTCTTGAGAAATCATATTTTTATAACCATTGTGTATTAACACGACTTTATCAGTTATACCATTTGTAAAGTCATCAATAGCGTCTTTTATGATATTTTGAGCTTTTTCATATGTAGGAGAAGAGCTAGCTCCGACATAAGTCTCAAGTAGTTCAACGCCTTGGAAATTGAAAAATTCTATACCTTTTTTACCAACAGCTCTTAGTCTGACTTTGATCTTTTTGGCTTTTAGCTCATCAATCATGCGCCTAACTGTCTTTATAGTTTGGACATTAAAGCCACCGCAAAGCCCTTTATCAGCGGTAACAAATATAATATCAACCTTTTCTACGCTCTTTGTTGTGTTAAAAAATTTACTCTCAGTCATAACTGAAGCGTATTGATTGATTTTATAAGCTATCTCTGATAAAACCTCATTGATCTTAAGTGCATAAACTCTAGAGTATCGAGCAGCCTCTTCAGCTTTGCGAAGCTTTGCTGTTGATACAAGCTTCATCGCACGCGTCGTCTTTTGAGTGTTCTGGACGCTCTTAATCTTTCGTTTTATATCTTTTAAATTTGACATATCTTAGCCCTAGTTAGCGGCAAAAGTCGCTTTAAAATCTTTCAACGCTTTATGTAAAATTTCTTCTACTTCTTTATCAAGAACCTTTTTAGTTCTGATTTGCTCAAAAATTTCAGGGTATTTTGCCTCAATATATGGATATAACTCAGCCTCAAATTTTGTTACATTTGCAGTTGCAACATCATCTAAATAACCCTTAGCACCAGCAAATATTATAACTACTTGATTCTCAACTGGAAGTGGAGAATATGGAGGTTGTTTTAGTACTTCAACCATCTTCTGACCACGCTCTAGTTGTCTTCTGGAGCTCTCATCAAGGTCGCTTGCAAATTGAGCAAACGCTTGTAGTTCGCGATACTGAGCAAGGTCTAGTCTTAGTGTACCAGAAACTTGTTTGATAGCTTTGATCTGAGCTGCACCACCAACACGAGAAACAGAAAGACCAACGTTGATCGCTGGGCGGATACCTGAGTTAAATAGGTCACTTTCAAGGAAAATTTGACCATCTGTAATAGAAATAACATTTGTTGGAATATAAGCTGAAACGTCGCCTGCTTGAGTTTCGATGATAGGTAGAGCTGTTAAAGATCCAGCACCTAGTGCGTCATTTAGCTTACTTGCTCTTTCTAGAAGTCTTGAGTGGAGATAGAAAACGTCGCCCGGATAAGCTTCACGGCCCGGTGGTCTTCTTAAGATCAAAGACATCTCACGGTAAGCAACCGCGTGTTTTGACAAGTCATCATAGATGATTAGCGCGTGGCGAGAGTTATCTCTAAAATATTCACCCATTGTTACACCAGCGTATGGGGCAAGGTATTGAAGCGCGGCTGCGTCACTAGCACCAGCATTTACAACTATTGTATAGTCCATAGCGCCATACTCTTCAAGTTTTTTAACGACTTGAGCAACAGTTGATTGTTTTTGACCGATAGCTACATAGATACAAATAACATCTTGACCTTTTTGGTTGATAATAGTATCGATAGCAACTGTTGTTTTTCCAGTTTGGCGGTCGCCGATGATTAGTTCTCTTTGTCCTCTACCGATTGGCACAAGTGCGTCAATCGCTTTGATACCTGTTTGAAGTGGCTCATGAACGCTCTTTCTAGCCATAATACCTTTTGCTTTTTCTTCAACAAAGCGAGATTCAGTAGCTTCAATTGGACCTTTTGCATCGATTGGCTCACCTAGTGAATTTACAACACGGCCGATCAATGCGTCGCCAACTGGTACACGTAGAAGTTTTTTTAGTCTTTTTACAGAGCTTCCTTCTGTGATACCACTAGTTTTTCCAAGGATAACTATACCAACACTGCTCTCTTCAAGGTTAAGAGCCATACCCTTTTCGCCGCTTTCAAATTCAACCATCTCACCTGCCATAACGTTTTTCAAACCATAAACGTTAGCAACGCCATCAGCGACTGAGATGACTTTACCGGTCTCTTCCACATCAACACTTAAATCAAAATTTTCAATACGCTCTTTGATTATCGTGCTAATTTCGTCAGCTTTAATTTTTGCACTCACGCTTTCACTCCTTTTTAAATTGCTTTTAATATATATTCACTCATTTGACTTTTTAGTCTGTCGATAGAGAAATTTACCTCGATACCCAAATCATCTAACTCAACTTTTACACCGTTGTATTCACTCTTTGAGCCATTAAGCTTGATCTTAGAGTCAAATTTCTTAGAGAAATTCTCTTCCAAAGCTTTAAGCTGCTCAGCGCTTAGGTCAAAATTTCCAATAACCTCGCCACGATATGTATTTTCAAGCAAAGATTGCTCTATCTTCATCTCGTTTAAGATCGCTGGGATAAGCTCCAGTCTTTTATTTGCGCCAAGAAGCTTAATAAAATTTGCAAATTTGACATCTTGACTTTTAACCAAAGATAGTACAAAATCAACCTTTTGTGAAGCCTTTAGTGTCGGCAAACTTATAATGCTTTTAAATTTATCGCTAGCAAAAGCTGCTGCCAGCTCTGATAAATTTTCAACAAACACATTAAGTTCATCTGATTTTACGTCTTTTACGTCGCTTAAGATCGCTTTTACGTATTTTTTAGCTACTACTTCATTCATTAGCTAACCTTTTTAAGTATTATATTTACAAGCTCTTTTTGATCGACTTTTAGGCTATCGCTTGAGAAAATATCGCTCAAAATTTCATTTACAACGCTTTTTGTCATCTTGCGCTCTTCAAATTCTTTTTGCTCTTTGTAGCTCTTTTGAAGATTTATTATATCATTTTGAGTATCACTTTTAACCTTAGCAGCTAAATTTAAAGCCTCTTTTTTAGCAGTTTCGACTAGGGAATTTGCATTTTGTTTAGATTCCTCAACACGTTTTAGAGCATCATCTTTTTTGGCCTTAGAATCACGGAGTTTTTCTTGTATACTTTCAAGCTTGTTTGCGATCCTGTCAATTCTACTTTGATAAAGAGCTTTTAGTGGTTTAGCTGCAAAATATACCAAAATAGCAAAGAAAAGTAAGAAGTTTAGCGTTCTCTCTACTATATCGTAATTTGTTCCGCCATGCCCACTAGCATAAGCTAGAAATGGAAGTGCTAGAAAAAATAAAATTTTTATCTTCATAAAATTCCTTTAAATTTTAGAGAGCTTGGCATTTAAAGCCGCTCTAAGTTCAGGTAGTTTAGCTGATAGATCTGCCTTTAAGTTATCTTTCTGGGAGCTTAGAGCATTTAAAAATTCATTGTAATCAGCTTCTAAACTAGTTTTTACAGCATTTACTTCTTTTAAAGACTCTTCTTTTGCCAAATTTAAGGCTTCATGCCTTATTTTATTGGCCTCAGTCCTTGCGTTTAATATAATCTCTTCAATCTCTTTTTCATGAACACTTAGATCACTTGCATTTTTACTAGTACTCTCTTCATCATTTTTTATAGAAGCATTTCTGTCATCTATAAATTTGAGCATTGGCTTATAAAGCAAGGAATTCAAAATAGCGATCAATACCAAGAAAACGACAGCCGTTAAAAGCATCAATGGCACATCTATTTCTAACATCCACTCTCCTTATTTTATCATTAAGTTTTATTTAATATTCAAATTAAAGTCTGATTTTACAATAAATTACTAAAAATAAAAATAAATTTGTAATTCTATTTTAGCCTAGCAATAAATTCTTCCACCTGTGAAATATTATTAAATTCTAAAACTAGATTGCTAGATTTTACTTTTGCTTTTATCTTTAAATTTTTAAAAATTTCTTGTAAATTTGATAGTTTTTTACTCATTTCCTCAGAAATTTTTGGCTTTTTGTCTTTTATCTCTTCCTTATTTTTTATCTTTTTCACCAAGATTTCCGTATCTCTGACACTTAGCTTTTGACCAATTATCGTATCAACAACCATCTTTTCTTCTTCAGTACTAAGTCCTACTATGACTTTAGCGTGGCCTTGTGTGAGCTTATCTTCTTGTAAAAGTTTTTGCGTATAGTCACTAAGAAGTAAAAGCCTCATCGTATTTGTTATCTGAGTTCTGCTCTTATGGATGATGTTTGCTAGGCCATCTTGTGTGATCTTATACTCATTTATGAGCTCTTTATACGACTTTGCAAGTTCGATCGGATTTAAATTTTCACGTTGAATATTTTCAATAAGCGCAAGCTCTCTTAAATTTTGAGACTTGATATCAGCGATGATTGCCTTTATCTTGCTTGCTCCAAGCATCTTTGTGGCGCGGTATCTGCGCTCACCAGCTATTAGCATATAGCCGTCATCTTTCTTGATGACGATTATTGGCTGGATCAGTCCATGCCTTTTAATACTGGCACTTAGCTCTTTTAAGGCCTCTTCATCAAAATGTGTTCTTGGCTGGTATGGGTTTGGTAAAATTTCATCTATATTTATCTCTTCGACTATCTCAGAGTCGTTTAAATTTGCGATCTCTTTACTGTAGGCTTGCTCTACATCTTCAAGTATCGCGCTAAGCCCTCGCCCTAATCCACCTTTTTTAGCCATTTTTTTCCTTATTTTTTAGTTTAAAATACAATATGCCAAATTTTGATATGCGATCGAGCCAGGCGATTTTATATCATAAAGTATGACTGGCTTGCCAAAACTTGGGCTTTCAGCAAGTTTTACGTTTCTTGGAACGACCACAAATTCCTCTTTGCTGTCCTTACTCTTAAAGAGCTTATTTTCAAAATGTTGCTTTAAATTTGCAATGGTCTCTTTTGAGAGATTATTTTGCGAACTAAACATAGTCGGTAAAAAGCCCTTTATGTTAAGCTTTGGATTTATTGTCTTCTTAATAATCTTAACCGTATTTAAAATTTGAGCCAAGCCTTCAAGTGCGTAAAATTCACATTGAATCGGGATGATAACACTATCACTTGCACTAAGAGCATTTATCGTGATGCTGCCAAGTGCTGGAGGACTATCAATTATAATAAAATCATAATCGTTTACAACTTCTGAAATTTTATTTTTAAGGATTAGTTTATAGTCCTTATTTTGGTCGTTAAATTCTTGCTCGATACCGACAAGTCCTATATTTGACGGGGCCAAAAAAAGTGTTGGGATCTCAGTTTTTAATACGATTTGCGAGAGTTTTTTTCTATCTGTTAAGACGTGATAGATGTTAAACTCATAGTCACTTCTGCTAAAACCAAGTCCGGTTGTCGCGTTTGCCTGCGGATCGATGTCTATTAATAATACTTTTTTTTCAGCAACCGCCAGTGATGCGGCTAAATTTACGGCTGTTGTGGTCTTGCCAACGCCGCCTTTTTGATTAGCTATTGTTATTATCTCGCTCATCTTAAAGAATATACCTTTTCCCCATTTAGTAAGATCGCTCCATCATCGCAAATTTCAGCATCCTGAAGCGAAATAGCTCTATTTGCAATATGCGTAATAAAACCTTTTGACTTGCAAAAGTCTATCCTAAATTTGCTAAAAATTGGCTTCCATAAAATCTTTTTATCAAGCATGCTAATAAAGCCCCGAACTAGCTCATCTACGCTAGTTTTTATATCCAAAATGCCCGCATTTTCAGGCGCGCTAGCTAAATTTATCCCCATGCCACAAATGTAAATTTCATCTACTTTATTTGTTAAAGTGCCACCTATCTTGCGCTCGTCCACATAAAAGTCATTTGGCCATTTTAACCAGCACTTTGAGCCAAGTTCGCTCAAGACTTCACGCATCAGCATAGAAAAATATATCGAGATCGAGGGCGGAGGTATGTCGCTTGGCAGCTCATCTTCACTTATACAAAACGACATAAATAAATTTCCACCAAGTCCCTCCCAGCTGTTGCCGCGGCTACCGACCCCTTTTGTTTGATTGTACGCCACGATCATGTGCGGAGGCTTTATCTCGCCGTTTTTTAGGGCGTCTATCAAAAATTCCTGTGTTGAAAGCAGACTTTGAAAAAACTCTACTTTCAAATCACACCTTAAATTTATAGAAGTGATTTACTGGATTTTGTCCACCACCGATGATGACCGCGTTTTTGATAGCGTTAAAGATATAATCATGCGCGTTTTTCACGCTTTCTTTTAGACTAAGCCCATTTGCTAAATTTGAAGCGATCGCGCTTGATAGCGAGCAGCCTGAGCCGTGAGTTGCGGTCGTTTTTATACGCTCATCGCTAAAAATTTCATATTCCTTGCCATCATAAAATATATCAAGCGACTTGCCTTCTATCTCGCCACACTTTAGATAGACGCTCTTTGTGCCAAATTTCAAAAGCTCCTTGCAAGCCTCTTTTAGCTCGCTCTCGCCTTTTAGCTCACGCTTTAAAATTTCGCGCGCCTCAAAGATATTTGGCGTGATCACGCTTGCAAGTGGGAAAAGCTCCTCCACGATCGCATCTTTTGCAGCGCCCTCTAGCCAGATGTCGCCGTTTTTACAGCTCATAACAGGATCAAGCACGACTGGCGGTAAATTTTTGATCTCTCTTAACGTTTTTGCGACACTTTCGATGATCTCAACGCTTGGGACAACGCCTATTTTTATCACATCAACTCTTATATCATCAAATATCGCCTTGATCTGATCCTCGATGAGCTTTGGCTCAACTAACTGCATGCCAAATATGCCCTTTGTATTTTGAGCAGTGACCGCTGTGATCGCTCCCATCGCATATACGCCGTGTGCTATAAATACCTTTATATCAGCTAAAACTCCAGCTCCGCCGCTTGGATCAACACCTGCTATACTTAGTGCATTTTTCATATTTTCTCCTATTAAATTTGATTATTACTCTATCTTGTCGCCAACACTAAGACGCTTACCATTTATATATGCTTTTGCGTTTGTTGGCTTTTTACTTGGCTCTTGAAGCTCGTAAATTTTGACCGCCCCACCCTTACAAGCAACCACAACGTGGTCCTTTTCTACGCTTAAAATTTCTCCGCTTTTGCCACTTTTTTCGCTTAGTTCAAGCGATAAAATTTTTAGCCCGCTTGCCAGATAAATCCCCGGCCAAGGTGTGAGCGCACGAAATTTATTATAAATTTGCCCCGCTTCTTCATCAAAGCTAAAAAGCCCGTCGCTCTTGCTTATCTTTTTGCAGTGCGAGGCCTTGCTCTCGTCTTGTTTTTGTGGCTTTAAATTTTCAAAATTTTTAAGCACTTTTACGATTAGCTCGCCGCCTAGCTCGCCTAGCTCACTAAAAAGCTCGCTTGACATCTTGCTCTCACAAGACGTGTAGATGAAGTCCAGCATATCGCCAGTATCAAGGCCAGCGTCCATTAGCATAGCTGTGACACCAGTTTGCTTCTCGCCAGCTAAGATCGCGCTTTGTATGGGGCTTGCACCTCTATATTTTGGCAAGATCGAAGCATGTAAATTTATACAAGTCGCCACATCAAGCACACGTTGTGGCAAAATTTTGCCGTAAGCTGCCACCACGATAAATTTAGGCTCAAACGCCTTTAGCTCGTTAACCACCGCCTCATCTTTTAGCGTATTTGGCGTAAAAACTGGCACGCCTACTAGCTCGTTTTGCGCGTAAATTTTGACCTCGCTTGGGGTTAAAATTTGCTTTCTGCCAACTGGCTTATCAGGCTGAGTAAAGACCGCTTTTATGTTAAAGCCAGCCTCTTTTAGGTGCCTAAGTATCCTAACGGCATAATCAGGCGTCCCCATAAAAACTACATTCATCACTTTCCTTTAAATTTCATCGACTTTTATTTTGATCTACGTTTTTACTGCCAGTCAGCCAAGAGGCGCATGGATCTTCTTGCCAGTCAATCTTTTGAAATATCAAACTTCCTAGCTCATTAATGCTAACTTTGCCACTACGATCAAGATCCAGCCTTTTAAATTCCTCACTAGTGCATAGATCTGGTGCTATTTTTAGTCCTGGTGGCACCTTGCAAGCCGTCCACTCATCTAAATTTAGCATGCCGTCACGATCTATGTCATTGTAATCCAAAAACATATACACCGGATCCGCTGGATCACAGCTATATGCGCTGAAGCAAAATAGCATAATGCAAAAAATTTTCTTCATTTTATACTCTCAGATTTCTAAGTTCAAAGCACTAAAAATTCGCAACTCAAAGCTCTTTTTTTAGCAGCTCAAGCAGTGCAAATTTAAGCTCGTCGATGTTCTCGTTTGTCGCTGAAGAGATCGACAAAACAAAGTATGGTTTTTTCGCGTCAAAGCTGTATAGGTCTTGCTTATAGATAAATTTACCAACTTCTTTTGGCTCTAAATTTATACTTTTCATAAATTCTTTTATATTTTCATCTAAATTTTCTGCCGCATCGACTCTGGTGATAGCGATAGCATAGTCCCTGCTAGCAAGCACACTTGAAAATTTAGCGACCTCCTCTTTTAACACGCTAAACTGCTCGCTCATGCTTCTGTAGTTTGCACTATCTATCATAAAAAGCAAAATTTTATTTCTCTCGATATGCTTTAAAAACTGCACGCCAAGGCCGCGTCCGTCGCTCGCTCCCTCGATGATACCAGGGATGTCAGCCATGACAAAGCCACTAAACTCATCGACTTCAACAAGTCCGAGCTTTGGCGTAAGCGTTGTAAATTCGTAGTTTGCTATCTGTGGTTTGGCGTTTGAAACGGCTGAGATGAGGGTTGATTTGCCGACATTTGGAAAGCCAACAAGTCCCACGTCAGCTATCAGCTTTAGCTCGAGCCTAACCTCTACGCTCTCTTCTGGCATGCCCTTTTGAGCGTACTCTGGGGCTTGGTTGATAGAGTTTTTAAAGTGAAAATTTCCAAGTCCGCCCTTACCACCTTTTAAAAATAGCGTCCTTTGCCCCTCTTCTACCATGTCGCAAAGTAGCTCGTTTGTCTGTGCGTCATAGACCGCCGTTCCTGGTGGTACGATAAGCTCTAGGCTCTCGCCCTTTTTGCCAGTCATTCTTTTGCCCATGCCTGCCTCGCCGTCGCTCGCTCTCATCGCCTTTTTGCCCTTGTAGTTTGCCAGTGTGTGGGTGTTGTTGTCGCAGACAAAATAGACATCTCCGCCGTCACCGCCGTCACCGCCGTCTGGGCCGCCTAAAATGACGTGTTTTTCACGGCGAAAACTCACAGCTCCAGCTCCACCATGCCCCGAACTTAGAGTCAATCTTGCACTATCTATAAACATTTTTTACCTTAAATTTTTTATTTGGATTATATCCAACTTTACTGAAATTAAATCGTGATATCTTGATTAAAATAAAGCAAATATAAGTACCATGAAGCTCGAAATATAGAGTTGTGATTGATTTTAAATTTCTCTCAAATAGCTATTTGAAAAATTCTAAACACTAAATAAAAATTTTGATTTTTGAATAATTTTAAGAAAGAAAAGGGGCGATTGCCCCTGGTATTATGCAGCTGGATAAACAGATACTTTTTTTCTGTTTTTATCAAGTCTTTCAAATTTTACAAAGCCATCGACTAATGCAAAAATAGTGTGATCTTTGCCAAGACCTACGTTATTTCCAGCGTGAGTTGCTGTTCCTCTTTGGCGGATGATTATATTTCCAGCACGAACGAACTCGCCACCAAATTTCTTAACACCTAATCGGCGTCCGATACTATCACGGTTATTTTGGGTTGAACCTTGACCTTTTTTGTGTGCCATATCTTATCTCCTTAAGCTGCGATACTTACGACTTTTACACGTGTAAATTGTCTTCTAAAGCCGCGTTTTAGTTTTGAGTCTTTACGTCTGCGTTTTTTGTAGATAACTACTTTTTTGTCTTTGCCTTCATTAACGACCTCAAGAACAACTTTTGCACCCTTCACAAATGGCGCACCTACCTTTACTTCGCCGTCATTTACAGCTAAAACTTCTGTAATCTCAACGGTTGATTTAGCTTCGGCACTAAAGTGATCTAGCTTAAGGTATTCGCCCTCGCTAACACGATACTGCTTACCACCATGCTTAAATATAGCGTATTTTGACATACTCTACCTTTCTAAATTTGGTAAGACCAAAAAGCGCTTTTGGATTTCAAAAGACTTGGGGAGCTTTGTTGGTTGTAAGATGTAAATATTAGCTAAAAGTTTATAAATTCTACTTTAATGCCCCTGATTTTATGATCTCGTCGGCTAAATTTCTTATCATAGAGCTATGATCCAGAAAAAATGTTTTGTCATTTGGTAAATAAGGCTGATATATCAGAGTTTTAGCTACTGGCGCACTTAAGATCACATTTATCAGTTCAAACTCAGGTGGAAAAGTAAAATAAAGTTTTGGCTTGGGAATTTCATTTTGAAAGAGCCTTTTAGCGTAAAATTTACTGAAATTTTCATTTTTTGGTAGCTTTATCTCTTTAAAGAGCTCAAGTGGCAAAAAGTAGTGCGCCAAAGCGTGAAGTCCGTGTGCGAAAATATAAAGCCTTTTTTCAAATTTAGGCGCATCTGTCCTGCCAAATGTAGAGCAAAATTTCTGCAAATGCTCACTCATAGCGGCCACATCTTTTTCATGCAAGGCAAGCACAAATTTAACTGCCTCTCTTTCGTTTGCTGGCTTTTTGGACTCTGCAAAAGCGCGTGCTTTTTCAAGAGCAGGGGTGAGTAAATTTTCATCTTGCCAAAGCATCGCCGTGAGCAAATCGTGCGTAACACATAGAAATTTATAGCCGTTTTTGCTAGGTGGTAGGCCTTTTGGAAAGATCCGTGTCATACCATCTGTGTCACCGCAAGCGATAGCAAAAAATGCCGGTATGAGCCTCTCGCACTGGTCATATCCACCGCTACATCCTGGGAGTAAATTTAGTTTAGCGTATTGAAAAATGAGATCATTTAGCCTCTCGGCATCGCCATCAGCTAGGCACTTTTCAAGGTAAATGTCGTAGCATCTAGCTCTTAAAAAAGAGAGTAATCGTATGAACTCACATAAAAAGTCGTATTCGTTTAAATTTTTCTCTTTTATTTGGCCGTAAATGCTTGCATACTCGTCTAAAAGTAGCTCTTCATCGCTTTTTGGTAGTTTTTTGGTTTTGAAAATGTTAAATAAGCCTTCTAAAAATGACATTTTGTGTCTCCTTATTTCTGCTAATTTTAGCCAAAAAGGCCTAATTTTCCACGTGCAAAAGGTAGCTTTAGTGGATAGTTTAACCGCATTTTGGCTATAATCGCCCCAAATTTAAGCAAGCTTAGGATAAAGATGGCAGGCGAAGATCAGGAAAAAACCGAAGAAGCGACCCCCAAAAAGATAGAGGATGCCAAAAAGGATGGTAACGTCCCCAAAAGTCAGGATCTAGCCGGGTTCGTGACCCTTGTCATCGCTATTGGCGTACTACTTGCAATGCTAAATTTTATGAAAGAACAGATCATCTCACTTTATATCTATTACTCAAAATTTATCGGTCAGCCACTTACCTTGCCAACTGTAAAAATGATCGTCGTAAATACCTTTGCAAGGTCGCTTCTTATGATACTTCCGGTTTGTATCTGTGTGGCGATCGCTGGTGTCATCGCAAATGTAATGCAGTTTGGATTTATCTTTACCACAAAACCTATAATGCCAAATTTTGGCAAGATAAACCCGCTAAAAGGGCTAAAAAATTTATTTTCGATGAAAAAAGTGATAGATAGCATTAAGATCGTGCTAAAAGTTAGCATCGTCTTTAGTGTTGGATTTTATTTTTTCTTGCAGTTTATAAAGGAGCTACCGCACACGCTCTTTTTTTCTATGTTTGATCAGCTTGCTTGGCTAAAAGAAAAGCTCATTATCCTAGTTAGCGTTATGCTTTTTATACTTTTCGTGATCGGACTTATCGACCTTCTCATCGTGCGTTTTCAATACTTTAAAGACCTTCGTATGAGCAAGCAAGAGATAAAAGATGAGTATAAGCAAATGGAAGGAGATCCTCAGGTAAAAGGCAGAATTCGTCAAGCGCAAATGCGTGCAGCCAAGCGTCGAATGATGCAAAATATCCCACAAGCTGACGTAGTCATCACAAACCCTACTCACTACGCAGTGGCAATAAGATATAATAAAAGTCGCGACGAGGCGCCGATAATACTTGCAAAAGGCGTTGATTTTTTAGCACTGCAAATCAAAAAAATAGCCGTTGAAAATGGTGTGCAAATTTATGAAAATCCACCACTCGCAAGAGAGCTTTATAAAATTTGTGAAGTCGATGATACGATACCAGCACATCTTTTTAGAGCCGTGGCCGAAGTGCTAAGCTTCGTTTATATGAGCAATAAACAAAAATTTAAAGATAAGCTTTGATAAATTCTACTCTTGCCACTAGAAATTACTAGCAGCAAGAGAATTTATCTATTATAGATATCCAAAAGCAGTTGCAAAAATATAGCCAAATATACAAGAGGATATAACGCCAATAAGACCTGGAATGATAAAGCTGTGATTGATAACAAATTTACCAATATGTGTCGTACCGCTTCTATCAAACTGGATAGCCGCAAGGTCGCTTGGATATGTTGGTAGGATGTAGTATCCGTAGCAAGCTGGCGCAAAAGCTAGAATGATAGCAGGATTAACATCGATATTTAAAGCTAATGGCACAAATGCAACCAAGGCTGCAGCTTGAGAATTTACAAATTTTGAGATAATCAAGAGCATAACCGCATAAGTCCAAGGGTGCTCTTTTACGATGCTTCCTAGCGCCTCTTTCATCATCGGAGTATGCACTGCAAACATAGTCTCAGCCATCCAAGAGATACCAAAAACTGCAACAAGAGCGATCATGCCTGATCTAAATATCTCGTTTTTACCGATCTTGCTAGCATCTGTTGGTGTAAAGATTAAAATGATAGCGCCTGTTAAAAGCATGAAAATTTGGATAACATGAACCATGCTTAGGCTTTTTGAAGATGCTTGTTTGTTACTTATATTGATGTAAGCACCTTGAAATTCTTCTTTTGCGCCTTTTTCATTTATATATGTTACTGCACCATCAGCTGTGCGAGTAAGAGTTTGATTTGCATCTTTACCGATGATTTTGACTGATTGAGCTTTTTGATTAGCATTTAGCTTATCGTTTGCTACTTTTAGCTCAGCCGCCTCTGTTTGGATGCTAGCATCTTTTATTTTTAAGGTTTTTAAGACTTTTTGCTCAGTTGGCAGATTGGCTATTACTTGAACGACTGTTGCATCTTTGTAAGTAGTCCAGCTTGGACGAAGATCTTTAAAATATCCAAGAAGCGCAACTACAAGAATAGAGCCTAAAAATATCCACATCGCAGCCCATTGATAGCCAGGAAGCTTTTTGCCTAAAAGTGTCGCACTATCGCCATAAACATATTTTTTAAACTCAGGATCTTGAAGCTTTGCTTGAAATACCTCGTCTTTGTCAAGATCTTTACCTCTAAACCAGCTAAAAATTCCTACCGCTAAAACACCGCAAAATGTTGATGGAATCGTAATCTTTAAAAGATCTAAATACCCATCAAAGCCAGCTAAGTGAGTTTTAGCATTAATAAGAAAGCTTGTAAGAGTTACAACAGCAACTGAAACTGGACTTGCTATGATACCCATTTGTGAAGCTATTGAGCTTGCTGCCATTGGTCGCTCTGGGCGGATACCATTTTTGATAGCGATATCATAAACGATAGGAAGCACGGTATAAACAACGTGTCCAGTACCGCATAAAATAGTAAGCGTACATGTTACAAATGGAGCCAAGATACTTACATATTTTGGATTTTTTCTAAGTATAGTTTCTGCTATTTGAAGCATAACATCAAGGCCACCGCTGGCTTGAAGCGTAGCACTTGCTACAACTACAGCGAGGATAGTTAGCATAACATCAATTGCTGGCTTACCAGGCTCGATATTAAATCCAAAAACGAGGACTATAAGACCGATACCGCCTAGCATACCAAGTGCGATACCGCCTTTTTTAGCTCCGTAGAACAAACAGATAAGGACGATGAGAAGCTGGATAGCAAACTGCATGCCTTCACTTAAATTCATGAGAAAATCCATGAAACCTCCTAAGTTAATATAAATTTAATCAAGATTATATCTCTTATGGATTTAGATTAAACTTATATTTTAAGGATAACTTGATATAAATATAATGTTTTGATTAAAAAGCTTATTTAGGATAAATTTTTACAAGATTGTATTTTACAAAAATTTTTATTTGATTTTGAAGATTTTATTTGTCTTAGAATATATAAAATGAAAATAGCATTGTTATATTTTAAATTTATTAATAATAAAAATTTATTTAAATTTTATAAATAACCTAGAAGTCTTGTAAATACGAAATTTAATAGAACCAAGAAAAAAATGATTGATGTTTAAGGAAAGGTTAATGGTGGTTAGAGGCAGAATCGAACTGCCGACACGCAGATTTTCAGTCTGCTGCTCTACCGACTGAGCTATCCAACCACTCGTTAAAGAAAGTCAGATTATACATGTTTAATATTTAAAACAAGTTTAAAATACACACTTTTTTAAATAAAATAAGTTATGTTTTTCTATTTTGACTTTAAATATAAAAGAAATTCTACAAAGCAGATAATAAATTACAAGCTTAAATAAGCTTGTAATTTATTTTAATGTATACGAAATAGGGAAACGAAGGTAACGATCTTGTTTAGGCTTTGGAAACTCAGAGCTTGCTCTTTGAATATTTTCTAAAGCACCATTATCAAGCGACTCAAAACCAGAGCTTTTACTAACTTTAAGTTCATCTATGCTGCCGTCTTGCTTAAGTAAAAACCTAACTTCTACAACTCCTTGATGTTTCATACGTCTAGCATTATTTGGGTAACTTTTATGCCTCTTAACTGCGATTATAACCTTCGTAAAATCTTCATCACCTTGTGAATTTGATAAATTTAGCTCAGGTGTTACATTTTGAACTGGAGCTGCAGCGATAGACTTGTTATTGGCTGGCAAATTTGTATTTGCACTAGCTGGCGGTACAATAGGCTGCACTGGCTGAGCAATTACCGGTTCAGGCTTAGGCTCTATTTTTTGCTCTTTTTTAGGCTCTACCTTTTTTATTTCACGCTTTGGTTTCTCCACCTTTTTAGGTTCAGGTTTTGGTTCTGGCTTTGGTTCAGGTTTTGGTGGCTCTGGTGGTGGCGGTGGAGCTGGTGGAGTTGGCTCTGGGATAAGCATTTGCTCCGCTATTTGAGGTGCTGAGACTTGTGGCACTGGAGTAAATGAATTAAGAGCTATTTTTATCGGTTTTTGCTCACCTATTTTTATCTCATCAAAATTATGTGAAAGCAAAAAATATACTGCTGCTCCATGCACTATAAGCGAAACAGCTAAGCCGCTGTAATTTGAAATTTTATTCAGAGATTGTTTGGATTGCAAAATTTTCGTGGCCCTTCTCTTTTAATATATCAATTACTTTAACAAAGCTATCAAATTTCGAATTTTTATCGCTTTTTAGTTCAATCAATGTCTTTATATCAACAGCATTTAGCTTATCTTTGAGTTCGTTCTCAGAAATTTCTACATCATCTATAAAAAATTTATTATCCTTATCAATTACTACGCTTACCTTTTTATCGTCCTCTTTGCTTTGCTCAGCACTGTTTGCACTTGGAAGATCAATAGCTATCTTGCCTTGAGCAATAAAAGTCGAAATGCTAAGCACGATAGCAAGCAAAACAAGCATAATATCAATAAATGGGACAATATTTAACCCATCTTTTTTATTTAGACGCATTTTCAGCCTTGTATCTATTTAGCATTACATCTACTTTTCTAACAAAGCCATTGTAGATCATAAGCGTTGGTATCGCCACAAGTAGTCCAAAAGCAGTTGCTTTTAGCGCAAGAGAGAGACCGACCATTATGCTTTTAGTATCGATTCCACCTGCCATACCCATATCATAAAATGTGATCATAATTCCAGCAACTGTACCAAGAAGTCCTACATATGGTGCATTTGAGTAGATAATGTAAAGCGTGGTTAAATTTTTGGTTAGTGCTTCTTCAAGCGCTTCGATACTTTTGTAGCCTTTTATATCAACGCGTGAATAAAAAATAATACGCTCAATCGTATACCAAAGTACAAAAAAACTCATAATGCCTAAAATCGCAATAATTACATGATCAATGTGATGTTTAATTAGCTCCATAATACCTTCTTAGTAAAAATTTTTGCGTGATTATAGCTATATTGATAACCAATGTCAAATATTTAGTAAAAATGTAATCAAATAAAAACTAAAATTTTTAATTTTGTATGTATATATTTAATTATGTTTAGAATTTCAAAAATTTAATTTTTTTCTTAGCAGCTCTATTTCAGTGATAACTATTTTTGGCGTAAGCTCCTTCATACAGGCATGTGTTTTTATAGGACACACTCGCTTCATACATGGCATACACTCTAAATTTAAATGCACTATCTTTGCACTTTCGTCTTGCCATGGACTAGTCTCTTTAAATTTAGTCGGTCCAAAAAGAGCCACAAGCGGCACTTTATAGGCAGCTGCGATATGCATAGGACCACTATCGTTTGTCAAAAAGATGCCATTTTTTATAGAGCCTATGACCTCGCAAAGCTCTTTTATGCTTGTTTTTCCAGCCAAATTTTCACATTTCATACCATTTTGTAAGAGTATTTGCTCTATTTCATTGCAAATCTCAAGCTCGGCTTTTGAGCCAGTGATCTTTACATCAAATTCATCTTTAAAGTGCAGTGCAACCTCTGCAAAATAGTGTGGATACCACCTTTTAGCACTTCCGTAGCTAGCACCTGGATTTAGTACGAGGAGCTTTTGCTCGCTTTTTTTAGCTTCATAATAAATTTTTAGTTCGTTTGAAATTTCTTTTAAATTTAGACTTTGCTTTATGAAATTTAGATATTTTTGCACCTGATGCAAGCTCTCGCTACTCTTTTTAAAGCAAAATTTTTGCGTTGCTTTTAGAAAAAATAGCAAAAATTTACTAGCAAACGAGCTTCTAAAACTAATAGCGATATCAAATTTTCCAAGCTTTCTAGCTGTTTTTATAAGGCTTAAATATCTTGAGTTTTGCTTTTTACTATTGTCAATAACTACTTTTTCGCACTTTGGATGTGATTTGTAAAGCTCACAGGCCACATAAGAGCCAAAAAATACAATATTTTTAGCATTTTTGCTTAAATTTTCTATCGCCGCACTCGCCATCACAGCGTCTCCAAGCCAAGTTGGAAGCTCTATAAACACTCTCACTTTTGCTCCAAATTTAGCACTTCGTTTATGATTTCAAGAGTTTTGCTTGCATTTTCTTCTATACTAAATTTTTGTGAAAGTAAAAATGACTTCTCTTGCAGCTCTCTCATCATCTCATTATCATTAAGCACCTGCTCCACTAGCTCCAGTATACTTTCATCATTTGGTTCACTCATGACAAAACGATTTTCTAAAATTTCAGCTGCCCCATTTTGAGCCGTTGTAAAGACAATATTTTTAAAGCTAAGTGCCTCTAGAACGACATTTGAAAATGGTTCGTAGTGCGTTGGAAATATAAAAATATCACTTGCTTCATAAAATTTTGCAGTCATTTTTTGCTCACCTGTAAAAAATGCCTTTATCTTTAGTTTTTTTGCTAGCTTCTTATATGAATTTAAATTTTTATCTTTGCCTACTATTAGCGCATTTACTGGCGTTTTTAGCTTTGAGACAAGAAGCAAAAAGTCCTTTGCTCCTTTTCTTTTAAAGCCGTTTCCAACAAAAAGCACAATTGGCAAATTGTAATCGAGTCCAAAATCTTCGCATACGCTAAGTTTTGCTTCTCCTTTTTCTACTTTTTGTGGCAAATTTATACCGTTGTAAATGGTAACGATCTTTGACTCATTGATACCGTAAGCTGAAATGATTTGCTCTTTTATGTAGTTTGAATTTGCGATTATCTTTTTAGAATTTTTAAAGCAACGTTTTTCTAGATATGGATAGACAAAATTTAGAGGATTAACCCACCAAAATGGCTTTGTGGCACGATAAATTTTATGCACGCCGTCCCCTGCTCTATAAATATCTGTGCAGCTCACTCGCTCCAAGCTAAAATATACCTCATCACTTTTTTTCTGACGTTTTACCTGTGCGTTAAATCTCAAAGCCTTTTTCCATGACGAGATCCTAGCCTCTCCTAGATATGAGCGTATAGATGTATCTATGCCTACGTCTTTTAGGGCTTTAGTAAGCCTTCTTAAATAGCGTTCGGCACCACCGACTGCATTTGGATTGATACGTAAAAAAACTATTTTTTTCATGACCTCAAAGCTTTTTGTTTTTGTGATTTTTTATTTGTAATGTCCGCCATAATATCAAAAAATTTTATAAATCAGCCTATTTTTTGCCTAAATTTCATAAAATTACACAAAGGATAAAAATGAAAACACTTACGATTATTGACACTTTTGGTTTCTTTTTTAGGCTCTACTACGCCATGAGCGGACTTAAAAACAGAGAAGGCAAGCCAAGCGGTATGATTAGTGGCTTTGCAAATTTTATAGCAAGCCTCAAGGATGAATACCAAAGCGACTACCTCATCTTCGCACTTGATAGCAAAGGCAAGACCTTACGTCACGAAATTTTAGGTGATTACAAAGCAAACAGGAGTGAGCCACCAGCTCAGCTAAAAGAACAGCTTCCAGTTTGCATAGATATGATAGAAAAAATGGGACTCTACAACCTTAGCCGCGAGGGCTACGAGGCCGATGACATCATCGCAAGTGCGGTTAAATTTTGCAAAGATAAAGATATATTTGTGCGAATAGTCACGCATGACAAGGACCTTTACCAGCTCATAGAGGACGGCAAAGTGAGCATCTACAGCCCACAAAGCAAGATCGATCATGATAGCGCAAGCTGCTTTGAAAAGTATGGAGTTTATCCGGCACAGGTAAGAGACTTTCTAGCGATCGCAGGCGATAGCTCGGATAACATCCCAGGAGTCAAAGGCATCGGTGCAGTGGGGGCTAAGAAGCTTTTGGCTGAGTATGGTAGCTTAGAGGGAATCTATGAAAATTTAGCCCTTCTTAGAAATGAGCGTACTAAAAATATGCTGGCAGCTGCAAAAGACGAAGCATTTTTGAGCAAAAAGCTAGCCACTCTATTTGATGACGCAGTTAGTTCATTTGATCTTGAGCACTCTAAATTTCCCGAGCAAAATCCTCTGATAAACATCTCAGAAATTTTAAAAGAGTACGATCTAAACAGACTTCTTAAGAGCTTGCAAAAAGAGGAAAATGCTGAATTTAAGCTTGGCTTTAAAGCAAATTTACTCCTTGATGAGGCTAGCATCGAAAAACTACTTTCTAACATCACGCCAGAGACCATCGTCGCCTTTGACACCGAGACCACAGGCGTTGATAGCAGGAGTGCAAAGATCGTTGGCTTTAGCTTTTGCTTTAACGATGAGGATGCCTACTACGTGCCAGTGGCTCACAACTACCTTGGTGTGCCACAGCAAATAAGTCTAAATTTTGCAACTTGGGCAGTAGGACAAATTTACAAAGGCTGCGTAATCGGACAAAATTTAAAGTATGACTTTGAAATAGTTAAAAATAACCTAGGTCTAAATCCTCCAGTAAATTTTAAAGACACGATGATACTTGCTTGGCTTAGCGATCCAAACTCTAGTGTCGGCATGGACGCACTGGCAAAGAGACTTTATGACTACGACACGATAAAATTTGAAGATATGGTCAAAAAGGGACAAACTTTTGGCGATGTGCCACTAGAAAATGCCGCCAAATACGCGAGCGAGGACGCTTGGATAACGCTTAAATTTTATAAAACTTTTTTAAACACTCTTGATAAAAATTTGCTAGCCCTTGCCGATACGCACGAGTTTCCTTTTATCCTCACGCTCTTTGACATGGAGCAAAACGGCATCAAGATAAATGAAGCTAAGATGCAAAAGCTCATCCTTGAAAACGACACCAAACTAAAGGCGCTAACAAGTGAAATTTACGAGCTAAGCAGCGAAAATTTCAACATAAACTCAGTAAAACAGCTTGGCGTCATACTTTTTGAGCATCTAAAACTCCCAACCAAAAAGAAGACAAAAACTGGATACAGCACCGATGAAAGCGTGCTAGCTGAGCTCATAGACGCTCATCCAGTGATTGAAAAAATTTTAGTCTACAGAGAGCTTTACAAACTGCAAAGCACCTACTGCGAGCCACTTTTAGCGCTTGCAAAAAAGGATGAGGGCTCACGAATTTACACGAGCTTTTTGCAAACTGGCACAAGCACTGGCAGGCTTTCAAGTAAAAATCCAAATTTACAAAATATCCCAGCTCGTGGCAGCCTTGCAAAGGATGTCAGAGAGTGCTTTGAAGCGCGCGAGGGATATAGCTTTGTGGGGCTTGACTACAGCCAGATCGAGCTTAGGCTGCTAGCTCACTTTAGCCAAGATCCTGCGCTTCTTGAGGCGTTTAAAAATGACGAGGATATCCACGCAAGGACGGCTATTAGCATATTTGGTAGCAGCGACGGGCAAAATAGAGCCGTGGCAAAGAGCATAAATTTTGGCCTCATTTATGGCATGGGCTCAAGCAAGCTGGCAAATCAAGTAAATATCACAAGAGCCGAGGCAAAAGAGTATATAGAGCGCTATTTTAAGGCATTTGCGACGATCAAAGATTTTTTAGAGAGCATAAAAATTTCAGCCAAAAACGATGGCTTTGTGCAGACGCTACTTGGCAGAAAGCGCTACTTTGACTTTAAAAGTGCCACACCTATGCAAATAGCTATGTTTGAGCGCGAAGCAGTAAATACGGTCTTTCAAGGCTCTGCGGCAGACCTAGTCAAGATGGCGATGGTAAAAGTTAGAGCAAATTTAGATGAAAACGCGAGAATGTTACTTCAGATCCACGACGAGCTGATTTTTGAAGTAAAAGACGAATTTGCGCAGGAATTTGGCAAGGCGACGCAAAAGACAATGGAGGAAATTTACACGCTAAATGTGCCGCTTAAAACATCGCTAAATATCGCTAAAAACTGGGGTGAGCTAAAATAGATAGATAAATTTTGCTGGAGCTTTTAAGATGATTAGCTCCTGCTTTATACTTAAAAAATAAAGTTGTGATTTATCACTATATATTTGGACTTTTATACTTTTGCAGAAAGTAAATGGCATCAGTCAAATAAGCCAGCAAGCAGCCCAATGCGTAACATACGATGTCGCTAACGTCAAATGTTCCGCCAAAGACTATGCGTATTATTAAATTATGAATATCTAAAATTTCAAGCACTTTAAAGTATTGTAAAATTTCTATAAATAGCGAGAAGATAAATATTTCAAATGCTAAAATTTTTGGTGCAGTTTTAAACACGGCTCGTCCAAATGCGTAAAGCATCACCGTAACTAGCACATCACCTAAATAATGTCGCACAAAGCCACCTTTAACAAAAGCTGCGATATAAATTTCAATTGTCAAAATCACGACTGCTACGGCCAAAAAGGACAATCTAGCTCGCAAGCCATGTCTCATTTTCTCGTATTGAAAAGATTTGTATATTTTTCGTTTTACTTGCATTTTTTACTTATTTGAAAATTTTACTTTTTTATAAATTAGAAATGATATCCATACCATCTTTAAAACTAGGATTGTACTGGATATATTTTTCGCCCACAAATGTATTTATAACTTCTACCATATGCTCGTCAAAAAGAGCATTCCATTAGGTTTTACTTGAAATGGCCAAAACCCGGTTATTCCATGAATTGTACAGATAATAGCAATATTGCCAAATAAAGAAAATTTCTTAATCTTAAAATTCTTTGACAAAAATATCAATCAAAATGGCTTTTGAAAATATTTTTTAGACACTTAATAACTTTTTTGTTTAAGGATAATAAAATTTATGGATTAAAATTTTTCTATCAAATCTTTAAAAATTTCATAAAGTTTATTTACCTCATCAACACTAACTCGCTCGTTTTTAGCATGTATGCGGTCGTTTATCACGCCAAATTCTATCGCATCTACGCCAAATTCAGAAAAGTGCCTTGCATCGCTCGTGCCGCCCTTTGTATTTAGAACCGGTGTAACGCCTGTGAACTTTGTGACAGAAGCCATTAATTTTTTTACGATTTTGCTATCTTTATTTGTTAAAAATCTCTTTGAGCTTTGCTTTATACTAAGCTCAAAATCAAGCCCTTTTAAAACCTCTCTAAGATAACTCTCGACGTCATTTACGTCAGTTAAATTTGAGTTTCTAACATTAAACATTATGCTAAGCTCGCTTGGCGTGACGTTGCAAACTTGCATGCCACCTCTAATATCAGTTATCACAATCTTGCTTGGACTAAAAAACTCGCTCCCAGCGTCCATATCGTGATCAGCTATTTTATTTAAAAGTGGAGCTATCAAATTTACCGGATTTACACACTTTTCAGGATATGCCACGTGCCCTTGAACGCCCTTTATCACGATCTTGCCATTTATTGAGCCACGTCTGCCAACTTTTATGCTATCGCCAAATTCTTTATCGCAAGTTGGCTCAGCCACTACGCAAAATTTTGGCAAATCATTTATTTCGCGCAAATATTCAAGTGCTAAAGGCGTGCCATATGTGCCATCGCCCTCTTCGTCGCTTGTTAAAATAAGACTTAGCTTACCATTAAATTTCGTATCTTTAGCAGCGCAAACAAAAGCAGCCACGCCACTTTTCATATCCTGTGCGCCTCTTGCGTAGATGTAGCCATCTTTTTCTAGTGGTGTAAATGGATCGCTATCCCAGCCCTCACCTGGAGGCACGACATCAACATGTCCTGCAAAAGCTAGATGCTCGCCATCACCATAAATTTTAGAGAGTATGAGGTTTTTGGTACCGTTTTTTTCTATAAATTTCGCCTCAAAATCAGGCAAAAATTTAGCGATAAATTCTAAGCTTCCAGCATCATTAGGTGTGATAGAGCGAAAGCTTAAAAGCTCTTTTAAAAAGCTAATTACCACTAAGTACCTTATGAGCCAGCACGCTCTGGTGCACCAAAATAAAAGCCCTGGAACTCATCTACGCCGATCTCTTTACAGATTTCAAATATCTCTTTTGAATGCACATATTCAGCAATAGTTTTTATACCAAGGTCTTTTGCGAATGCCACGATCGCACTTGCGATAGAGTGTGAATCTTTATTTATGTCTATATCTTTTATAATAGAGCCATCGATCTTCACGTAGTCAGGCTTGATCTTTATGATGTAAGAAAAATTTGAATATCCTGAGCCAAAATCATCGATAGCAATCTTTGCACCCATGCTTTTTACACGCTCGATAAAATTTGAAACTCTCTCTAAATTTTTAAGCTCTTCATCTTCAACGATCTCAAATACTACTCTGCCAGCAACATTGTGCTTATTTAATAAATTTAAAACAAGTGAGCTAACATCACCATCGATCATATCTCTACTGCTTAAATTTATAGAAAGTACTAAATTCTTATCCTCTACAAGCTGCTTAAAACACTTTTTAATGAGTTGTTTCTCAAGATCAGCATAACGCTTAATGCGCTTTGAGATATCTAAAAAGACATTTGGTGATATAACGTCGCCTCTATCTAAAAGTCTTATCAAACATTCATATTTTACAGGTACCTTTTGATCATTAACTATCGGCTGAAAATAAGGAACAATATTGTTATTTATAGTGGCGTATTGTATCAGTTTAGAGCGTTCTATTTGAGTTGCATATTCCTCTTTTTGATTTAGCCCTTTGAAATAACAAACATAGTCTTTATCTTGCTCTTTTGCTGTTTTTAATGCTATTGTTGCTTTTCTTAGTGTTTGGTCACTATCAAGAGCAAAGCCTATTGTACTATGTATCTCGATACCTTCTATCTCTCTACCATCTTCATCGACTATACTTAGCATACGGCCTTTAAAAATTTCTATCAAATCTTCAACCATATCTTCATATCTATCGATAAAGCTATCGCTATCTTCTACCAGAGCAAACCTATCTGCTTCTATACAGTAAGCTTTCATATTCTCATTTTTGGCAAATTCACTGATCAAATCAGCCATCTTGACCAAAATCTGGTCACATGCAAATTTACCGTAAAAGTCATTCATCTTGCCAAAATCGTCAATATCTATAAGCACTACTTTAGGATTTTCATAGCTATTAATATCACGCACCAATGCTGTTTTATTTAAAAGTCCAGTCATTGGGTCGATATAAAGCTTTTCTCCAAGCTCTTCTATCTGTTTTTTGGTATCTGTTTTTAATACGTTATAGTTATTTTTTTCTTTTATGTACTTGACCGCATACCATATACAAGTAGACAAAGCAACTATTGCACCAACGAGGCTTAAGATGAATGTTAAAGCCATATTATTTAAAAGCCACTCAAAAAAGTACTCATCATGCGTGCCAGTAATACGTTGATCGACCTTTCCTTTAAAGCCTAATATATACTCTCCAACTGGCACAAACATACAAACTTGAGCGGCATTTTCTGGCAAAATTTTTGTCCAAAAATAATCTTTTTGGAAATTATGAGTAAAGATATTTCCACAGCTTTTGTCATTAAATTCTTGATTTATTATTCTTTTATCTGAAGACGCTACGACCTTATATCCATTTTTATTATCATCCTTTAATAAAAGGACATCACCCATAGCACTATCGTTAATGTGAGATTGAAAATTTGTGACATCATATTTGCTGACATTTTTGAAATAATCAACATATTGATATGTCAAATAATCAACTTTCTTTCGAAGATTAAAACCATTTTCAGCAGAAGCATTATTAAATTTAAAATAAAAAACTGCCAGGTTTTCGACTAAAAAAATACTTCCCAAAACAAACACTAAACCTATAATCGTTTTAGTGATATTTAGATTTTTACCCGTTTGCTCGTCCTTGTTACTCAAAAGTTACTTCCCTTATTTTGTGTACTTGCCCTGATTATATCAACCTTAAAATAAATTTTAACTTTTAGGAAGAAGTTAAAGCCTGACTATTTTAGCTCCATATCCACCCTGATTTGCCGGTGCATCAAAAAACTCTTTCACGCTTGGATGCTCTTTTAAGAAATTTTTAACAGCAAAGGCGAGCTTGCCAGTGCCGATGCCGTGAAATACGCTAACCTCGTCAAATCCCATAACAAGACTATCTGAGATAAATTTATCAAGCTTTGCTATCGCCTCATCAGCTCTCATGCCATGCAGATCAAGCGAGAGCGAGGCCGTTTTTGGCTTATCTACATTTAGGCTAACGCCACCTTTTTTAGGTAGCTCTACTTCGTTGCCATTTTTTCTTAAAAGCTCGAGCGGCACGCGTAAATTTATGCCATTTGACTCGATCATTGCATCATTTTTAGAGATGCTTAAAACCGTACCTTTTATATTTTCATACTTCACTCTATCGCCTATTTTTAGGCTCTCGCGCTCAGTTTTTTTAGGCTTAACGATGGCAGCTTTTTTCTCATTTGCCACATTTAGCGCTCTTTGCTTGTCTTTGATATCTTTGAAATTTATAACAGCTTTTGCCGCATTTATCGCTTCATAATACTCTTTTTCAAGGCGCGAAATAGTCGCATTTAGCTTGATCTCATTTTTCTCTTTTAGCTCTTTTTGCTCTTCAAGTAAGCGCTCCAGTCGCTCCTCTTTTGCCGTAACCTCTTTTATCCCCACATCAAGCTTGGTTTGTAAATTTAGCGTCTTTGTGATGATCTCGTTTAAATTCTCTTTATCTTCGCCGTAAATTTTCTTAGCCTGAGCCACTAAATTTTGAGATATGCCGTATCTTGCCGCCGTTTCAAAGGCGTAAGACTTGCCAATAGTGCCCTTTAAAAACTCAAATTTAGGCCTTTGAGCCGCCTCGTCGTAAAGTGCCGCCACTAGCTCAACCTCTGGATTCTTAGCTAGCAACATCGCAAGGCGCTTGTGGTGGGTCGTGATGATCATTTTGATATCTTGAGTGATGAGGCGCTCTATCATGACGCCATACAAGCTCGCAGCCTCTTCAAAATCGGTGCCAAGCTCGATCTCGTCGATACCGATGATGATCGATCTTTTAGTAAAAAGCTTTGCAAAATGCACCATCCTGCCAGCAAAGGTCGAGATGTCGTTCTTCACACTTTGCGGATCTTCTATGATCGCGTCAAATTCTTTAAAAGAGCCGATCGTTGAGCGGTTTGCGTCGATACGCATAGGCAGCAGATACTTTGCAAGCAGCGTGGCTGAGATGATTGATTTTAAAAGCATCGACTTACCGCCAGCATTTACGCCGGTTATTAAAAGCACTTTTTTACTAAAATCCACACTCACGCTTTTTGGGTTTTTAAGCGCTGGATGGGCAAATTTCTCAAGCTTGATAACGTGCGAGCTATTTGGCAAAACAAACTCATAGTCACGTGATCTAGCCAAATTTACGCGCGCCTGATACGCGTCAAACTGATCAAAAGCGTTATTTATAAATTTCAAAAAGAGCAAGCTCTTGCTCATCTGCAGGCTAAATTTCTTGCAGTGTTCAAAAATAATCTCTTCTTTTCTATCAAGTAGCTCGCTTTGCTCCTTTTTTAGGCGCTCGGTGCTTGCAGGTGCGACATAGAAGTAGCCGCCCGAGCTTCTAGCGATCACGGTGCCTTTTAGGGCGTGATTAAAGCCGCCACGCACCAAAAGTACCTCTTGCGAGTTGATGTAGTGCGTCTGGGTATCGACTAAATAGGGCGTGATGTGCTTTGAGTAAATGAGCTTTTTAAGCTCAGTGTCAATCTGGCGCTTTTTCTCGCTAAAGGCCTGCTTTATCGCATAAAATCTCTCATCCACGCTGTCGCTAAACTCGCCATTTTCATCAAAGCTGTTTGCCATATGGCTCATCGCTTCAGGGATTTCAACTTTAGCGATCCACTCGCCAAGCCTACCTTCAAATTTTTGCTTTTTTAGATATGAAAAATACTTAATGATCTTTGCAAACTCGTAAATTTCGCTGATGTGAAGCACTGCTTGCTTGCTAAGTCTCATAAGTGCGTCATCAAGCTCTTTTATCTCGTCAGGCGCCTTAAAATCATACTTTGAAAGCTCGCTAATGTTTTCAAAGTGGATTTTGCTATCGCCTTGTAAAAATAGCGGTTTTTGCCTTGCTAAAAAGGAGTTAAATTTATCCAGATACTCGCCTAGATCGAGCTTTAAAAATATCTCTTCAGTCATTGCTCGCAACTTTTTATAGGCACGATGACGCCTGAGAGATCACTAAATTCTCGCTTTGGTAAAAATGACGCCGTGCCAAATTCGTAGTTAAATTTCTCAGCGCTCACGTTGTATTCGCCACATTTTAGCACTTTGCCCTGTTTAAAATCGCTAACTAGCTTTGAGATGGCATCCTCGTTTTTTGATAAATTCTGCTCGTAAAAATAGACACAAACAAGGATAGCTACAAGCACCGCGCTAACGAGCGCTTTTATGCCTTTGCTGATCTTTTCATCTTTTATCGCCCAGATCGCTCCAAAAAGTAGCATCACGCCAGCGATTATTATCAAATTTCTTACCATTTCACGCCTTTATACTTTGCGATGAGCTCTTTGTAAAGCTCAGCATGAGGCTCGATCTTTTCTAAAATTTCAGCCTTAACCTCACTGATATCTTGTTTTTCAACTAGCAAGCAAACAGCCATATAAGGGGCATTTGGCAGCATATCTTTTATCTGGACGCTATTTAGCTTTTGTGACCTTGCAAGGGCTATCAAGATATCTTTTTTACCTAAATTTATAAGGCTTGAAATTTCGTCTTCACCAAGCTCTTTTTCTTTTATCTCTTTTAAAATTTCATTTTCATCTTGAGGCTTAAAAGTGCTTAGATCCATTAATATCCGCCTCTTAGCTGCACGCTGATATCACCCGCTCCAAAGCCAACTACGATGCCATCACTTAGGCGGTTTTTCACGCCAAATTCATCTGTAAATTCTATGCCCTCTTCAACCCTCTCAACCTTGTCGGTAAAGATCGGGTTATACTCGCTAAATTCGCTCTTCATATCAACTTCGATCGGATTTTCTCCAGCTGCATAAACTGGCAAGATGACAAGCTCATCAACGCCCTTAAAGCACTCTTTAAAGCCAGCTAAATTTGTGCTAAGTCTTGTGTAGCGGTGCGGCTGAAATATCGCTGTGACGCTCTTAATACCTAAAATTTTGGCGTATTCAAAGACTGATTTTAGCGTCGCTTTTATCTCGGTTGGATGGTGCGCGTAGTCGTCGATTAGGACGAAATTTTTGTTTGCGCTAAGTATGTCAAAACGCTTTTTGATGCCTTTAAAATTTAGTAAATTTTCTCTGATATCTTTAAGCGGCGTCTCGTGCATCGCAGCAAGGATAGCCAAAGATGCGTCTATAGCGATGTGCTCGCCCATGCCAAAGGCTTCAAATTTGCCTAAATTTTTAAGGTTAAAGCTGGTGTATGGCTGATAGTCTCTTACCACCATCGTTAGCTCGGTGATGTCAGTGCTTGGATAAAGCCTGATCGCATCAAGCTTAAGCGTGCTTAAAAACTCATCCTCAGCGTTTATCACTCTAACCTTTGCGCGCTCCAAAAAGCCCTTGTAGGCTGCGTAAAATTTAGCTAAATCGTAGTCGTAGTGTTCCATGTGCTCTGGCTCTGCGTTTGTGACGATGGCTAGATATGGGTTTGAGTTTAGAAAGCTCGAATCGCTCTCATCAGCCTCAAATACGACGTTGTCACTCTTTGCATAGCGCATATTTGAGCCAAACTGCTTTGAGATGGCGCCGATGATGACTGAGCCTTCGATTAGGCTTGCTAGCATCGCTGAAGTCGTGCTCTTGCCGTGCGCACCAGCTACTGCAAAAACACACTTATCCTCAAGCACGTAAGGCAAAATTTCCTTTCTTGAAAAGCACTTTATGCCCTTTCTCCTAGCCTCCACTAGCTCGATATTGTCCTCTTTTATCGCAGCTGAGTAGACTACAAAGTCTTGGTCTTTTATCGCCTCTTTGCAGTGCGGCGTGATGACTTCGATACCTTCATCTTTTAGCTCTAGCGTCGTCTTACTCTCTTTGATGTCGCTGCCGCTTATCTTGTGGCCTTTTTCATGTAAAAATCTAGCGATAGCTGAGATACCGATGCCGCCAATGCCTATGAAATGGACTTTTTTGATCTCATTGTTTAGCTCTTGCAAATTTTATCCTTAAATTTTTTCGTGATTTTAACAAAAACTACTAAATTTAAGGCTGAAAAATGGCTTTTATTTGCTTAAGCTAAAGCTTTCATCTATCAGGTCAAAAACTGTTTTTTGTGAGATTTTGGAGTTTAAATTTACATTTATCCAGTGCTTTTTATTCATATGATATGCTTTAAAAATTTGCCTCTCATCAACTAGCACCATGGCTAGATCTGGGCTGCATTTTAGATTTAAAACCTCTATCATCTCGTCACTTTTAAGGCCTAGCTTGCTAGCGCTTATCTCCATAAGCAGTGCAAACCACTTCTCATTTTTCTTGTGACGAAAGGCGCTAAATTTTGGATATTTTGGGAAGATTTGCTCACCTAAAATGTCAAATTTCTCTTTTATATATATCTCAACGTCATCTCGTTTCAAATTTCACTCCAAAATTCCTTTAAAGAGCGCTCATTCTCGTAGTTGTGATGTCACATTACCCAACTCGTAATCGTGATAACTTTTACTAAATTTGCTCTTTTCTACCTAGGCACAGCGTTTTATCTTTTAAATTTAGCCTCTATCTGCATAAAGCCCCAAGTGTTTCTAGCCTCACTAAGCTCCTTTTTGCTAAGCTCATCGATCATCATCTCTTCATTTTTACCAAGCCTATTTTTAACTTCACCAAACGGATTAATAAGCATCGAGTCGCCGTAAAAACTCCACTGCGTATCATCGCTCTTGTGGCTCCCTACGCGGTTTACGCGCAGCACGTAGACGTTATTTGTAAAAGCTCTAACCTTTAAAAGCTCCTCCCAGCGCGCCTGCGAGAAAAATGTACAAGCCGTTGGCACGAGTACGATATCAACCTTTTTAGCGCTCATATACGCCCAGCACACATCAAAGTGCGCCTCGTAACCAAACATGACACCAACCTTAAATTTATTATATGTAAAGATAGGCAAATTTAGCTCATCACTTGTGTTATTAAAGAATTTCGCCTCATTCCAGTGAGCGTAAGGCATTAGAATTTGCTGATCATATAGCTTTACTTGTGTTGAGGTAAATTTAGCTAGACTTTTAAAAATTTCCTTGCCTTTTAGATTTACAATGGGTGCAACGATATTTAGATCATACTTTTTTGCCATTGCAAAAAGAGCCTCTTTTTTGCGCTCGCTTTGCTCTTTTATAAGGCTTTTTGGCATGCTAATGAGCTCTTTAAAAAAGCTATTTAGCACATATTCACCAAGCACAACCAGCCTTGCGTTTTCGTCAGCACAAATTTTTAGGTAATAATCAAGCCTTGCCTCACTTAAAGGCTGCGTTGGTAGCTGAAGAGCACAAATTCTACTCATCATCCACCTGCTTTATGCTAAGTTTTGCGTTTTCTAAAATTTCTCTTGCCTCATTTAGTAGCTTTTTGCCCTGTTCGTGCAGCTTTATGCTATTTTCTAAGCTCACATCATCTTTGTTTAGATCGTTTAAAATTTTATCTGCTAGGGCTAATTTTTCTTCAAAGCTTTGCTCTTTTTGCTCCATTCTCTATCCTTTTAATATATTTTTTATATATCCATCAAATTTTTCTATCTCGACCAAAAAGGCGTCGTGGCCGTAGTTGCTATCTATCTCTACAAAATTTGTCTTTGCCTCCCGCCCCATCTGGCAAAGTGCGTCATAAATTTCTCTCATGCAGCTTGGCGGAAAGAGCAGATCGCCTTTAAATGCGATAAGGTGCAAATTTGCTTTGATCGGCGCAAGGGCGTCTTTTAGGTTGTCATAGTGTCTTGTGCAGTCAAAGATATTCATCATCTTTACGATGTATAGGTAGCTTAGCGGATCAAACCTCTTTGGAAAGTTGTAGCCGTTGTACTCCATGTAGCGATCCACCTGAAAGCGCCCAGAAAGCTCGTAAAGGCCGTCAGTTTCTACGTAGTTTCGTCCAAATTTCTCATCCATGCTATCAGGGCTTAAGAAGCTGATATGCCCTGCCATCCTGCCGTAAGCCATGCCTTTTAGACCATTTTTTCTTATAAAATCCGCGTCGTATTCGCCGTTTTTGAAATTTTCATCGTTTAAAATGGCTTCAATGGCGATCTTGTTAAACGCTATCGCCCAAGGCTTAGTCTGATAGGTGCTTGCAAGCATTATGATATCTTGCGCAAATTCTGGAAACTCTATGGCGTAGCAAAGTGCCTGCATACCGCCAAGACTACCGCCTATCACGGCTCTTGCCCTTGTGATGCCAAGCTCGCTAAATAGCCTCATCTGCGCCTTTACCACGTCGCTTATGGCAAGGACAGGGAAATTTAGCCGATACTCTTTGCCACTACTTCTATCCACGCTTAGCGGCGAGGTCGAGCCAAAGCACGAGCCTAAGATATTTACACAGATAACGTAAAATTTATCGGTATCGACCGCCTTTTTGCTGCCTATTAGCCCGTCCCACCAGCCAGCTTTCTCATCGCCTGAGTAAGTGCCAGCTGCGTGGTGCGAGCCAGTTAAGGCGTGACAGATCACGATAACGTTGCTTTTATCGGCATTTAACGTGCCGTAAGTCTCATAAATAAGCTTGAAATTTGATAGCATACGGCCACTCTCAAGATAGAGTGGCTCGTTAAATTTAATAGTTCTAGTTTGCAGGTCTAACACTAATTAACTTTGTAGTTTGGTGCCTCGTGAGTGATAACTACGTCGTGGACGTGGCTCTCTTTTAGTCCTGCGCTTGTTATCTCGACAAATTCAGCTCTTTCTTGAAGAGTTGGGATGTCTTTTGCGCCAACATAGCCCATAGCACTTCTTAGGCCGCCTATTAGCTGATGGATCACATCTTTTATGCTGCCAGCAAATGGCACACGGCCTTCGATGCCTTCAGGCACAAGCTTGTCTTGAGCGGTGCCCTCTTGAAAGTAGCGGTCAGAGCTGCCCTTTGTCATAGCGCCTATTGAGCCCATGCCGCGATAGACTTTATACTGGCGACCTTGGAATGTTATAAGCTCGCCTGGACTCTCTTCACAACCTGCAAGTAAGCTACCAGCCATAACGCAAGCTGCACCTGCTGCAAGGGCTTTTGCCACGTCACCTGAGTATTTTAGACCGCCATCTGCGATAACTGGGATGCCATATTTCGCTGCTTCGCTTGCGCAGTCGTCAATCGCTGAAATTTGAGGCACACCAACGCCAGCAACGATCCTTGTGGTACAAATAGATCCTGGTCCGATGCCCACTTTTATGCCGTCCGCTCCTGCTTCTGCTAGGTCTTTTACAGCTGCTGGATTTGCGATATTGCCAGCTATGACATCGACATTAAAATTTGCTTTTACCTCTTTTAAAGTGTCGATGATGCCCTTTGAGTGGCCGTGAGCTGAGTCGATGACGATGACATCTACGCCAGCGTCAACTAGCGCTTTAGCGCGGTCTATCTGACCAACGCCAATAGCCGCAGCCACGCGAAGTCTGCCGTAGCTGTCTTTATTTGCATTTGGATACTCTTTGCGTTTTTTTAGATCTTTTATGGTGATAAGTCCGTCAAGTCTGCCGTCTTTATCGACGATAGGTAGCTTTTCAACCCTGTTTTGAGAGAAAATTTTCTCCGCATCATCAAGCGTGCAGCCCTTTGGTGCAGTGATAAGCGGTGCTTTTGTCATGCGGTCTTTTACCAAAGTGCTCATATTTGTCTCAAATCTCAAGTCGCGGTTTGTTAAAATTCCTATTAGTTTACGGTCCTTGTCGATGACTGGAACGCCTGAAATATGAAGATCTGACATAAGGCTTAGAGCTTCAGCCACGGTCGCTTCTGGATTTATAAAGATAGGATCGATGATGACGCCACTTTCGCTTTTTTTGACGCGTTTGACCTCTTTTGCTTGGCTTTCGATATCCATATTTTTGTGGATGACGCCGATACCGCCGAGCCTCGCCATCATAATAGCAGTTCTATGCTCAGTCACCGTATCCATCGCAGCAGAGACGATCGGGATATTTAGCGTGACATTTTTGCTGATCCTGGTTTTGACATCAACTTGCTTTGGCAAAATTTCAGAGTACTGCGGTACAAGAAGCACATCTTCAAACGTTAAAGCTCTCTTTACTATCTTCATATTTTTATCCTTTTATTAAATTTTCTAGGCTCTTAGCACCATTTATCAAGGTCTGTTCGTCCCACGCTTTCGCGATAAGCTGGGCGCTCACGTTTAAATTTTGACCATCTTTGCCAACTGGCACAGAGATAGCTGGTAGGCCTGCTAAATTTACGCTGATCGTGTAGATGTCGCTTAGATAGGCCTGAAGCGGATCGCTGTGTGCTCCAAATTTATAAGCTGTGCTTGGAGCAACTGGCATGAAGATAAGGTCATTTTCTTCTAAAATTTTCTCGTACTGAGCTTTTATATGCGCTCTTGCTTTTTGCGCTTTGATGTAATAAGCATCGTAGTATCCGCTACTTAATACAAATGTACCAAGCAAAATTCTTCTTTTTACCTCTTCGCCAAAGCCTTCTGAGCGTGAATTTACATATAGCTCTTTTAAATTTCTAGCATCCGCGCGTCTGCCGTATCTCACGCCATCGTAGCGGCTTAAATTTGCACTTGCTTCTGCAGTTGCTATTATGTAGTAGGTTGCGACGTCATATTTCGAGTCTTCAAAATTTGTGTAAGTTACGCTGTGGCCGTGTGATTTTAGTTTTTCTATAGCTAAATTTAAAGCGACTTTTGTCTGCTCGCTTGCGTTTTCGACGTAGTTTTTGATGACGCAAATTTTTAGTTTTTTGTTGCCGTCTATCTTGTCGCTAACGCTAACAAATGGCACATCTGCGCTCGTGCTATCCTTTGGATCATGTCCAGCGATCGCGTCATATAAAATGGCTGCGTCTTCTACGTTTTGAGCGATTGGGCCTATTTGATCAAGACTGCTTGAGTAAGCACCAAGGCCGTATCTACTCACTCTGCCGTAAGTTGGCTTAAGCCCTACGCATCCACAAAATGCCGCTGGTTGGCGGATCGAGCCACCAGTATCGCTACCAAGTGCAGCTACTGCAAGGCCTGCTGCGACTGCTGCTGCTGAGCCGCCACTACTGCCACCTGGGACGTGAGCGTGATTTAGTGGGTTTAGTGTTTTGCCGTAAAATGAGCTCTCAGTCGTGCTTCCCATCGCAAATTCGTCCATATTTGTGCGGCCAAATGGAGCTAAATTTTTGCTAAGTAGCTTCTCAATGACAGTTGCATTATATGGTGCCACATAGCCTTGCAAAATTTTTGAAGCACTTGTTACATTCCAGCCTTTTACTTGGATGTTGTCTTTTATAGCGATAGGCACGCCCTCGCCTAGTTTCGCGATCTCTAAATTTGCTAGCTGCTCGACATAAGCACCAAGCTCTTTTTCTTTTATGATCTTTGCCTCAAGCTCGGCTCTTAAATTTTTTATCTCTTCAGCTGAAAATTTTAAAGCTTCTTTCAAAGTTACCACTATTTTTATCCTTTAAATTTATTAACCAAAAATATGCCAAACAAGCTAACAACGACCACCGCAGCGATCGTTGCGACTATGATAGTTGCGCTTACTGGCTCACTTAGCACTTATGACCTCTTCACATCTTGGGCATAGCGCATCTTCTTTGCTAGCATTAAATTTCCAGCATCTTGGGCATTTGTGAAGGTTGCTTGCTATGATCTTAAATTTATCACCCTCAAGCTCAAACTCGGCTAGTGGCTCGCTATCATCATAAGCTCTAACCGAGCTTACCATGTAAAGATCGGCCACTTCGCGCTCGTCGTAGCTTGTGATGTTGTGGTTTGTGGTCTCTAGACTTAGCTCTAGGGTTGATTTTATCTTTTTGTCCTTCTTAAGAACGTCCACGATCTCGTTAAATTTCTCTCTGCTGGCAAAAAGCAGCTCATCTTCAAAGCTAAGGTCAAATTTGATTGGTTCATAGACTAGGTCAAACGCGTCTTTTGCCTCGCCTTTGATGATCTTTGGAGCATAGTCCATCACCTCATCAACGGTGTAAGTAAGCGTTGGAGCGATGAGTGGCAAAAGTGCCTTTGTGATGATCGCCATCGCACTTTGAGCTGATCTTCTTCTTGGGGCGTCTTTTGCATCGCAGTAAAGCCTATCTTTGCAAACGTCAAGATATACGCCACTAAGATCGGCTGATAGGAAATTTAAAAGGATGTTAAAGCCCTTTGAAAAGTCGTAGTTTTTAAAGCAAGCACTTGCCTCGTCAAAGACCTTTTTAGCGCGTGCTAGTATCCATTTATCAAGGATATTAAACTCTGTATTTAGGCTCTCAAGATCATTTACGTTTGCTAGCAAGAAGCGGATCGTGTTGCGGATTTTGCGGTATTGCTCGCTGATTTGTTTTAATATATCTTCACTTATCTTTAAATCGCTTGAATAATCACTCATGCCAACCCAAAGGCGTAAAATTTCCACGCCGTGAGTCTTAGCCACGTCTTGTGGAGCGATGACGTTGCCCTTGCTCTTGCTCATTTTCTCGCCCTTGGCATCGACAGTAAAGCCGTGAGTTAGGATGCTCTCATAAGGTGCGTGAGAATTTATAGCTGTGCTTACTAGAAGCGAGCTTTGAAACCAGCCGCGGTGCTGATCTGAGCCTTCTAGATACATGCTTGCAGGGTATTTGCCAGCGTCGTAGTTGTCGCTTTGTAAGACTGCATGCCATGTCGAGCCGCTATCAAACCAAACATCAAGGATGTCCATCACTTTTTCTAAATTTTCAGCCTTGTATTTTGTGCCCTTTGGCAAAAGCTCGTCTATACTTAGCGCCCACCACGCATCAGCGCCTTTTTCTTTGAAAATGCCTGCGATGTGGTCTAAAATTTCACTATCAAATATAACTTCTTTTGTCGCTTTATCTCTGAAAAACGCGATCGGCACGCCCCAGTCACGCTGACGAGAGATACACCAGTCTGGGCGATTTTCTATCATCGAGCCTATTCTTTTTATGCCCACGCTTGGGTAGAATTTAACCTTTTCAAGCTCTTTTAGCGCTGTTTGTCTAAGCGTTTTGCCACCAAGTTTAGCCTCGTCCATAGCTATAAACCACTGCTTTGTAGCTCTATAAATAACAGGCTTATGTGTTCTCCAGCAAAATGGATAAGAGTGTCTAAATTTAGAGACGCTAAGTAGATTTTTGCCAAGTAGCTCTAAAATTTTCTCATTTGCTTTAAAGATGTGCATACCGACAAACTCATCTACCACGTCACTTCTAAATAGTCCGTGATGTTTTAGGCTCTCATCATAGCAGCCGCCATCATCAACCGGCATCAAAATTTCACTAAAGCCATATTTCAAGCAAACGTAGTAGTCGTCCTCACCGTGTCCCGGAGCTGTGTGAACAAGTCCGGTACCACCATCCATCATGACGTGATCGCCTAGTAAAAATCGCGATTTTCTGCCGTTTAGTGGATTTATCGCGTGAGTGTTTTCAAGTAGGCTTGATTTAAACTCTTTTTTGACCTCGCCCTTGCTTAGACCGCTTTCCACAATACTCTCAAGTAGTGGCTTTGCAAAGATCAAATTTTCAGCCGTTAGGACGTAAATTTCATCTGGATTTAGGCTTATGGCTTGATTTGCTGGAAGTGTCCAAGGGGTGGTCGTCCAGATGACAGCGCTTGCCTCTTTTACGCCAAGCTTTTCTAGTGCATCTCCATCAAACTCAAACGCTACGTAAATAGAGTAGTCCTCTTTCTCCTCGTACTCAACCTCAGCTTCAGCTAGCGCCGATCTAGCCGCCCAGCTCCAATAAACTGGCTTGCTTCTTTCAACCAAAAGCCCTTTTTTAGCGATCTCGCAAAGTGCTTTGTAGATGTCAGCCTCAAACTCAAATTTCATCGTCATGTATGGATTTTCAAAGTCGCCGATGATGCCAAGGCTTTTAAATTCATTTCGCTGAATGTCTATAAATTCTCTCGCATGCTGCCTGCAAAGCTCCCTGATCTCGACCTTGCTAAGCTCTTTTTTCTTATCGCCAAGCTTTACTTCGACTTGCTGCTCGATCGGCAAGCCGTGGCAGTCCCAGCCTGGCACGTAGCGGACGTTTTCGCCGTAAAAATAGTGCGTTTTTGTGATGATATCTTTTAAAATTTTATTTAACGCGTGGCCGATGTGTAGGTGTCCGTTTGCATACGGAGGGCCGTCGTGGATGTTGAAGTTTTTAACCGCATTTTGGCGGTTTTTCTTCATTTTTTCGTAAACCTTGCGGTCTTCGTACCATGATTTTAGTCTTTGTGGTTCATTTTGTGGAAGATTTCCGCGCATCGGGAAATTTGTCTCTGGGAGTAAAAGTGTCTCTTTATAGTCCATTTTTTACCTTGATTTTAAAATTTGCTAATTTTACACCTGTGCTGGTTAAATCACACTGAAAAATAGTATAATGGGGCAAAAAAAGGAGCTTAAAAATGAGACAAAGTATCTTGATAATAGGCGAAGATCTTGAGATAAATAGAGAATTTCTAAACTACATTTTTCAAAGTTACGAGGATCATTTTGGCGAGCTTGGAGTGGTCATTTTTGCTCCAAAAAATAGCAAAGAGCTGCCTTTTATCATCGAAAATTTATCAAAAGATTACGACTTTGTAAGCATTTTTGGCTCGGATGAAAATTTTGCCATTGCCGCAAAGATCATAGCCACTCTAACTGGGGGCTCACTCGAGCTAAAAGATAGCACGACACTTGCACTTAAAGATAGCTTAGACTACTCAAAAAATAGCTTTTTAGCCAGCCTAAATAACGCTCAGATAAATCTCATAAAAGCTAATCCAAACGAAGAACTTGGCGAGTTTTTGATTGATTTCAAGCCTGATTTTAGCTACTTTCACCTCATTGACATAGATGCTGATAGTGCTAAAATCCTTATGATGCCACTTGCTAAAACTTACGAGGTCGATATCACTCTTGCGCAAATCCTACCAAATTTGATACTAATCAAAGCAAAAAGCAACAAATTTGGCCAGATCGAGAGCTTTTTGCAAGGGGTAAAAACGCTATTTTCACAAAAATTTATTCCACAAAAAGATGTGATTGCCTTCGTGGCAAACAAACTTATGCAAAAAGGGTTAAAAATTTCATTTGCCGAGTCTTGCACGGCTGGGCTGGCGGCAGCTAAATTTGCAAGATACAGTGGTGTTTCAGCTAGCTTTGATGGCTCCTTGGTAACCTACGCAAACCATATAAAGCACGAGTGGCTAGGCGTTGAGGATGAAATTTTAGATACTTACGGAGCCGTGAGCGAGCCTTGCGTAAAAGCGATGGTAAAAGGCGCACTAAGCGCGACAAATGCGGACTTTGCGCTTGCTATTAGCGGTATCGCAGGACCTGGTGGGGGCACAGCCAGCAAGCCAGTTGGCACGGTATATGTCGCAGCTGGCGATAGAAATGGCAACATCGAGGTTGAGAGGCTTCTTTTAAAAGGGGATCGCAACTACGTTAGAGAGCAAAGCGTGCTAAGTGCCTATCTATGCCTACTACGTCTAAAAAGTGAGATATTTTTTGCTTAAAATTTTATCTTTTTAAAAATAGCACTAAATTTAACGGCGACATTCGCAATAAAATATCAAAAATAAAAAGCCAAATTTAAAAAGCTAAAGATGTTTAAAAAGATATTGTTTCTAGCTATTTCTTCGTTATTTGCATTTGGTGCTATAGCTCAAGCAGGCGAGATAAAAGCAAGCGACTCGCCCTTTGGTTACGCTAGCATTGGTGCAGAGCAAAATTTTGGCAGATACGCCGATAAAGAGAGTAAAGAAGTTGTCACAAAAGATAGACAAGAGCTCATAAAATACGCGACTATGTCATCTATGTGGATGAGCTCATAGACCTTAGCGAAGGCAAGATTCCTCAAAATGGCAATAGCTTGGGGCTAGATAAATTTATAAGCGAGATTAGCAGTGGCGAGTTTAGCTCTTATGCAAGCTTACGGCGCCTCATGCCGTGCAAATTTAGTAATCCATAAGTGTATTTTTGAAAGCGAAAAATAAAGCTTTTAAAAAGGGCAGCGTTTGCAAAAAACTAGACAAATCGCTATTTAAGCCGCCATATAAATTTTATCCCAATAAAGATTCAAACATCTAGAATGAGGCAAATAAAATGCAGATAGTGGCAAACTAGCTGTTAATAAAAAATTTTTACCAAAGCCTCCAAGCTAGACAAAACGCTTGAAGCCAGGAGTTTAAGCTAAATTTTTATATTTTTACAAGATAAGATGCTGGCGATCAGCCCATATATCAGCACGCAAAGGCTAACACTTAACCCAAATACGCTAAGGGCAGCGGTCTGGCTAAAAGATAGCGTAAAAAACGAGATAAAGCTCGTTATAAATGCGCAAAATATCCCATAAATTCGCTCTTTTTCGCTAAGGCTATCATTTAGCGCAAATATCATGTAATCAATCCCCACAGCGCTTGCAAGTATGAGTCCAAAGACACCAAAAATGCTTAAATTTACGCCAAAAATGGCGAAGATAAAGAGCGTAAGAAGCACGCCAAAGATGATGATGCCCATCACAAGTGCCGAAATGATGGCACTAAAATAAAACCATAGCAGTAAAAACGCGATCACAAGCGCTGCTATTTTTAGCTTTAGAGCAAGCTCTTTTGCCTGTGTTAGACTCTCATTTAGTGAGTCAGCAAAATTTAGGCTAAAAGCTTTGTGGCGTTCCAGCACCTCATCACTTGCCGTCCCTTTTACAAAGCCGCTCACGTAAGATACACTCGTATTTTCATCAAGCATAAATTTCTTAAAATCCTTCATTGATTTTAGAGCCAAAATTTCACTCACGCCAAGCTCTTTTTCACCCAAAATTTTTAAAATTTCATCCCTTATCTCATCTTTGTTAAAGCCAAATTTCTCATAAATCACATAAATTTGCTCATCATCAAGCGCATTTTTAAAGGCCTCTTTTAGCTCATCCTGCTCGCTTTTACTTAAAAATATATCACTTAGCGAGCTCTCATCTTTTATCAAATTTCTCTTTTTTAGCTTGGCTAAAAGGCTCTTTTCAACTCCTAAAATGTCACCGCTAGATCTTGTCACGATCATCGTATTTTGGTTGTTGCCAGTTAAGCTTAATATATAAGAAGAGTCCGCTAGCAGGCTCTTTGGCATATTTGAGTAGTCTTTTACGTTTTCGCTTTTTGATAAATTTTTAAGATCAAATCCTAGAAAAATAGCTAGCAAAATAAGCGAAAAAGCTAGAAATTTAACCCCCAAATGCCTAGCAACTATGCTTGAGAGCTTGCAAAATTTAGTTAAAAACCTATCAAAAACCTTTGATCTATAAAATTTCACACCTTCAAAAACTAAAGGCATGAAAAAATAGCTAGCTAAAAACGCAGCAACTAGCGCAAATGCCGAAAATAGCGCCACTTCTTTAAGCAGCCTAAGATCAGAAAAAGTAAAAGCTAGATAGCCACTAAGCGTGATAAGAAGGCCTAGCAAGAAAATTTTTAGCATATTTTTTATGCTGCCAGCCCTGATCGCTGCGCCCTCGTTTTTGCTAAGCCAGTGCAAGACATAGTCAAACATGAGTCCAATGAGGCTTGTGCTTATTAAAATAGTAAGGATATTTAGCTCGCCAAGGCAGAGCAAAGTGCCTGCAAATGCCACGCTAAAGCCAAATACAGCGATAAATATCACATAAAAAATTCGCAAATTTCTAAAGGCAAGCATCAAAAATATAGCGGTTAAACTAAGTGAAAGCGCACTCATATAAAGGCTCTCGCTCTCGTTTTTTTGCTTTGAAAATGCCTGATAGAGGGCACTTGAGTGCACAAAAAGCTCGTTTCGTCCAACTTTTAGTGCATTTAGCTCGTTATAAAAATTTATTAACCCTTCGCTCGAAGCTCCCTTTTTTAGCTCGCCTTTTAGCAAAAAAAAGCTCTTCTCTCCGTCCTTTACCTCAAGCATGAGCTCGGCTAAATTTAAGCTCACATTGCCATTTTTTGCACTAAAACCACTACTTAGCGAGAAAAAATCATCTTTTACATTTAAAAGCTTAAAGCTAAAGCTACTAAAAATTTCCTCTGCGCGCTTTTTAAAAAAAGCATTTTTATCGTTTTTTAGAAGCTCTAGATCAGCTCTACTTAAAAGCGCGATCTTTGAGCGGTTGATGTCACTTTTTATATCGTTTAATTTTATATCTAAGTTCACCTCAAAGCTCTTAAAAAGCGAACTTTTAAGAGCTAAGCTTTGCACATTTTTGGCCAGCTCTTTAGAATTTACCAGCACTAAAAAATTTGACGCCATCTCATCTTGCACCTCTTTTAGCACCTTTGCCTCTTTGGCGTCCTTGAAATTTATCAGTGAAAAGATGTCGGTTTGGACGTTTTTTAGGCTCGCAAGCGAATATCCAAGCGAGGCTAAAAAAACAAAGACAAAAGCCAAGATCGTGGCTAGTTTTTTCATTTTAGACTAAACTCATTTATCGTTTTATCTCCGCTTACCTCGTCAAGCTCGATCTTTTTTACCGCCTCATCGCCGCTTATCTTTATGGATTTAAAAATTTGTTTAAAGAGTAAATTTTTAGGGCTTAGCTCTATGCTCCACTCTTTTAGGCTGCCACTTGTTTTTATATCAAATTCTTTCCTAAGCTCGTTTTCATCGAGGCTGATGATAGCAAGAAATAGCTTTTCGTCAAAATTTGCGCTCGTCTTTTCAAGCTCGCCATTTTCGTTTTTGAAAATGCCATCTTTATTTATAAAAACCTTTGAGACGACTGGCTCTAGAGTATCCCAGTAAAGACCGCCATTTTCTAGTCTAAACTCGCCCGAGCTTTTTATGTTTTTGTTAAAGCCAGCCAGGCTCTTTGTCTGCGTGAAATTTCCGCTTACGCCATCAGTCTTTACCATATTTTTAAGCTCACCCAGCTCATAGCCAAAGCAAGATATAAAAATGGCTAAAAAAAGAGCTATTTTTCTCATATTTTCTCCTTTTTATTATAAGCTTCGATCGCCTTTTTTAGGGCTTCAGGCATCTCAAAGTAAGTTTGCAAGCTCTTCATGTCGATGACTGCTTGGGCTGTATTTGCCTCGCTTAGTTTTTCGCCCCTTTCATTTTCTATAAGGTAGTGAAATTTCAAAAATGTTTCGCACTCACCAAGCGTCGTCGTAACCTTTATAACGTCGTTAAAAAAGGCTGGGCGGACGTACTTTACGTCAAGTTTTACGATAGGAAAGGCGTAGCCATCTTTTTTCATAGCGATGTAGTTGTACCCTAGCTTGTCAAGTAGTTCGCAGCGTGCCATTTCTAGGTACTTGACGTAGTTGCCATGCCACATCACCTCCATGCTATCAACATCAAAAAACGCCACTTTAAATGTGCTAACGTGTGAAATTTCCACTCTTATCTCCAAAAATTAAAAAAGTTAAACCACTGAGAAGGACTCTTGCAAGCTTGCTCCTCAAGCTGCCTTACATAGCTTTGCACGTATGGCTTGACGCTTGCCTTGCGGTCACGACCTAGTTTTATCTCATCGGCTATGTCGCTTAGTTCGATGCTAAATTTATCGCCATTTTTTACGCACCAAAGCGCGCTCATTTTTACTCCCAAAATGCCAGCTAGCAAGTATGGGCCGTAGTTAAATTTAGCCATCTTGCCAAGAAAGCTAACCTCAACAAATTTATCGCCATTTACCGGAGTTCTATCGCCCATTATGCCGATATTTACGCCATTTTCTACCGCCTCTTTTAGCTCAAGCATAGCTGCTGCATCGAGGTTTTCTACGCTTATTAGCTTGATCTGCCCCTTACTTATCTGCTCTAAAATTTTATAAAAATTTTCATTTCCCTTGCTATAAACCAAGATGATCATACGAAAACTTGGCGATCTAAGCGAAAGTGTCTTGCAAATTTCTACATTCCCTAGATGGCTTGTTAGCAAAATTCTGCCACGCTTTGATGCCTCAAACTCTTCTTTTATCCACATAAGTTCGTCAATATCTAGCTCATTTTCGAGTACACCATTTTGCCAGATGCGAAATTTATCGCAAATCGCAATACCAAATTCATAAAAATTTCTAAAAACACTAGTAGCTGGCTTTTTGCCACTAAATTTCTCTACATTTTGTAAAAATTCTCTTATATTTTTTCTCTCTATTTTTGAAAAAATATAATAAAAGCAAACGACGATCATAACGATAGGTTTTATAAGAAAAATAGGTAAATTTTTAGTTAAAAATAAGCTCACCCTTAAGAAAAATTCATTTGATCTTTCGCCTTTTTGCCACCATACGTATTTTTGTCCCCTAAAGGCTTTGCTCAGCAAAAATGGAACCAAACTAAAAAAATATTTTGCATGCATAAGGCTTATTAATACGTTATCTTTTAGCATTTTAAAGTGAGAAATTCCACCTTTTTCATATCTTACTTTTAGCGGTATCCATCTTAGTCTGATATCTGCTCTCACAGCATTTACAAGGATTTCCATGTCAAATTCCATCCTATTTGACCTGCTTTGAGATATCGCCCACTCGAGCTCTTTTAGCGGATAAATTCTAAAGCCACACATTGCATCTTTTATGTCGGTGCTTAATGTATTTACCTTGACCCAAAAATTTGTGATCTTTCTACCATAAAATCTCGACTTTGGCGCATCCTTGCCATAGATAGGATCAGCCATTATCATATCGTGTGGATACTTTTTGCTAAGCTCCAAAAACTCAGCTACCTCGCTTATGTCGTGCTGAAAGTCGGCGTCGATCTGAAATGCGTGCGTGTAGCCATTTTGCAAGGCATGTCTAAAGCCATCTTTTAGTGCAGCTCCCTTACCGCCGTTTTGGGCTCTTGTAAAAATTTCTACACCAAATTCGCTCAAATTTTGCAAAGTCTTTTTTGAAGCTTCGTTTGAGCCATCATCAACTATCAAAATGTGTAGATCATAGCTCGCAAGCGCCTCACAAAGGGCTTTGATCTTTTCTGGATGGTTGTAAAATGGTATGAGAAAGAGTGTCTTCATAAGCCCAGCTTTATCCTACCAGCAGCACTTCTAGTGCCATTACAAAATATCTCAAAATAAACCTTCTCATCTTTTTGCGAAATTTCTATGCGAAGCTCGTCATTTGGCCTTACAAATTTTAAAAATTTCAGATTCTCCACCACACACTGATCGCCTATTTCTGCACCAAGCTCTCTTGCAAATTTAAATACAAAATCAAGCTGCACAAAGCCAGGCAGTAGCGGTAAATTTGGAAAATGTTCAGTAAAGATACCAAGTGCTGGGCTAAGCTTTGTCTTAAATTTATAAATGTTGCCATCGCTATTTTTATCCCAGCTAGGATCTTCACTCTTTTCTAAAAGCTCTTTAAAATTTGCTTTTAAAAATTTCCCTTGTGCGTTTTTGCAAAGCGAGCTAACGATTTTAAAATACCTAACACTATTTTTAAACTCAGGCCTTAAAAGCTCATTTAATCTTGCTACAACGCCCTTTTTGCCGCTATCTCTAAAGAGCTTCACACCCTCTTCACTAAGCTCTAAAAGTGCGGCTAGGCGCTTAAATTTTGGATGTGTATCACAGTAGCAGTCTTTTAAAAGACCACTTTCAAACATCTTATTTTCGATACTTATTAGATTGACCCTTTTGTCATTTAGCTTGACTATCCTATCGATCCTACCTTTTAGCGTGAGCCTGTTGCCATTTATCTGTGCCCAGTCGCTAGTTTGAAAAAACTCACACCATGGTGAGCTCACATTTAGTGCCTCGTCCTCGCTAAGACCTGCCTTTACCTTGCTAAAAAGTAAAAGCTCTTCGCCTAAATTTCTAGCCACTACACCAGTTTCGGTGCTGCCATAAATATCGATGATGCGCGCACTGCTTAGTTTTGCTATGCTAGCTCTTAGCTCGCTCTTTAGGGCTGAGCCGGCACAGATGATGTTTTTTAGCCCTGAAATTTCAGCTGCTCTTGGGCTAGAAATTAGTGTTTGAAGCAAAACTGGGCTTGTTATGAAACTTAAATTTTCAAGATCAAGCTCAAAGATCGCCTCTGGGTAATTTAGCTCTTTACTAACAGCCCTTGCGGCAGAGATGATGGGCAAAAATACCTTAAAAGTAAGACCAAACATATGCTGATGCGAAACGCTTGAAAAAAATGTGTCACCTTCATTAAATCCAAGTTCTTCTTTTAAAAATAGCCCTTCTTCTATCATCGCACCAAGTCTTTTTGGGATATTTTTGCTATTGCCAGTAGAGCCTGATGTCTGAAGAAAAAAGGTAGAATTTATATCAAATTTTGGCTCTATATTTCTGGCTGGAGTCAAAAAATTCTTGAAATTTTTATCATTGATATTAAATTTATCACTACTAAAAATAGGCTTTGCAAGCAAAATCGGTCTCACGCCGATCGCAAGTGCTCCAAAAAAAGCCACACAAAAGTCAAAAGTTTCGCTCAGATAGATCTCTACTTCACTTGGGCCATACTCTTTTAAATTTGCCCCAAAAATAACAACTTGTGAGTATAAATTTTTATCAATATCAACAAATTTAAACTCTTTTAGACTATTTTCAAACTCCATTTTTCCTCTTTAAAATAAAAACTTTACGATATAAAATTTCTCCAAAAAACAAAAATCCCATCAAAATATAAGAGATAAAGGAGCAGTAAATACTCCAATAAAATTTATTTTCAAAGCACGATAAAACAAATGCAAAAACCGCATTAAACACAAAAAATAAGCACCAAATTTTTGTTAGCCCTCTTGTGTAGCTAACGACCTTTTCATCTATATTTTTCTCTTTCAATCTAGCGATTTTAGTTATAACAGCCTCATCCTTTAAGCTGTAAAAAAAGAGAGCCAAAAAGCCAAGGCTTACGATACTTGGATATAAAAGTGCTAAATTTATGCTTCTAAAAATAGCGCAAATGGCAAAAAATATCCCAGCCGCTAAGCAAACCTGTCTTTTTTTACCACTTTCAAAATAGGCTCTAAGCACCCAAAGCACACATAAAACACCAAATATTAAAGTGGCATTTTGTTGCCAAAAAAATAGTACTAAAGGGTAAGCAATGCTTGCTAAAATTAGTGCTAGGTTTACTATTTTATGCTTCAAATTTCTTTGCTACGGCTTTTACGATATCATCAAGCGTTTTTACGTTTTTAAAATCCTCTGGCATCAGCCTATGCCCGGTTTGACGTTTAATGTAATCAATCATATCAATAGCGTCGATACTATCAATCTGCAAATCCTCATATATCCTAGTCTCTGGCTTTATCTTGCTCTCATCTATCTCAAAAAGATCGATCAAGGCTTTCTTTAGAATTTCAAAAATTTCTTTTTCACTCATCGTTATTTCCTATTTTCGTAAATGTATTTTGCAAGAGAAGATACGCTAAAAAATATCTCTTTTAGATTTGCACTCTTTGAGTCAAGCACGAGGCCATATTTTTTCTGCACCGCAAGCCCAAGCTCTAAAGCATCGACGCTATCAAGCCCAAGACCATCATTAAAAAGTGGCGCATTCTCATCAATATCGCTTGGCTTCATATCCTCTAAATTTAAGCTTGTGATGATCAACTCTTTTATCTCATTAACTAGCTCTTTCACCAAATTCCTCCTTATAAATTTTACTTATCTCATCATGCATTGCCCTAGCCCTCACGGGGCTTGGCCTATCCTTTAAAAACATATCAACATCAAAAATTTTTATCTCTTTAAAATGATATTTTATCTTTTCATCTGGCGTTTTGTACCATGGTTCATTTTTTCTAAGGCTTCTTGGGTGCATATTGATACCGATGCAAACAATCTTTTTAGCGCCTTTTACACCCATGTAAGCTGCTGCCTTATGAAAAATAATTTCATCTTTCGTACGTGTGCCTTCTGGGAAAATTAATAAATTTTCACCGCTTTTTAAAACCTCTACGCTTTTTTGTAAAAATTCCTCGTTATTTGTGTTTGGTATGTAGTTGCAAGCCCTAATAGCCGCAAATAAAAATATATTTTTGCCAAGCTCGCCCTTTACGATGCAGTTTATTCTTTTAAATTTTGAAACCAAAAAGACCACATCAAGAAGCGAAGGGTGATTTGCTATGACTAAATTTGATCCGCCATTTAGCTCGCTAAGCTCAAATTTATAGTCCAAACGCCCACAATTTTTAGCAACTTTTATAAAAAATCCCCAAGAAATTCTAACTAGATCGCGGCATAAATTTTGTACAAATTTAAATTTATTTAGCCCCAAAAGCACCACTGGTACAAGCAGCAAATCTCCGCTTATGCAAATGATCGCAAAAAATAAAAAGAAAGATCCGGTTCTTAAAATTTTAAGGCTCATAGCTAAAATCCCAAGATGAAGAATAACTACAACTTTGCCAGCTTTTTGATATTTTTGGATCAAAATTTATAATAAAGCTTTGTAATAAATTCTCGCAAATTTCTTTTTCTTTTTTAGCTCTTTTTAGAGTTAACACTTTATCGTTTTTTGCCCTTGAGACAACAAGAGCGAGCATAAATGATGGCTTTTTCTCATCAAAATAACTCTGCTTTATCGACTCGTGATAGGCAAGTATTAGCACCTTTTCATATCCGTCATTTAGTCTTAAAAACGCGGCTTGCAGCGCATCTTCGACTGGGCTAAAAGAGGAAATGGCAAGAATTTCATTGTGATTTTTAGCTTCTATACTAAGAAGTGACGAGATGGCATTATGTACCGAAAGTGAAAACGATGTAGGCGAAACAGGCTCAGCCTTTGCCAGCGTAGTCTCTAGCTCAAAGCAGCGATTTATCTCTCCTTCATATGAGCTAAAAATAACTGGCATATTAAGCTCGTCAAAACCACTAAGCAAGCTAAAAGCGCACTTTGCAGCACTACTTAGCCTTCTTCTTTGAATTGGTGGTATTTTTGCTAGATCAAATTCTTTTTTGTATCTAGCCAGATCCTCGTCGACATCGCCATAAGCTATCGCATCAAAAAAATCAATTTGAAATTTCATTATTTCGCGATATCGCCTTTTAGAGTAACGCCAGACATCAAAGCGCCGCTTCCGCACTGAAACTGAGTTTTTGAGTTAAATGGCTGTTTTTTGTAATAACCAGTTAGATTTACAACCTTTGTGCCACCTTCTTTTAATGCTCTTTCTTGGAAAGTCTTTAAAGCTGAAAGAAGTGCGATTTGGCATGCCTCTTCATCACTTTTATTAAAACCATTTGTCTTTTTATTTGATGTTAGATCTTTTACAATTACCTGACCGCTATAGCCTGTGCCAAAACTGATACTTACATTTTGAAGTAAAAAATTTTTAGCTTTTGGGCCATTTAGGAAGTCAAGTGAGTGATATTTCACATCATCTCTTGCATTAAGACTTGAGGCAAATGCCAAAATGGCAACTAATGAAACTAATTTTTTCATGTTTATCCTTTTTAAAAAATGTTTTTAACTCTTTTAAATATCAAAGATGTATTTACGCCACCAAATGCAAAGTTATTGCTCATAACAAAGTCCGTTTTTATCGGAGTTGGCTCTTTTAAATAGTTTAGCTTTGCACACTCGGGATCGATCACGTTTAAATTTATAGTTGGGAAAAACAGCTCTTCTCTCATCATCATGATAGAGGCGATCGCTTCTAGCCCTCCACAAGCGCCAAGCGTATGGCCAAGATAGCTTTTAAGCGAGCTAATGGCGATATCCTCTCCAAAAAGCTCGTTTGTAGCGATACTCTCAGCTATGTCGCCATGCTTTGTCGCAGTCGCATGAGCATTTACGTAACCTATGCTTTTTGGCTCTAGTTTTGCATCACGAAGCGCTAGGCTCATCGCCGCTTTCATCGTAGCGCTTTGTGGTCTTGTGATGTGCGTACCATCACATGTTGAGCCAAAACCAACGACCTCAGCATAAATTTTAGCTCCTCTTTTTAAGGCACTCTCTTCACTTTCAAGCACTAAAAATCCAGCTCCCTCGCCAAGCACCAAGCCATCTCTATCTTTTTCAAACGGCGTTGGGGTCAAATTTGGCGTGCTGTTTTTTACGCTAGTCGCGTAAAGCTTATCAAAGACGTATGCCTCGCTCACGCAAAGCTCTTCAGCCCCGCCAGCTAGCATCATATCTATGCTACCATTTTTTATGCTCTCGTATGCGTAGCCAATGGCGTGCGAGCCGCTCGTGCATGCCGAAGATGTAGGGATAATGCGCCCTTTTAGCGAGTAAAATAGCGCGATATTTGCCGCTGTGGTGTGAGGCATCATTTTTATGTAGGTATTTGCGTTAAAGCCACTATCCATGTCCAAAACTAGCTTTGCCATATCAAGGATAGAGTCTGTGCTACCAGTGCTAGAGCCACTTGCCACGCCCATCCTGCCATCTTGTACACTTGGATCTAAATTTGACTCACTTAGCTCATTACCTTTTAATAACCCAGCATCTTTTAAAGCAAGCCCAGCTGCGTGCACGCTATAACACGAGACCTTACCAAGGCTTCTTAACTGTTTTCTGTCCCATTCTTGTGGATATTTGTAGTCTATGATAGGTGCAGCTAGGCGAGTGTTTAGATCTTTGCAGCTCTCCCACTCGCTCATGTATCTCACGGCGTTTTTGTTTTCAAGAAATTTAGCTCTCATCTCCTCCCAACTGTTGCCAAAAGCACTGACTGCGCCGATACCTGTGACAAATACACGCATTAGCAAAGTCCTCCATTTACGCCGATAACCTGCCTTGTGATGTAGCTAGCCTCGTCGCTTAGTAAAAATTTAACCAGCCCTGCCACCTCATCTGCTTCTCCGGCTCTTTTTGCAGGTATGGCCTTTAACACTTCGCCCAAGAAGTCGCTATTTAAAATTTCTTCGCTCATATCTGTTTTTATAAGACCTGGAGCTACGCAGTTTACTGTTATGCCTCTACTTGCAAGCTCTACTGCAAGGGCTTTGCTGGCTCCTATGATGCCAGCTTTACTAGCTGAGTAGTTTACCTGACCTCTGTTGCCAATAACCCCTGAAACAGAGCTTAGTGTCACTATCCTAGCTGGCTTTTTAGCCCTTATCATGGGCATTAGCGCTGGTCTTAGAACATTGTAAAAGCCATTTAAATTTACATCTATCACATCAAACCACTCTTCGTCACTTAGCCCCACAAAGGTATTATCCCTTGTTATGCCAGCGTTTAAAATAACGCCATAGTAGACGCCATTTACCTCCATGTCAGCCTCTATGGCCTCTTTAGCTGCAGCGGTGTCAGCCACGTCAAATGTCAAGAATTTAGCCCCAAGCTCACTAGCTATCTTTAAAAGTTTATCGCTCTTACTTCTTGCATGAAGCACCACTTCGTACTCGTTAGCTAAGCGTTTAGCGATACTAGCTCCTATACCTCTGCTTGATCCAGTTATCAATACTCTCTTACTCACTAAGTGCCTTTTTTACAAATTCTTCATCAGGGCTCATCACGTTTAAAACCGCCCTTGCGCCAGGCTCGCCATTTACAAAAAGCTCGCTGTCATAAACGCCAAATCCACTCTCATCTTGGATCGAGCACTTTGAGACGATCACTATCTCATCACCTATTTTAAAATGCGGCCTAAAAATTTCAAATTTTCTACTACCAAGTAAAAAGCCAAATATCGCCTTTTCGCCCCTTAACTCACGCATCTTTGAGTCATAAATTCCAAGGCTTTGAGCCATCATTTCAATAGCCTTTTGCATGTAAAATTTCCCATCTTCCAAAAATGGAGTTTGCTCATTTATCATGCTTCTTACTTTGATACTCTCACAAGGCGTAAATTCTAAAATTTCATCGATCAGGGTTATGGCGCTGCTGTGCGGTAAATAATCACTTATCATTATCTCACTCTTTTAAATATTATCGCGGCGTTATCTCCGCCAAAGGCAAAAGATAGCGACATCGCTATTTTTACGTCAAATTTCGTGCCGCTTTTTACTAAATTTATAGCTTCCAAACTCTCATCATACTCGCCGTCATAAATGTGTGGCGGCAAGAGGCTATTTTCCTCCATGCAAAGCATGGCGCAAATGGCGCTCTCGATAGCTCCAGCAGCCCCAAGCGTATGACCGATCTGTGGCTTTAACGAGCTAGCGTATGCAAAGCCAAGCGTTAAATTTACAGCTTTTGCCTCCATTTTGTCATTTGCCTGCGTGCCGGTACCATGTAAATTTACATAGTCTACGCCTCTCATGCCAGCTTTTTTTAAAGCTTCTTCTATACAACAAATTGCCATTTTGGCATTAAAATCAGGCTGAGTCATATGAAAAGCGTCGCAGTTTGAGGCCGAGCCAGCGACAACGACATTTGAAATTTCATCACGACTTAACAAAAATAACCCAGCTCCCTCGCCGATATTTATACCCTCTCTATTTTTAGAAAAGGGTTGGCTTGGTTTTTGACTTAAAATGCTAAGTGAGTTAAAGCCATTTATGGTTAAGGTGTTTAAACTATCGACACCGCCGCATATAACCGCATCGCAAATATCGCTTTTTATTAGTCTTTGTGCCTCAATAATTGCCTTAACACCAGAAGTACAGGCAGTTGAAACGCAAAAACTTGGACCTTCTAATCCATAAAATTCGCTCACAAACTCAGTCACATTTGCAAGACAGTTTCTATCTATACCAAACTTGCTTTTATCAAAAATTTCAGTTCTTATATACTCTTTAAAAGTCCAAAAATTTTCTTCAATTCCACTCGTTGTAGTGCCTAAAATAACACCTACACGGCTCTTACCAAATTTTTTGATAGCTCTCTTGATCTCATCATCAAGCTCAAGAAGCGTGTTTAGAAGCAAAGCATTGGTTCTTGTTTTGAAGTATTCTTTTGTGTTCTTGGCAAACTCTGGCAGTGCCTTATCAAATTTCGCTACTAAAAATTTATTCTCAAGATGAAACTCACTGCTAAGGCCTAGAAATCTCTTTCCACTTAAAAGCGATCTTAAATTCTCATCACTGCTGCTCCCAGCGGCACTGATAATGGCTGGTTTGCTAACGTAGATCAACACTTTCTACCTCATAATATTGATCATCTATCATAAATTTTTGCTCGCTTTTTTCATCTTTTATCATCTCTAGCACTTTTATAAAAAGTTCATTGTAGGCACTATTTGGTGGCAAAAAACCTAAATTTTTAAAGCTACCTTCTTTTAAAATTCGCCTAGCTTCTGGCGCGCCAAGTGCATTTACAAGGCTAAATTTATACTCGTTCTCGCTATTTTGCACATAAAGCAAAAGTAGACCTTTTGATGAGCTTACCTTAAATGTTTTCAAGTCAAAATCTGCCATCTGCGGTGTATCAAATTTCTTTGCACATCCAAGAGCAAAAAGCGAAATAGCAAGGATTATGACTATTTTTTTTATAAGCAATCTTTACCTTTTAATGTTAAAAATTACAAAAGTTTAATAATTATATCTTTGCATTGCTTAAATGCAAGGCAAATAATAAATGAATTATTAATAATTAAGTATTTTTTTGCCATTTTATCGTAGCTGGTAGTACCAAGATCGCTAAACGATAAATTTTTAAGCTTTAAAATTGCCTCTTTTGCAGTATAAATTTCATAAAATTTTTGAGTTTTATCTTTTGCATTTGCCAAAATTTTGCTCTCATCTTTTGTAAAGCAAAAGCTAGCTACTGCGTCAAAATTTCTCTGCTTTAGCTCTTCTACATCGACTCCGATCTTTTCTTTTGAAATGGCTAAAACAGCAATATTTTCCTTATGCGAAAGACAGATTTTACCTCGCATCTTTGCTTTAAATTTTAAGTAGCGAGATATTTTAAATGAGTTTTGTTTTATTAAATTTGGGTATTTTTTTACTCTTCTGCGATCTTTTTTATCTAGCATTTTTGAGCTAAATTTCTCACGGCAAAAGCTGATAAAAAGATAAATTTCACCCCTTTTTATAGGCATTTTCTATTCTTTTTTTATACTCTTTTTCACTATCTAAGGCTATTTTAAACTCACTACTAACGGCTCTTAAATGATCATTTTCTTGCTGATTTTTATCACTAAATGACCTAATACGTGACGTAAAAGTAATCTTATCTTTTCTAAGATCAGCCTCTTTTAGATCAAAACTTAAATTGCTCATTTTGCTATTTAAGATATGCAAGGCACATTTTCTTGGTCCAAAGATAAAATTTTGCCCGTTTAAGGGCTTTAGGCTTCTTACTAAAACGCCACCATAAAGCGATAGATCACTTTTAAAAGATATGTCAAAGCCAAAATTATGAAAGTAAATTTCTCCTGCCTCACACTGCCTTTTGTAGGTATTTGCATCAAAACAAGTATAAATTTCAAGCTCGCTAAATTTATACTCTTTGCCAGAAACAATTAAAACTTTACTTTGCATAAGCTCGCATAAAAAACTCTGAAATTTCTTATCAAAAAACTCTTTAAAACCAGCAGTCCCAACTATCTCTTGCTTTATATTTTTATCTAGAATTTTAAAGTTATTTTGTTTAAGCAGATCAAATTTTTCTTTATCAAAATGACTTTGCTCTAAAAATTTACTAAGTACCGCCACCAGATCAAATTTAGCAAAATGGCTTTTAAGTAGCTCGCCAGCTAGCATCTTTGCTCCTAAGTTTTTATATATTTTAAAGGATTTAAGCTTTACAAGCCAATCTTTGATGAAATTTTACCAGCTGCCACTTGCTCCGCCCCCGCCAAAACCGCCCCCGCCGCCACTAAAGCCACCACCTCTTGAACTGCTTGAATGGCCGCTGCCACTGCTATTTGAGTCTGATCTATCGCGCCTAAAGTCACTGTGTGTATTTTTGCTTTGAGTATTTTTTTTAAAGGCATTTTTTAAAATAATAAAAAATATTACAAACACAATGGCAAAGACAATGAAGTAATTTTTCACGCCAAAAAATTGCTCAAATACCGTAGATATCAGCCCTGCAAAACACGCACTAAAGCCAATTCTCATAAAAAATTTACCTAAAAAGCCAGAGATAAAACACGAGATCATGCCAACAAAAAAGGCAACTATTCCAAACGGTATCTCTTCATCATTACTCACACTTTCAAATTCTTCGCCACTAGCTACCTTTATGATGGCTCTTATGGCATCTATCACACCACCGCCCATATCGCCTTGCTTAAATTTAGGCACTATCACATCATTTATGATCTGGCTTGATATAGCGTCGGTTAGTACGCCTTCAAGCCCATAACCAACTTCTATACGTATTTTTCTCTCGTTTGGAGCGATTATCAAAAGTACTCCATTGCTGCTTTGTTTTTGTCCCAGCTTGTAGCCTCTAGCTATCTCAAGAGAGATCTCTTCTATGCTTTTATTTTCTAGTGATTTAAGCGTCACGATAGCAATTTGCGTCGTACTATTTTGCTCGTAATTTTGCACCAAGCTTAAAAGCTCAGCTTTCTCATTTTTAGAAAAAATTTGAGCCTCGTCATTTATCTGCTCGTTAAAATTTATGGCAAAACAAAAGCAAAATGTAAAAAATAAAAGAGCAAAAATTTTCTTCATCATTTCTCAAATGAAACTTTTGGATTTATCTTCTCTTCATTGCTTATTTCAAGATTTTGTTTTGTCTTTAGCTCAGGATAAAAAGTACTTGCTATAAATTTATTTGGAAAGCTTCTAAGGGCTACGTTATACTCTTTTACAGCTTCGATATAATCATGCATTGCTACGCTTATGCGGTTTTGCGTACCTTCAAGCTGACTCTGAAGAGATAAGAAATTTTGATTTGCTTTTAGCTCTGGATAGTTCTCGCTAACTGCCATAAGCCTACCAAGAGCCAAGCCAAATGAGCTTTGTGCTGTTATAAATTCTTTCATCTTAGCTTCATCGCTAAGACCACTTGCATCAACGCTTACTTGCATGCTCTTGCTTCTAGCATTTGCCACATCTTCAAAAATTTTTTGCTCATGAGCTGCGTAGCCTTTTACAGTTTCAACCAAATTTGGCACAAGCTCGGCTCTTCTTTTATATTGATTTAACACCTGTGACCACTTTGCATTTACATTTTCATCAAGTGCAACAAATGAATTTATATACTTAAAAGCACCAAAAGCAAGTGCAGCAATAACTATAATAACGGCTATTAAATTTTTCATATTTTCTCCTTTAAGGAGCAAATATTAGTAAAACAAGACTTAAAAAATAATGTGAGTTTTAGTTTGAAATGAGTGCGAATTTACGCACTCATTTTGGGGATTAAAGATCGGTATGGATTTTATCGTCTATTTGGATATGGATAGTTTTTCCATTTATTTGATCTATGCTTGAGTAGCCTTTAAAGCCACTAGCGTCGTAGTTAGAGTCACGATCCCATTTGTGATCTAGATCAACTTTTGTGATTTTATTGCCATTAGCATCAACATCACCACCTTTTATCTTAAGCACCGTATCATGGTTATCAGTGATATCAAGGATATTTTGTACATTAAATTTGATCTCTGTCTTTCCTTTAAGCTCAAGATTTTCAAAGCTTTCCACTTTTGAATCAAGATTAGCAATGCCTCTAAGATCAACTATTTGCTTATCAAACACCAAAGTATCATTACCTTCACCACCTTTCATATCTTTTGTTGCATCATATTTAACCGTATAGTTTTCAACGCCTATATGAAGTGGTTTATAAGGCTCATAAGATTTAGACTCTAAGCCATCTGAAGTTTTAAGTGAGGCTTTAACATTTAGATCATAGGCTGATCTTGCATTGATATCAAGCTCTTGGTCAAATGTGCCTTTTGCTATATCTGTAGCCGATAGAGTATATGTTGCGGTCTTGGTTAGTGCATGGTGGTTGTCTGGATCAGTGTATTTAAACTCTACCGTATCTCCATCTCTAGCATCTTCATTAAGATAAACTTTGACCGTAGTAGATCTTTCACCACTTTCTGAGGTTTTTATATCTTTATTAAACATGATACCTCTTATAGCATCGATTTCAGCATGTGCCGTATCGCTTACTGTTTTGCTTTCACCAAATGTGTCAGTTAGAGTAACTTCAGCTTTTGTTTCTTTACCAACTGCGATACCTACATCAAACTCAAGAGGATGATTTGCATTTACTTGTTTAGGATAAGTAAATGTATGAGCAGGATCTGTCACGTCCTTTAATGTTATATTGCCATTGACATCTTTGCTATCAACTTCATAATGTTTAATTACTTTAGAGTTGTCAGGATTTGTTATCTCAACATCTATTTTATCGCCTTTTATCACACTTCCTGGGATAGAAACTTTTACTTTTGGAGTATTGTTGTTTGGATTATCTTTTTTGTATTCGTCTAACTCATCTCTTGAGATAATGCCATTGTCATTTTTGTCAGCAACTATGCTTACACTTAATCCCGCTTCACTTAAAGGTGCAAGTTTAGCTTTTGCTTCGCTACTAGTTGTAGTCTCAGCACCATTTGTTATAGTAGCTACTGCACTAGTTTCGCGACCTGGAAGCATAGCAACGCCAGGAATTTTTATAGTGTTATTTTCTAGTTCATGTGGAGTATGAGTAGTATCACTATCATCTGTTAATGAAATTTTACCATTAGCAGTTTTTGAAACAGTATAAGTTATGGTTCTAGACCCTGTTGTACCATTAGCTTGAGGTTCTTTTATTGTTACTGCTACCTTATCACCATTTGTGACATTATGCGGCACCTGAACGCTTATAATTGTCTTTTTTATATCATTGTCCAAAATAGCTTCATCTCTATCTATTACATTGTCTCTACTTGCATTATCTTCAACAAATTCAATCTTTAAATTTTTAGTATCTACTGATTCTAATGTAGCTTTAGCTGTCTTTGTTACTCCATTTATAGTAGCTTCAACCACTGCTGGATGATCTTTATCGATATGAACATTAGAAATTTTTAGCTTATTATCTGTTGGAAGTAATTCAGTGTGATTATCTGGAAATTTTAGAGTAATACGATTGCTGACATTTGAAACAACAGTATATTCTTGTTCTGCCCCACCATTTACCTTAACTTTTATAGTATCACCGCTATTTACAGTGGTTGGTATTTGAAGTGTTGCCGAAGTGGTATTTAAATTTCCATCCTTCATAGCCTCATCTCTACTTAGAACACCATTTCTATCTTTATCCTCATCAATAAATAGCCTAAAGCCTGTTCCAGAACCGCTACCTTGAGCATCAAGCGTAATATCGCTATTTGTCTCAACCTTATCAGCACCAGTATTATCAGTAACCTTGGCATTAATGATAGTCTTATGATCTTCTGTTAAGCCAAGTGTATATTTGACCACCTTATTGCCATCAGTATCATCGGTAATATCAAGCTCTTCACTACCATTTTTGGCTATTAATTTGCCGTTATTGTCTTTTACTATCTCATATGTCTTGGTCGTTTTATTATTTGGTGTGTCTTCGTTGTGTGACTCTACTATTAATTTATCACCTAAAACAAAATTTGAAGGAAGCTTGATAGTTGCTATAGTAGTCGCTCCAGTTGCCTCTGTGCTGCCCAAAATACCATCATTATTGGTATCTTTTTTAAAAGTTATCTCCATATCTTCATGAAGCTTTTCAAGAGTATTATGATTTTGAGCTTCGGCTTTCTTGCCGCCACTTGCATCGGTGGTCTCAGTAGTTACATTGATGGTCTTGCCAGCAATGATCTCTACGCCAGGAATTTCTATCTCGTTTTTATCACTTGCAGTTATAGAAGTATGAGTAGAAGTATCTTCTAGTATGATTTTACCGCTTGGGTCTCTACCTGTAACCTTATAAGTTTTAGGTGAAGTGCCATTATCTATTTTTACAGTTACCACATCGCCAGCTATAACGTTATTTGGCACTTTTACTACTACTGTCGTTTTATGTAGGTCGCCATCCGCGTCTTTACTCTCTGCTCTCGTTAAGGATACGTTACGGTCAGCATCCTCTTTGAAATATACTGCCATATCGTTTATATTTGAGATAGTAACCGTGCTTGTATCTTCTGCATGCTGAATACCATCTTTATCTTTTATCTCAGCTGTTACTTTAGTTTCTAGACCAGTTGCTGTTTTAATGCCAGAAATTTTAAAGCTTCTACCATCTGTATCTGTATCTATTTTATTGCCATCGCTATCTTTTACAAAGAACTTACCATTATTATCTTTTCCAATAGTATATTTTATTTCTCTAGCAGTAGCTTCATTTGGCTCTTTTATAGTTACAGTTAGTTTATCTCCACTTACTGCATTTTTAGGAAGCTTTATAGTGACTGTTGTGCTATTAAGATCATGATCACTCATAGCTTGTTCTCTGCTCATACTCTTAGCACCTTTAGCTTCTTCAAATTTAACTTCAGGTTTTTTTACATATTCTAAACTAGCCGATACTTCTGACTCATTTATAGATGTATGTCTGCCTGGTGTCATGTTTGTGATGCTAGCTCTGATAGTCGTATCTTGTCCATTTCTTAGATCAAAACCTGGTACTTTAAATGAGTATTGATTATAACTCTCTTTTGTCAATGGGAAATTTTGTCCGCCATTGCCGATCTCTGTTATACTTGTTACCTCACCTTTATCATTCATATTTATAGTGAAATTTCTTGTATAAACGCCATTTGTAGGCTCGTTTATAGTAAGTGTAACTATGTCACCATTATCTATTTTATTCGGAAGTCTTATAAGAGCTGTTGTCTCATTTACTTCATGCTCATCCATACTTTCTTGTCTTGAAATTTCATGAAGAGTCTTTTCTTCTGGTAATGTCATTTCTAAATTTCTACCAATAGGCATTACACTATCTTGATCTGACTCTTCACTTTTTCGAACATTGTTTTTATCTACCACATGAACACTAGCTGATGTTCTTACATCTGGAAATATTGGAAGAGATGTATTTACTTTTTGATTATCAATCATCTCTTGTGTAAGAGTGATAGATTTTTCTAAATTTTGAGATGGATGTAATGGATCAGTATAAGTTATGACAATCTTATCACCAACAACCACATCTTTTGGTAAAGTTATCTCTACTGTCGTGCTTCTAAAGTTATTGTCTTGACTATTTTCTGGATCATATAAGTAGCCATTGTTGTCTTGATCTTCTGTAAATGTCAAAGTCGGTTTTACATCAAGAGTAGTAGAGTCGCTTGCAGTTGCACTTCTCATCGTATTTGTGCTATCTGCTACGTAAGCTTCTACTTTTGAAGGCTTGCCATGTTCAACTGGCATATTGTCTATCTTATATCCATTGTCTATTATGTTTTGATTGATAGTTACATTTTTAGACTCGGTTGTTCCATCAGGTTTTGTCAAAGTCACATGAAGCACATCTCCTACAATCACATCTTTTACAGTTATAAGTACTGGAGTTTCATTTAATTTGCCATCTTTAGCATTTTCAGTATATGTTAATAGATTATTATCAGGGCTGTTATCTTCTGTAAATTTAACCTCTGGAGTACTAAAGCCACTTGAAGTTACGCTATCTTCACTTCTACCACTAACATTTCCTTGAAAATTTGTAATAGTTGCATCAACTTTTGAAATTTTGCCAGTCTGTATTGGTGCATCAAACTGATAACCATTGCTTATGATAGTTGGAGTGATAGGAATTGTTTTATTTTCAGTATTACCATCTGGCTTAGTTATAGTGATATTTAGTATATCTCCAGCCCTTACTGTGCCATCGTTTGGAATTGTAATAAGAACTTTTGAAGTATTTAAATTTGTATCACGTGCATGCTCAACCCTGCTTAAAGTACCATCGTTATTAAGATCGCTTATAAAAGTTACAAGAGGATTGCTTGGGATTATAGTATCATCTCCGCCATTGTATCCGCTTATTGGGCTATCGTATGATGCAAAAGCTCTGTTTGTATCACTTAAATTTCTATATGTTGCATTAATGTTTGAGTAGTGACCACCCTCAGCAAATTTAGCGTCACTTAGGCTAACGCCATCTCCACCACCAGCAGCAGTATTTCCACCAGCTGCGGTCTCTTCAAGTTTTGTTAAATCTCCACCATTTAAAATAGCATTTTGCAAATCACTAACATCTGCCAAGCCTTCCGTGCCTATAGTACTTTGATTTAAAGCAAGTGTATCATTGCCTACAATCGTAATCTCTTTTCCATTATTTGAAACGATTGTTATTTTATCAGCGGTATCACTTGTCTTGATACTCTCCCCCATATAAAGGATGTCACCTACTTTTAGCTCTCTCTCATTTCCGTTTTGATCGATAGCGACCGCCTTGCCACTAATAAATTTTACTACTCCAGCTTCTTTAGCCAAGATTACTCCTTATTATTATTTTTTGTATTATTTAAATTTTTATGTGATTATATACTATCTTTATAAGATATAACTTTATATGAGAAATTTTATCTTTTAAGAAAAAAATATATTAATTAAATATATAAATTCCAAATGTCAATAGTTTGTAAAAAGCGAATTATAAGCTTTTATCAAAAAATAGCTTTTTGATTATCAATATAATTAATTAAGCAAAATATAATATTTTTTATAATAAAAACTTAATTTAAGATATTTTTAATTAGTATGAAACAACAATATAACCAAAAAAATCATAATTTTTCAAAAAATGTGTGATCACTATAAAATTTTTACTTATAAATTTCACAAAAAATCATCAGTCTAAAATCTACAAACTTATAGTTAAGTTTTTACTAGGTAAGCAATTTTCTAACGCAGAAATAATTTAATTTTATATTAAAGATATTCAAAAAATAATGTGAAATGATAATAAAAATTTATGATTATTTATAAGCAGTGGCGGACAGAGAGGGATTTGAACCCTCGAGCCCCGATTAAGAGCTGCACCCTTAGCAGGGGTGTGGTTTCAGCCACTCACCCATCTGTCCATAAAAAGAAATCGCATTATAATTGAACGCCGCTGATATCTTGCTTAAATTTACATTTTCGCGCCTGCCACTCTCCCATAGAAAAATAGCCGCGCAAAACTACTCAAATTTAAACGACTCTCCGCAAGTCAAATTTGCAAATTTAATCCTTCCAAAGCTACCATTTTAGCTTGGTTTTTGTCTAAGCGTGGCATATTTGCATAGTAGCAAATCATATGATAAACATTTAGAAGGTACCCATTGCTACCGCGACCAAACGCCTTTGTGCACTCGAACATCTTGCTATGATCCGCGCCACTTAGTAAAGCGATATCCTTAACCAAGTGCTAGTAGATACGCTTTAGCCGCTCAGCCAACAAGGGGATTTTCTTAAAATCACTCAAATTTAACTCCTCACTTCGCTTTGATGTCATCTTCACACAAGTTCAAATTTTAAATTTGCTCCAAAATTCTTTCACAAATTTCTCTTGGATTTACATTCTCATAAATCGGCCTACCAACAACGATAAAATCACTACCCTCTTGCTTTGCGCTCACTAAGTTTGCTACTCTTTTTTGATCTCCAGCGCTCTCGCCAAAAGGCCTAACACCAGGGCAAAGAGTGATAAATTTCTCATTTGTTACATCTTTGATGAGCTTGCTTTCAAAAACAGAACAGACCATTCCATCAAGCCCTGCTTCAAAACTCATCTGGCTAAATTTTCTAACAGCTCTTGCGATCGTATCGTTATAAATAGCGTCAAATTCGCTCTCACTAAAGCTAGTAAGTGCCGATACTGCGAGCACCAAAGGACGGCTTCCAAGACCAGCTAGCCTATCCATAACTGTCTTCATCGCACGTTCACCAGCGCTAGCATGCACATTTATCATATCTACGCCGATTTTTGAGACGACTTCGGCCGCATCAGCCATCGTGTTTGGGATATCATAGAGCTTTAGATCGAGGAAAATTTTAAAATTTCCAAGCTCTTTTAGCTCTTCTATAAATTTTGCCCCATCCCTAAGATAGCTTCTAAGCCCTACTTTTAGCCAAAGATCAAGCCCTTTTAGCTCGCTAGCAAGGGCTAAATTCTCTTCACGACTAGCCATATCAAGTGCGACGCAGAGCCTCACAGATCGTCCTTTAGCTTATCAAGTACACCGTTTATAAATTTTGGCGCCTGATCACTTCCAAGCTCTTTCGCAAGCTCGATCGCTTCGTTTATGATGACAGCCTTATCCGTTTGGCTAAATTTCATCTCATAAAGTCCGAGTCTAAGGATTGCTAGTTCGGTTGCACCAACTTTGCTAAAATCGCCGTCTTTTAGATATGGCTTTAAAATTTCATCTAGTTTTTCTTTATTTGTGAGCACCTCTTTAAAAGTCTGCTGCGCCTCACTTTTTCGCTCGTTTCTTATCTTTTTCTCTTCTAAAAATTCCTCTTCAAATGCAGCAGTTACCGGATTTATCTCGTTTGAGTATAGTAGCGAAACGACGGCCTGCCTAACCTGATGACGAGTCGCCATTTTACGCCTCCAAATTTTTATATAAGCTTAGCATCTCGATCACGCCCGTCATCGCTTCAAAGCCCTTATTTCCGGCCTTTGAGCCAGCTCGCTCGATGGCTTGTTCGATGCTATCTACCGTTAAAACGCCAAATGTCACCGGTTTGCCGTACTTTAGCGTGACGTTTGCTATACCCTTGGTGGTCTCGGCGCTAACGTAGTCAAAGTGAGGCGTAGAGCCGCGGATAACCGCTCCCACGCAGCAAACTGCGTCAAATTTACCGCTAGCTAGCGCCTTTTCAAGCGCCATCGGTATCTCAAACGCGCCCGGCACCAAAATGAGGCTCAAATTCGCCTCATCCCCGCCGTGACGCAAAAACGCGTCCCTCGCGCCCTCGACCAGCCTATCGGTGATGATGTGGTTAAACCTCGCGCCCACTATGGCGACCTTCTCACCGCCTTTTAGAGCCAAATTTCCTTCGATTATTTTCATTGATTTCTCCTTTAAATTATCTTTAACATTACCGCGCTTAGCGTTATTAGCGATAGATAAAACGCCTTTTGCGCGCTCATTTTTTCGCCGTTAAAAACCACTCCGACGCCCACAGCTCCGATCGCTCCGATACTCGTCCAAATCGCGTACGCCACCGCCATCGCCTGCATCGCGTAGCTCAAAAGCCAGAGCGAAAGGGCGAAATTTGCGACCAAAATCAAAAAATTCGCCGCTTTTTTCACGCCGACGCTTTTTTGAAATTTGGTTAGAAAAAACACGCCCAAAACCTCGCAGCACCCGGCCGCCAAAAGAGCTAAAACGTGCATCAAGATTTTAGCCTCTTTAGCCCCAGTACGCCCGCGATCAGCGTCGCTATGAAAAATAGCCGCAAAGCATCCGGCATCTGACCGCTCGCGCGAAATTCGCTCACGATCTCGGCGATCACCACAAAAAACGCTCCAAGCCCCACGAATACGGTATACGCGACGCTAACGGGCAAGTATTTCATAGCCTTCATAAACGATACGAAGCTAACGCAGACTAACGCGGCAGTAAGCGCGAATCCTACGGCGCTTTGGGCGTGTTTTAGCCCGTACGCCCAGCCGCATTCGGCGACCGCGCCGCCTAGCACCCACAAAAAGCCCTTAGTTTGCATCGCCTAAGGCGTCTTTTATCTTAAAAATTTGAGCGATATTTGCGTCTAGCTCGTCCAAATTTAGCATATTCGGCCCGTCACAAAGCGCCTCGCAAGGATTTACGTGCGTCTCGTAAAAAAATCCGTCCACACCAGCAGCCGCCGCAGCTCGCGCTAGATACGGCACGAATCTCGCGTCACCGCCGCTTTTCTCACCCAAAGCCGACGGCATCTGCACGCTATGCGTCGCGTCGAAAATCACGGGTGCAAACTCCCTCATCAGCACCAAATTTCTCATATCTACGACTAAATTTCCGTAGCCAAAGGTGCTGCCTCGCTCCGTTAGCCACACTCCGTTTTGTTTAGCAACCTCGTAACCATCGCCCTTTATGCCGCGCGTTTCTAGCACTTTTTTTACCGAATGCTTCATCGCAGACGCCGCTAAAAACTGCCCTTTTTTAATATTTACCACCGCTTTTGTTTTGGCAGCAGCTACGAGCAGATCGGTCTGACGGCACAAAAACGCCGGGATTTGCAACACGTCGGCCACTTCGCCTACGGGCGCGGCCTGGTAGCTCTCGTGGATATCGGTTAAAATTTTAAAGCCGAATTCCTTTTTTACTTTGGCTAAAATTTCGCACCCTTTTTCAAGTCCGGGTCCGCGAAACGAGCTTATACTCGTGCGATTTGCCTTGTCAAAGCTTGATTTGAAATAAAAATCTATCCGCTTATCTTCGTTAAATTTAACCAGCCTTTTTGCCACGTCAAAAACGAGCTGTTCGCTTTCGATGACGCAAGGACCTGCTATTAGTATCATTTTTTCTCCTTTATTTTTCTTTCACAACTAAAATTCCGCTCACTATTACTAGCAAGATACCTAAAAGTGCTGTTTGATTTGGTAATACATCACCCATAAAATAGCCAATTATAAGCGTAAAAATGACGTCTGCGTAGCTAACTGCAGCGATCACTCCGGCCTTTTTACCAACCGCAAACGCCTTTGTCATGTACGACTGAAAAAAATATCCGCTAAGCCCCATTAGCAAGATAAAAACAACGTTATACCAGCTTGGCATGCTAAATTTTGAAAACAAAAAATCAAGTGGCTCGTAGGTGAAAAATTCTGCCAAACCCATGCAAATAAGTGGCAAAAACGAGCCCCAAAGCATAAAACTTAACACTATAACATTTGTACCGTAGCTCTTGTTTAGCTCCTTTACACTTGTGTATGCGATCGCCGCTCCAAGGCCGCTCCAAACACCGATAATATCAGTCTTGCTTATGCCTAAATTTGGCTGGATAACAAGCAAAATTCCACCAAATCCCAAAAATACAGCAAACCAGCCAAGTGAGCTTAGACGCTCTTTGAAAATAAAGGCTGCGAGGATAGCTGTAAAGATTGGATTTGTCTTTTGAAATGTAAAAGCTGTGGCCAAATTTACATGAGCGACATTGTAAAAAAAAGCAAAAAGTGCGACAGTGCCCACAAAACCACGAAACATCAGCAAGAAAAAGTGTCCACCAGCTTGCTTAAATGGAAATCTATAAATGGCATAAATAACGATAAAAAGGCCTATTAAATTTCTAAAAAATACAACTTCGATAGATGGCATATCTTTGCTAAGATACTTTGCAAATGCGCCAGTAACGGCAAACATAAAGCAAGCAAAGAGCATATAAAAAATGCCAAGATGCGAAATATAAAACCTTTTTAACATCACAAGACCTTTAAATTTAAAGTAGCCATTTTAATGAAAAGTGGCTTAAATTTTGGTTGATTTTTTCTTTTATTTTGGCGCTTTTAAGCAAATTTTTATACTTTATATAAGTCAAAAATTTGTATAATCAGCCATCACGAAAAGGACAAAATTTGCAAAAAGTAATATTAGTAGGCAAGCCAAATGTCGGCAAAAGCTCACTTTTTAACCGCTTAGCTGGTCGTCGTATCGCTATAACAAGCGATGTTAGCGGCACCACAAGAGATACGAACAAAGCTAAGATCGAGGTTGAGGGCAAAGAGTGCATTTTAATTGATAGCGGCGGCCTTGATGATAGTAGCGAGCTTTTTAAAAATGTAAAAGCAAAGACCTTGGCAGAGGCTAGAAATTCAGACGTCATCTTATACATGGTCGATGGCAAAATGATGCCAGATGACGAGGATAGAGCTATTTTTTACGAGCTTAGCAAGCTAAATTTACCAATCGCTCTAGTCATCAACAAAATAGACAGCAAAAAAGACGAACAAAGAGAGTGGGAATTTATAAGCTTTGGCGCTAAAAATTCCTTTGGAATTTCCGTAAGTCACAACACAGGCATAGATGAGCTTAGCATGTGGCTAGCAAAGCATATAGAAGACAAAGTACAGATAAAGGCCGATACGAGCGAAGATTTTGATGATTTTTTAGAAAACTATAACGACGAGGGCGAGCTAAGCGACGAGATAGACTATGAGAGCAAAAACATTAGAGTTGGCATCATAGGCCGCGTAAATGTCGGCAAAAGCTCACTCCTAAATGCTCTTGTAAAAGAGAGTCGCGCCGTCGTTAGCGACGTGGCAGGCACTACGATTGATCCAGTTAATGAAATTTACGAGCATGATGGCAGAGTTTTTGAGTTTGTCGATACTGCTGGTATCAGAAAGCGTGGCAAGATCGAGGGTATCGAGAGATACGCACTAAATAGAACTGAGAAAATTTTAGAAGAGACAGACGTTGCGCTACTTGTACTTGATAGCTCTGAGCCACTAACCGAGCTTGATGAGCGTATCGCTGGTATCGCCTCTAAATTTGAGCTCGGCGTCATCATCGTGCTAAACAAATGGGATAAAAGCAGCGAAGAATTTGACGAGCTTTGTAAAGAGATAAAGGATAGGTTTAAATTCTTAGCATATGCACCGATAATTAGCGTCTCGGCACTTGGTGGCAAAAGAGTGCATAAAATTTACCCACTCATAGTTGAAATTTATAAAAACTACACCCAAAAAATCCAAACTTCAAAGCTAAATGAAGTGATCGGCGAAGCGACCAAAGCACACCCACTGCCACGAGATAAAGGCAGAGTTGTGAAAATCTACTACGCAGTGCAGTTTAAGACAGCGCCGATCATGATAGCGCTCATAATGAACCGCCCAAAATGCCTGCACTTTAGCTACAAACGCTATTTAACAAATAAGCTTAGAGAGAGCTTTAATCTAACTGGCGTGCCTATCGTGCTAATCCCTAAAAAACGTGGAGAGAGCGATGAAAACAAAGAACAATAATATCGTTTTGATAGGATTTATGGGCGTTGGCAAGGGTACGACCGCAAGGGCGCTAAGCAAGGCACTAAAGACGATGAACCTTGACTGCGACGACCTGCTAGAGAGCTCACAAAATATGAAGATAAAAGCTATCTTTGAAGAGTACGGAGAGGAGCATTTTAGGCAGCTTGAAAAAGATCTGGCTAAATTTCTAGCAACAAATGTCAAAAATGCAATCATCTCAACTGGCGGAGGCTTTGCAAAGGTTAAAAATTTAAATAAGATCGGCACCGTGATCTATCTAAAAGCTAGTTTTGACGCGATCATGCAAAGGCTAAAAAATAGCAAAAATAGCGAGAAAAAGCTTGCCAAACGTCCACTTTTAAGTGATCTAAAAAGAGCTGAGGCATTGCATCTGGAGCGAGAGGAGCTTTATGAGAAAAAGGCTGATTACATCGTCGAAGTCGAGGGTAAAACTCCAAAGCAAATCGTAAAAGAGATAAGGATGCTTTTAAAAATTTAGTTGTAAAGTGGTGCGAAATACTGCTTGCAACGATAAATTTTAAGATCAGGCTAGATGGCTATTTGGCGTGGTGTTAAAATTTGAAATGTTTGAAATAAATTTAACATTTTGTAGTTAGAAATTTTATCGAAGTATCGTAAGATGATTTTTTTGCTTTACTTTGTTCGCAACGCTAAAGCGATGAGAGTTGTGTGATAAAAATTTTAAGATTAAGTTGGACTAAAAAGTCTAACGTGATGTTAAAATTTAAGAGCTTTTAGCAAAGAATTTTGTTTAGGCAAGGCGAAATTTTGTTTTTAAGCAAAGGCTAGACGCATGGTCTACCAGTTAAATTTTAAGATTAGATTAGATACAAAAACTCTAATGTAACGTTAAAATTTAAAAAGTATTTTTGGCGAAGTATCGTGAGATGATTTTGATAGTTGTGTAGAAATTTTAAGCCGAGGCTAGACACATAGTCTGCCGAAAGCTTAAAATTTCAAATCTCTATCAAAAGCGCTCGCGAGAAAAAGCCAAAATTTGAAAGGATAAGATGAGAGTATTAACCGGCCTTCAACCCTCCGGCAAACTACACCTTGGCAACTATTTTGCCTCGATAAAGCAGATGGTTGATATGCAAGAGCAAAATGAGATGTTTATGTTTATAGCAAACTACCACGCGATGACGAGCCTTAGCGAGGCCAAAGCCCTAAAGCAAAACACTTTTGAGGCTGCGTGTGCGTTTTTGGCACTTGGGATCGATCCAAATAAAAGCATATTTTGGGTGCAAAGTGACGTTAAAGACGTGCTTGAGCTTTACTGGGTGCTAAGTCAGCACACGCCTATGGGCCTACTTGAGCGCGCGCATAGTTACAAAGACAAGGTCGCAAAGGGTCTTAGTTCGCACCACGGACTCTTTAGCTATCCAGTTTTGATGGCAGCTGACATTTTGCTTTATAATGCGCAGATCGTACCCGTAGGCAAGGATCAGATCCAGCACGTAGAGATCGCACGTGATATCGCGATAAAATTTAACAACGAGCATGGAGAAATTTTTACATTGCCTGAGGCAAAGATCGATGAAAATGTCGCCACCGTGCCTGGCACAAACGGCGAAAAGATGAGCAAAAGCTATGGCAATACAATCGATATCTTTGCTGACGCTAAAACGCTTAAAAAGCAAATTTCTAGCATCGTGACAGACGGCACGCCACTTGAAGAGCCAAAGCAGTGGCAAAACTGCAACGTATATAATATCGCCAAACTTTTCTTAGACGAGAGTGGGCAAAAAGAGCTTCAAGCTAGATATGAGCGTGGTGGCGAGGGTCATGGGCACTTTAAAGCTTATCTAAATGAGCTTATTTGGGACTATTTTAAAGATGCGAGAGAGAAATTTGAGCATTATCAAAATAATCCTGACGAAGTGTCTGGAATTTTAGAAATAGGAGCCAAAAAGGCAAGTAATGTTGCTCAAACAACAATAAAAAAAGTTCGTGAAGCAGTCGGAATTTATTAATAAAGGAAAAATATGCAAAATTTATATCCATACGCACAGATAGTTCATCTTTTCTGTGCAATCATCTTTGTTGGTTACCTCTTTTTTGATGTAATTATTTTTAAGGCAGCTTGTAAAAAAATGCCACCTGAGCTTGCTCAAAAGGCAAAACAGGCTATCGGTTCAGTTGCTATTAAGATAATGCCACCTTGCATCTTACTTTTGGTATTAACTGGAGGCATGATGATGAGTAACTGGGTCGGATCAAAGGCTGGAGGCTACTTTGAGACAAATTTACAAATCATTTTTATGATCAAATTTTTCTTAGCGATGCTAATCGTAGCTGCGGTTATAACAAATTTGAGCTGCAAATTTATATTTAAACGTCCTAGCCCACTTGGCAACATTCACCCATTTGCGCTAACAGCGGCAGTTTTTATCGTACTTTTTGCAAAAGTTATGTTTATGGTTTAAGGATACGGAATGATTAATTTAAAACTACTCGAGACAAATTACGATGAATTTGTAAAAAAACTTGAGGGAAAAAATGTAAAAGCTGGGCTACTTGACGAGCTTTTACAAACTTTTAACGAGCTAAAGCAAAAGAGAAAAGCACTTGAAAATTTCCAAGCGATCCAAAACGCAAAGAGCAAAGAGCTTGGCATAAAGGCAAGAGCAGGTGAAGACGTAAGTGAGCTTAAAAATGAGCTAAATTTAAACAAAGCTGCACTTTCTGATGCTGATGAGATCGTTAAACAATATGAAGAAAAGCTTGAGCAAATTTCATTTAATGTGCCAAATATCACCGATGATGATGTGCCATTTGGTAAGGATGAGGACGATAATGTCTGCATAAAAACGGTGCTTGAGCCAACTAAATTTAGCTTTACACCAAAAGAGCACTGGGAGTTAGGCGAGAGCCTTGGTTGGCTTGACTTTGAAAGAGGTGCAAAGCTCTCAGGATCTCGCTTTACCGTGCTTCGCGGCATGGGAGCAAGACTTAGTAGAGCGCTTGTTAATTACATGATCGACTTTAACAGCGCGCGAGGCTTTGAGCTTGTAAATGTCCCTTATCTAGTAAGCTCAAATACACTTTTTGGTACTGGCCAGCTGCCTAAATTTGAAGAGGACCTTTACAAAGTGCGCGACGAAGACCTCTACCTCATCCCAACCAGCGAAGTGCCTGTGACAAATTTATACAACGACACCATCATTGAGGCAGAGCAGTTACCTATAAAGATGACTTGCTACTCAGCATGCTTCCGCCAAGAGGCAGGCTCAGCAGGACGTGACACTAGAGGCATGATCCGCCAGCACCAGTTTGAAAAGGTCGAGCTAGTAAGTATCACAAAGCCTGATCAAAGCGAAGACGTGCTAAATGAAATGGTAGCGTGTGCAAGCGATCTACTAACTAGCCTTGGGCTTCCTCACCGCCACATGCTTCTTTGCAGCGGCGATCTAGGCTTTAGCGCGGCAAAGACGATAGACCTTGAGGTTTGGTTGCCTGGTCAAGGTAAATATAGAGAGATTAGCTCTATATCTAACACTCGTGATTTTCAAGCAAGGCGTGCAAAAATTCGCTTTAAAGATGGCAAGAAAAATATGCTTGTAAATACGCTAAATGGCTCAAGTCTAGCTGTGGGTAGGACTCTTATTGCTATCATGGAAAACTACCAAAAAGCAGATGGCACTATCGAAATTCCAGAAGTTCTTAAAAGGTATATGTAGTGGCTGAAGAAGAGGTTGTAGTTTTAAAACCACCTGTCGAGCAAGCAGAGCAAGAAGCGCCTGAAGAAGCAAAAGCCGAGGCACCTGAAGAGATCGTCTCGCTTGAGAGTATCGCAAGTGAGGGTGTGTTACAAGATGAAAGCATCCCAGAGCCAATCCCTGTAAAAAAGAGCAATAAAAAGCTCTTTATAATAGCAGGCGTGGCCGTTCTAGTGCTTATCATCTTGATAGTGGTTTTGCTAGTTATCTTTCTAAAGAAAGACAAAAAAGAGAACATAGATACTGCAAGTATCGTAAAAAATATAGAAAACAACTACCAAACGCAAAATTTTGGCGCTTCAAAGATCGATGAGATGATAAATAAAGCCAATCAGCTCTACGAGCGTGGCAATAAATTTGAGGCTCTAAAAATTTATGAAAACGTAGCTGTTTATAACCAGTCACTTTCAAACTACAACCTCGGCGTTTCGCAGATGAAACAAGAAAGATGTGATGAGGCGATCGTATCTTTTAATAAAGCAATAACCGATAGAGAAAACACAGCAGTTAGCGCCATAAACGCAGCCGTTTGCTCACTCGAGCTAAATAACACTAAAAATTTTAACTACTATATAGGACTTGCTGATTCATTTTTGCAGTATGAAAACAACTCGCCACTTTATAGCTATTACTACGCACTTATAAATTATTATAAAGGCAACTATTACGAGGCGCTTCAAGCACTTTCTCATCCAAATACTGCAGATTATAAAAACGAATATGCGTATTTAAGTGCAAAAATTTTATCACTTCTTGGTGATGATGAGAGAGCAATAGCCAAACTTGAGAGCCAAAAGGCATTTAAAGCCGACTTTACGCTAGCTCAACTTTATGCAAGACTTGGCAAATACGACAAGGCAAGGGACTATCTAACAAAGGCTTCTAAAAATACGCCAAATATCGATCTTATCAAGATGACTGAGGCGCTAATTGATCTAAAAACTTCTGACTATGGCGACGCGGCTGCATTTATCAAAGATGTTTACGACTACAATGCTTCTTTGCCAAGTAAAATTTACAAGATAAAAACGATACTAAAGCCTGATCTTTTTGATGTCAGCCTAGCTCAGGCACACTTTAGCGACGATATGTTTTTTGATAGAACAAGGCGCTATGAGACCCTTTTTTACTTCGCACCTTACAAGGTCTTTGACGCAAAACAGAGCATCGAGCAGATAAGAAAAGGTGGCGTTAGCGTCTTTTTAGACGACACTTCAGCAGCAAATGACTATCTTAGCCAAAGTGCAGCTGCTTCAAAAGTAAATGCAAAACTTAGCGAAGCTATTGCAAAAGCACTAAGCTACCGCTTAAAAGAAGCAAATAAAGAGTTTGAAGAGCTAGCCAGCACTTATCCAAATCACTCTATCTTACAATACAACCTTGCTCTAAGCTACGCTCAGCTTGGAAATTTTAGCCTTGCTGCAAAGCACTTCATAGCAAGCTATCACCAGGATGTAAATAACCATCTTGCAGGTATTTTTGGGGCGATTTGTCTAGATATAAATAGAAATTTAAACCCAAAACTCATTGAAGAGATCGGCGAAAATTTAGAAAATGACAAGAGTTTAAAGCCTATAAATTTATATGCCTCGCTTCTAAGCCTGGTTAGCGGCAACCAAAGTGCGATGATAAGGTGGCTTGAAGAGCCAAAAGAGCAGACAATGCTAAATTTAGCCTTTGATATCATCATCGCAAAAATAACAAACAATGATGAGCTAATGATAAAAAAAGCTGATGAGCTACTAAAAATTTTGCCAAATGATATTATTGCAAATATCTTAAATTTTATCTCGAAAAACAAAGAGCAAAATGTCAAAGAGTATGCAAAAGCGATACAAATTTACTTTCATGGCAAGCAACTTGATTCAAACGCTTTCTATCACGGCGCTGATATCATCAAAAAACAATACATCAAGCTACTTCAAATTTCAGGCTTACTTACAAGAGAGCGTGATAAGTTAAGAGCTGAGCTAAAAAATGCTCCAAAGAATATAAATTTAATCCAAACTCTAGCCTATGTCGATATCTTTACAAACGACTTTGATGAGAGCTATAAACTTTATAATCAAGCAATCGATGAGTTTAAAGCAAATGACGCTAGCACATTGTTTTTAGCATCTGTGGCTGCGACAGGAGCTGGAAAAGTATCAAATGCGATCGCACTTTTAGAGCTAACAAAACTAAATGATGCTAGTGCTATCGAAAATAGAATAGCTCTTGGCCTAATGTATCAGCAGATAGACAATATAAAAGCAGCTCTTATACAATACAGCAAAATAGGAAATGTTGAGTATGAAAGCGAATTTTACGACTTTGAGATAGATAATGACTGATAAAAACTAGGTCTTTATGCGCCTAGTTTTAACTATTTTAAATACTAAGCAATATCTAAAATTTCAAGATTTATTTGATCTAAGACTTCACTAAATTTATAGATCATATCACCACATTTATACTCAATACTCTTACCACTCTTTTTGTTTTTTTGAGATAAAATTTTCTCCATCATACTGGGAAGCTCTTTTTGTAAAAGTAGTTTATAAGACATCCCCATTCCATGCCCTAAAAACTTTATAAATTTGCCATCAACCTCACTCTCATCTTTTATCATATGTAATGTTGCGTTAAATTTAAGCTTCTTAAGAGCCTCGTAAAGCTCGATTTTATCCTTTGCTGGAGCTATTTCTTTATCGCAAATACAGTGATAGCTCACGTAAATTGGCTTTTCATAGCCGCTTTGAACATTTAAATGATCTAAATTTAGGATGTTTCTTATCTCTTCTCTTGCGTCAATAAAATAGTATGGTGATTTTTCATTAAGTGTCCAGTAGGTCTTATCAAAAAAAAATAAATATATAAATTTTGATACAAAGTGTCAGTGCCAAAACAAAAATAGTTAGTAAAATTTATCTCTTTACCAAAGCCGATAAGACGCCATAAAAATATGGCATAAGAGCTATTATCTATCACGGCATCAACTAGCCATGGAGCGATCTTAGCACACATATGTGCCAGATATCCACCATGTGAGCTGCCTACCATTATCACTGGCAGATGTTCAAATTTGGCATTATTTATATATTTTTTTGTATAAAGCACAGCATTTAGCACATCCATTGCTTGCATAACGCCAAAATTTTGATATTCATTTTTTGTTGGCACAATCGTAATGCTAGCATTTAGTCTAAAATCAGCCGGCAAAATATCTCTCTCTTTTCGAATAGTAATCTCTTTGCTGAGAAATTTAAGTAGCAAATCAACCTTCTCGTGGCAGTCGATACTTTTCAGATCAATTGGTAAATTTATACCTATACTTGATAGTTCTCTTGTTAAGATTTCGCGATCTATATCATCAAGTCCAAATTTCGCCCCAAGCTGTGGGCGGTTGCCTATGCAGTGATAATCCACACTAATGCATGCAACATCATAAGTCTCTGCCATAGTCTGCATAAGATTAGCCCTATACCCAAGGTCAGAGTCTTCTCCAAGCCCAGGGATAATAACCAAAAGAGCTTTTGCATCCTTGGCATTGTCATAACAGGAATAAAAGGAGAGAGGAGAGCTTCTTTTTATACCAAGTTCAATATCATCACAAGATAAAATTTCATAGCTTTCATCAACTAGCATTTAAATCCTTTTAAATTTACTAATTTCTCCTACCTTTGCGAGACATTATAAAAAAAGCTAACAATCTGTTTTGCTAGACGTTCTTTAAAAAACGGCCAAATGTAGCTTGGCGAATAGACATTGCCAGCTTGCATAAGCGAGATATTTGTCGCCTTTTCGCCACCATTTTTTGGACGCACTAGCACGCTTACTTGCATGTGATAAGTATAGCTATTTGTACTAAAGTCATCATCGTCGTAATAGCCAAATGGGAAAAACATCGAGTAACCAAAACCAAAGCTTGGTCTACCAAAGCCATATCCCATCCCCATTGAAAATCTAGGATCTCTTTTGATTATCCTGGAAAAGCTTTGCACATCGCCAAGGATGATGAAGTCGGCATTTTTGATATTTGGCTCGTTTCTGAAGCCAGCCTTTGCAAACTCACTTAAAATTTCAGTATTTACATCTTGTCCGGTCGCGCTATTTTTAAAATTTACATAGACGCTTTTATTTGCTTCATTAAGCGTAAAAAATATAGGCTCGCTCGTTTTAACCGAGATATTTGGAGTGCTGCTAGCACATCCAACAAAAAATATCGCCAAGACAAATAAAAAGAAATTTTTCATATTCACTCCTACAAGAGCGATCTTATAGCACTTTCAAGTACACTTTTTGGTGTAAGACCGATAAATTTTGATCGCATCTTACCATCTTTATCAAAAAAATAGATAACTGGCACGCCCATGACGCCACCAACTGCCTTACTAAAGTAATCAACCGAAACCTTATCGCTCGTAGTTTTAAATGTAATATTGTGCTCTTTTAAAAGCTCAATATCTTTATCAAAACCCTTGCTAGGCCCCAAAATTCCTATGAATTGAACCTCTTTACCATACTCTTTTTCAAGCGTATTTAGATCAGGTATTGCGGCCTTGCATACTCCGCAGTCAGTGCCAAAGAAAAATAGCATATATGGCTTATCGCCTATCTTTAGCCTCTTTTCTGTTGGAAAAAACTGCGTATCAATGCCGCTTGAGTCATTTAGCGTAATGTGATGCTTCTCATACTGCTTGACGCAGCCCATAACTAGGGCTGAGACTAGACATAAAAATAAAATTTTATATCTCATTTGGCACCTTTGGGTTTTCAATAGTGCGAATTTTCTCTAGCTTACCATGTCTTAGATAGACGATCTTATCGCCATACTCGCCAAGATCAGGGTTGTGAGTTACTAGAAGTATCGTCTTGCCATCTTTTCTTAGCTTGCAAAATAGATCAAGTATAACTCTTTCATTTGCTTCATCAAGGTTACCAGTTGGCTCATCTGCTATTAAAATTTCAGGATCGTTTATGAGCGAGCGTGCGATACAAAGGCGTTGTTGCTCACCACCACTTAGCTGACTTGGCCTGTGTGTTAGCCTGTGAGAAAGACCAACTGCCGCAAGTGCCTTTTTAGCGTCCTCTTCATCAACTGAGCTGTGATAGTACTGAGCGATCATCACATTTTCAAGTGCGCTAAGATATGGTACTAAATGAAACTGCTGAAAAATAAGACCGATTTTCTCGCGTCTAAATTTAAGTGTATCATCAGCATTTAGATTGCTCGCATCATCGCCACCGAGCATATAAGTACCACTACTTGGAGTATCCATTAGAGAAAGGATATTTACAAGCGTACTCTTACCACTACCACTTGGTCCCATTACGCTGACCCACTCACCTTTTTTAACCTCAAAATTTATATCATCAAGTGCTTTAACATCGCCAAAAATTTTACAAATATTTTTTAATTCTAGTGCATTTTGCATATCATTCTCCTCTTAATGTATCTGCCATTTTATTATTAAGTGCCCGTTTGATCGGATAAAACGCTGCGATCGCTGCAAATAAAAGCGATATTATCACAGCTACTGGGATGCTTAAAATTCTAAAATCAATACTAGAATCAAATATCGCATAACCTAAAATTTGAGCTAGTAAATATCCTAAAAATGCACCAACTAATGCTGAGATGAGCGCTGTCACAAATGTTTCAAAGCCAAATAGCTTTAGTACATCTTTTTTGCTTGCACCTATGGCTCTAAGAAGTGCGATCTCCTTTGAGCGAGAGAGCAAGATAGCACTAAGCGTTGTGTTTACGCACATTGAAGTAATGAGCAAAATAACAAGGCTAACAAGCGCCATTAAAAGCTTGATCTTTTCCAAGATATAGCCCTCAGACTTTGAAACCTTTGCCACTGGTTTTGCAGCTATTTCATCATTGCTTATAGTCTTTGCAAGCGATGTTATCTCGTCAAAGTTACCAAGCACAACAGCTTCAGCATAGTTTATTTTGCCAGCTTTATTTGAAATTTTTTGAGCCAAAGATAGTGACGTGATCAAAAGTGCATCCTCTTTGTCACCACTTGCAACTACGCCTTTTATCTTTACATTTATGCTCTCATTTGAGCCAATGGCGCGAATTTCTATATCATCGCCTGCTTTAAAGCCAGCCTGACGAGCAAGATCGACGCCTATTAGCACGTTTTTATCGTCAAAATCGACATTTATCATCGTTCCATCTCTAACATCTAAAAATGGTTTAACTTTTTTTAAATTGCTAAATTTTGTTCCCATGACGATAGCATTTGTTGGACCAATATTTGCCTGAGCAAAGAGATAACCGCTCTCACCAAGAAGCTTGTCTTTTGGTACTTTAGCGATCATTTCATTGTAAGTTTTTTCACTCATATCATCGCTTGTAGCCATATCTTTTGGAGCAAAGATCATATTTGCGCCATAAGTTTTTAGCTCGCGTGAGACCTTAGAGTCTATGTCAAGATAGACATTGACAAACGCAGCACACACGCATGCTCCAAGTAAGATAGAGATCACGATGACCATTACTCTTGATGAGCCGTTTTTTAAACTTTTATAAATTGTATTGTAAAAGAATTTGCTATTTGCGGTCATATAGCACCTCCGCAGGTAGTAAATTTATGACGTTTCTCATTGGCATTAGCGAGCCAACGACTGAAATAAGCAGGGCAAATGCCACGCTAATTGGTAGCACGATCCAAGCTATGCCGATGCCATGTGAGAAGATAATGTAAGACATCACGTAGCTTAGCGCGTATCCTAAAAATGCTCCAGTGATACCTGCAAAAAAGGCAACTACAAGGCTCTCGCTAGCAAAAAGGGCGTAAATTTCAAAGTTGCTAGCACCTATGGCTTTTAAAAGACCGATCTCTTTTTTGCGGCGGTAAATTTCACTTGTCATTAGCGATGTTATGCCAATGGCTGAAACCACAAGAGCGATGATACTAACGATGCCCATTAGGCTTTGAATTTTCTTTACAATGTTACTCTCTGCATCGCTTACTTGAAGGCTTGCCTTTGCGCTAACGTTTGGTAAATTTTCTTCTATCTGAAACGCGATCGATCCTGCGTAGGCTGAGCAGTACCATTTGTCGTACTCTGCGCTATCAAGATTGTCTAAATTTCTTCTTGCTTTTAGTGACAGGTCGTTTTCTGGGATCGTCATGGCTGAGACTTCAGCCTTTGTATATAAGCCAGCGTGACCTGAAAGATCTCCAGCAAGCTTTAATGAGCCAACTAGCTTATGCGTCTCGTCACTAGCTCCTTTTAAAATTCCAACTATTTTAACCTCTCTTGTACCATTTTTGCCCACAAGGCTAAGCTCGTCGCCAACCTTTAAATTTTTAGCCTTAGAAAGTTCTTCGCCAACTAAAATTTCATCCATACTTTCATCTTTTGGCCAAACACCCTCAACGCCCCAAAATCCATACAAGCTCTTAACGCCTGTGCTAAATTCTGGCTCATCTTTTAGACCGATATTTTTATCAAAATAGGTTCCTTCAAAGGCAAATTCAATTCCTTTTTCATCTTTAACTTTTGCTTCTAAAAACGGCGCAAAAGCAACGATATTGTTTCTCCAAAAGATCTCTTTTATCTTGTAGATATCAGCCTCTGGGAGTAAATTTTGTGATTTTAGTGGAGTGAAATTTTTACCCTCGATCTCGATGCTTAAACTCTCACCGCGCGGTAAAACAACGATATTTGAGCCATATCCTCTAAGCTCGGTTGCTACTTGATCGCCGATTTTTAGCGTGATATTTAGCATGCAAGCTATCAAAAGAGCAGCTAGCAAGATAGTGATAAAGGCCATCGTCTTTTGCACCTTTGAGCCCGTGATCGAGCTTTTTATCATTCTTAGTTGCATATTTTTCATTTTAACGTTCCATTTGTTTCTACATATTTTTCTGGATTTGCTTCAAATTTCGCCTGAGTTTCGTTGCTCTCAAAGAAATATGTGCGTCCGTAGTATAAATATGATCTTGAATCAAGATTGCTCACCTTTTTGCGACTAACTGGGTCAAGCACCATCTTTTCGACGACCTTGCTAAAGTAGTTTGCCCCTGCGACGATCGTTTTGTAATCAACTATGATATTTTTACCATCAAAGGTAAATGCCATAGGGATCGGGTTACAACCACCCTCTTTGCCAACTGACGGTAAGAAAATTCTGACGTTACAAGAGATGCAGATAAGGTCGTTTCCTTTCTTGATATAGCCCATGTCGCCGCAGATCATACACGAGTCAAAGACGATGACTGGAGATGGGCGGTCACTAAAGCGGTTTAGTAAGAAAAATCTTATCTGTTTACCCTCATCTGTGATGTAGGCAAATCTGTGAAGTTCATTATCTTTTAGCATATCAACATCAAATATAAATTTATCTCCCACTGGCTCAACCAAGACCGGCTCTGAAATTTGAGGTGGGCGAGATGCGTAAAGATCAAAATAAAGTGAAAATCCAAGCGCTATTAAAACGCTGCAAAATGCAAATTTTGCATTGTCAAAGACATTTTCTCTAATGGCTTTTGTAAAGCGGTATTTGATAGAGCCAAACGTGCTCTTATCGATACTCTTTGGCACAAAGCAAAGCGCGATGATGCATAAAAGAAGGATCACTGCTATGTAAAAATAGGCACTAAATTCTGTGACGTAGATGCCTTTTGCGCTGATAGATAAAATTTGAGAATTTAGCTCGCTACTTATCTTTAAAGCGCCTGCACGTAAAAGTTCGAGTGCAGTTTGTGAGCTTCTATCAACTAGCAAAAAGACCAATGTGATAAGAGCTAAAATTTTAGCTACTGATGATGGGATGCTTGCTTTTAAATTTGAAATGAAGAAAAATAAAAATAGTATCAAGATCATCGCAAAGATCATCAAAAAGAAGCTTATGACTGAAAGCGTGTCAAGCAGCTCGCCACCAAATAACGGGAACAAAGCGCTACTTGAGCTATAGCCAAAGCCAAAGCCGATGCCTAAAATAAAAAACGTTACGATTTTTGCTATCTTAAGCTCGAAAAATATCCATAAAATGCTAATGAGTAGAAAAACCAGTGTCACAGAATCTATGAAAATTTTAAACTGGTCATCAACAAGCGCATGACGAGCAGCTTTAAAGATAAGCACACCAGCAACAACACCAAGAAATGACGGTAAAAAGATCGTTTTTAAACTTTTGCCATTGTTATTTAAGGCAGCAAAAAGCGTAAATCCAAGGAGGGCTAAAAAGACCTGATAGAAGTAAATTGACATAACTAAACCCTATGAGAATTTTTAAAAAGGGGCGAGAACGCCCCAAAGTGACTATTTAACAGGACCACCTGTCCATTGAAATTTATAAGTTGTTGTGAAAGGCTCAAACCATTTACCAACACCAGTCTCTTTGTCAGCGTGGCGACCAAAGCCTTGTTTTTCTGGATTGTCGATGTGGAATTTAAGCTCATAGTTACCAACACCTGTATCCATTTTTACGTTAGCGCCGTAGTGTGGGCCATCGCTTGCAACCATTGGCATAAATGTACCTTTTTTAGTTTTACCATTATCAAGGTTTTTTAGCTCATAGTTGATCTTTAGATATGGGATCCACTCGCCTTCGCCAAAGCCGTTTTTATTGCCTTTTACAGCGTGGATGTCAGCTTCTAGGTGAAGATCAGCTAAGCTTGGAGCTAGATCAACGCCTTTTGGCTCCATGTCGATTGGCTCAAGATAAACAGCAGCTATCTCCATGCCATTAGCCTCTACAGGCTCGCCGATTGGGTGCTCTCCAGCAAGTGCAAAACCAGCTGCTAGGCTAAGTGCTAGAGCTGAACTAAGAATTTTATTCATATCCTCTCCTTTAAATAAGATTAATTTTTATTTTGTTTTGATTTCATGATAACGATGCCAACAACAAGGGCAAGCACCATAATTATTTGAGGCACTAGGCTCTCATAATATGGCATAAGTCCTAGCCAGTCTCTCATCCAGTCAGGAAAATTTAGTCCTTTTATGATAGTTGGGATGAAAATTTTGCCCTCAACTAGCTCCCCAACGCCTTTGCCAACAAAGACGATCGACATGTAAAAGATGATCGCTGATGTAAATATAAAAAATGGCTTAATAGGAATTTTAATAGCGAAAATTTTAAATAAGAAATAGACTACCAAAAGTATGATAAGGCCAACTAAAAAGCCCGCTGCTATCATAGAGTATCCGGCTGAGTCTTTTGCACCAAAAATCAGAGCTTGATAAAAGAGCACTGTCTCAGCACCCTCTCTAAATACCGCTAAAAATACAGTCCACCAAAGCGCCGTGCTTGAGCCACTTGAGATAGACTCAGATACGTGAGATTTGATGTAGTCGTTCCATTTTTTAGCGCCAGCATTTGAAAGAAGCCAGAAGCCAACATAAAATAGAAGTCCCACAGCAACAAGCATCGTGATGCCTTCCATAAGCTCTCTTTTTTGACCTGCTGCCTCGCCAAAGATGATGTTCATTATCCAAGCCATGACAAAGCTTAAGATGACAGCCACGCCAACTGAGCTATATACTACCTTACCCATAGCTTTTGCATTGCCAGTTTTTACAAGATATGCAACGACGGCTGCAACGATGATAAGAGCCTCAAAACCCTCTCTTAAGATGATAGTTAGTGCCCAGATAAATAGCGTCCAAGGTGAGTTTGAACCGCTAGTTTTCTCAAGTGCAGCTGCTAGCTGAGATGACATCTTGCTTGCACTCTCTTCAAGTGTTTTTTCGTCTGCACCTGATTTCATAAGGGCTACAAGGTTACCAAATGTAGCTTCGATAGCTGTTTTTAAATTTACATCTATCGCACCTACTTTGTTCTCCATGCCGCTACCTTCAAACTCATCAAAGTAGATATCTTGGATATCGCCCATAGCTTTAGCACTATTGCCACCTTTGTAAAGCGCGATGGCTGCTTGAATTTTGTCATTTATGTTTTTAACAGTTTGAGTGTAGTCTGTGCCACTATCTTCGCTGCTATCGCTAGATACTGCACTGCTCATATCAACTTTTGCTAGTTTTACTGTTTCAGCTGGGAGTTTAGCGATAGCGTCATACGCTAGCTTTTTGATCTCTTCTAGCTTTGCTTTAAAGTCATCTTTGCTTATGCCATTTGTGATGCCACTGATCGCTTCACCCATCTTTCTTTGGATGTCAGCATCTATGCTTTTGCCATTTTCTATATATTGGCGAACGGCGATTTCAAGTTGAGTGTTTCTATAATCATTAAATTTAGCATCTTGGATAGAATTTTTAGCATCATCTTGTTTATCGCCCTCGTAGCTTGCTATAGCTTTATCTAGAGCAGCTGATAAATTTTCAAATGCCACCTTCCACTCAGGGATAAATTTAGAAGTGTCATAGCCACTTGCAGCAGCTTGTGCTGGGCTGTCTGAGTACTCACCAACAAGCTTATGTCCATTTAAAATAACTGGCAAAACTTCAGCGATTTCACTATTTATCTGATCTATTCTTTTTTGCACATCATCTGGTGCTTCGCCAGCTTTTATCGCCTTTCTGATCTCGCCAAACTGCTTCTCCATAGAGTAAGCTTTTTTCTGACCTAAATTTATTCTGATGCCAGCTTCGACATCTTCAAACAGACCAAAATAAGCATTTTGAGTGTCGGCTACGGCTTGCTCGACATTGCCAGCTTTATACTCAGTCATCACTTTTTGCAAAGACTCTTTTATCTGAGCAGCTACTTGCTCGTAGTCTTCGTTTCTTGCCATTAGCCAAACTGGCAACAACATAATAAGCATAAATTTGAAAAATTTACTCATTAATTAAACCACCTGTAAAATATATTTTGCTGGAATATTATCAATCTTTTACTTTGATTAAAATAAAAACGATTATCATAAAAGAATGTAAATTGAAAGCACAAATAATATTTTTTACAATCTAATAATCAACTTTACGTAAATTTAGGGCTTTAGAGGGTTAGGGTTAAATTTCATATCGAGATAAAAAAGTTATATATTTTTGCTAATTTTAATAGATAAGAAAAATTATTGATGAAATTTTAGATTATAAAAATCATAAAGATAATTTAAATTTTATAAATTTAAAAGGAGAGCAAGCGCCCTCCTTATTGTTATACGTTTAGTCCTGTATTTCTTAGCATAACGCGTTTGCGGTATACATTTGACACATCAGCTGCATCACCAACCAAAAGTGCATTTGTAGCACAAACTGCTGCACACATAGGCACTTTACCCTCAGCCATTCTATTTTGACCGTAAAGCTCTCTCTCCTCGTGTGAGTTTGTTGGCTCTGGACCACCTGCACACATAGTACATTTATCCATTACGCCTTTTACGCCAAATGCTCCATCTTTAGGGAACTGTGGTGCACCAAATGGACAAGCATATAAGCAGTATCCACAGCCTATGCACTTGTGTTTATCGTGAAGTACGATGCCATCAGCTCTAATGTAGAAGCAATCAACCGGACAAACTTGCTCGCAAGGTGCGTCGGTGCAGTGCTGGCACGCGATAGTAGTTGAGACCTCTTTACCCTCGATGCCATCGTGAAGTGTAATGACCTTTCTTCTATAAATTCCCACTGGAAGTTCATGAGCAGAAGAGCAAGCAACTTGGCAACCATAACAACTAATACATCTATCAGTATCTACGAAAAATTTCATTCTTGCCATTTTATTCCTCCTTACTCTTTACCCATGGCGTCTCTCTCGCCATATTCATGGAAAAACGATGTTTTAAATGTATTTTCCTCAGCTTTTTCTATACGGCAAAGACCTGCGTTAAACTCTGAAATTTGAGTAACTGGGTCAAATCCGTAGTTAGTAACTGTGTTAAAGCTCTCGCCGATAACATAAGGCTTAGTGCCCTCTGGATAGCGAGCTGAAAGATCAACGCCTTGCATAATACCAGCGAAGTTGTATGGCATACAAATTCTATCTGGAGTTACCATCTGGCTGTGATAGCATCTTACTTTGATCTTTGTGCCTTGTGGGCTATGAATCCACATCATATCGCGGTCTTTTATGCCGTATTTTAAAGCTAGCTCTGGATTAACATTAGCAAACATCTCTGGCGTAATAGCTGATAGATATTTACTGGTTCTTTCGATCATGCCAGCACCACTTAAGTTTACGACACGTTGCGTACTAAACACAATTGGAAATTCTTTTGACCAATCTTTTGCTTGTTGCTCTGACTTAAACTTAGTAGAAACACGGAAATTTCTAGCTTGATCTTCAAATGTCGGATACTTTTGAACAAGATCCCAGCGTGGTGAGTGAACAGGCTCTCTATGTTTTGGAATAGGATCGAGGAATTCCCAAACGATAGCTCTTGCCCTTGCATTACCATAAGGTACAACACCTTTTTCACGGCATTTTTCAAAGATAATACCACTATAATCCATGCTCCAGCTTGGTCCCATCTTAGCTTTCTCTTCTTCAGTTAGAGTTATACCTAAGACTTTTTCTATATTCTCTTTTGTGATTTGTGGATAGCCACCTTTTATAGCTGAGCCAACAAGTGTTGTCTCTTCGCTAGCTAGCTGACTAACGCCATTATGTTCGAGTCCAAAGCGATTTCTAAAGCCTGAACCACCTTCAACATAAGGCTTACTCATATCATAAAGTATCGGTGTGCCAGGGTGTTTTTCATCCCATGCTGGCCATGGCTTGCCGTAGTACTCGCCTTTTACCTCGCCGCCAAGACCTATTAGCGTATCTGGGTCAAATTTATCCCAGTTTGCTTGGTGACGTCTAAACATCTCAGCAGTTCTGCCGCCATAACCGATAGAATTTCCAACCCTTGCTATCTCATTTGTCGCATCATCTGGCCATACAAAGTCATCTTTAACTTGTTTTAGCTCTCTATCTACGACAGCCATCTTCATGCCTTTTACGTACTCATCGTAAAAGCCAAATTTCTTAGCAAACGCAAACATTACTTCGTGATCGCCCTTGCTCTCGTAAAGTGGATCAACGACTTTTGTTCTCCATTGTCCTGAGCGGTTTGTAGCACTTAGGTGACCTTCATTTTCGAATGCAGTTGCTACTGGCAAGATATAAACGCCATCTTTTCTGTCTGAAAGGATAGAAATTTCATTTACAAATGGCTCAGCCACAACGATCATATCTAGTTTTGAAGCTGCTTCTTGAATTTTAGCTAGGTGCGCCATAGACGTTAGACCAGTTCCTTGAACCCAAAGAACTCTCAATGCACCACTACTAAATGTATTCTCCTCCTTCAAGACGCCTTGCCACCATTTTGAAAGTGACCAGCCTTTTTCGTTTCTCCAGTTTCTATCTTCTGGATGTTTAGGATCGTGGTAATAATACTCTTCAAAGACTGTGTTTTTAACAGGAGTACCGCCTTGTTTTGGCTCTTTTGTTGAGACTGCAAAGCGTTTAATAAATTCATCATAATCAACGCCCCAGCCTTTGCAATAATATTTCCATGCTGCATCAGTTAAGCCATAATACATTGGCAAGCTATCTGAAAGGTTACACATATCAGTTGAGCCTTGAACATTGTCGTGACCACGAATGATATTACAGCCGCCGCCTGCTTTACCCATATTTCCTAGAATTAGTTGAAGGATAGGTAAAATTCTTGTATTTGATGTACCAACTGAGTGTTGAGTGATGCCAAGTGCCCAAACAACAGTACCTGGTTTTGTGTGAGCTAGAATGTCTGCAGCTTTTAGTAGCTTATCAACTGGTACTCCAGTAACATCAGATGTAACCTCTGGTGTCCAGTGCTCAGCCTCTTTTCTTATCTCATCAATACCGTAAGTTCTATTTTCTATAAATTCTTTATCTTCCCAACCATTTTTAAGAATGATATGAATAAGACCATAAACAAGCGCAATATCAGTTCCTGATCTTTGTCTCAAATAAAGATCAGCATGTGCAGCTGTCTTTGTAAAATTTGGATCAGCTACAATTACTTTTGCATTGTTTCTATCTTTTGCTTGTAAAGTGTGCTTCATGCCACCAACTGGGTTTGCCACAGCTGGGTTCGCTCCAATGATAAATATACATTTTGAGTTCGCAGCCATATCTCCAAAGTGGTTTGTCATCGCGCCATAACCCCAAGTATTCGCCACACCGGCGACTGTTGCGCTATGTCAAATTCTTGCTACGTGATCGTTACTGTTTGTACCCCAAAATGCACAAAATTTTCTAAAGTAGTAAGACTGTTCGTTGTTAAATTTAGCCGATCCTAAGAAAACAACACTATCAGGGCCATCTTCTTTGCGGATCTGAAGCATCTTATCGCCGATCTCATTTACAGCTTGATCCCATGAAATTCTTTGCCATTTACCATCAACTTTTTTCATAGGATATTTGATGCGTTGTTTGCTGTGTGTAAGATCGATCTGATCGATACCTTTTGAGCAGTGTGAGCCCTGAGATATCGGATGGTGCATCGCCATATCTTGACGAACCCAAACACCATCTTTTACCTCGGCCTCGATACCACAGCCTGCTGAGCAAATAGAACAAATCGTTCTAACCTTTTTTGAGCCAGGGAAAGGATTTTTTATCTCCTCATCACTTGCTTTTCTTATCGTTTCATTTTCTCCAAAAGCCATTGTACTTCCAGCACCAAGTGCGGCTAGCTTTAAAAATGAACGTCTTCCTATACGTGCATCACTCATGGTTTTCTCCCTTAGTAAGCGATTTTATAGTAGGTTTCCCAGTTCTTGCTTTTTTTATAAAGCACCTCTTTTTTGTTTGACTTGCCAACGACGACACCATTGTCATCAGGAGCTAAGTCGTCACTAGTCACTTTTGCTACGGCTGAGACTGCGAGTACACCGCCGGCAGCACCGACTTTTAGAGATTTTTTTAGAAAATCTCTTCTTGATCCTTGCATTTTTTCTCCTTAGCTCTCAAACTTAAAAATTTGAGAATTTGGTTTGATTGGTCTTCACAATTTGCAACTTTAGAAATTCTAAAATATTGCAAGGCCTATTTCAGGGCTTTTTATAGCCTAGATTTAAACTCTGCAAATTTAGCATAATTGCAAGATAATCAAAGTAAATATAAAGCTTTAATTAAATATGTTAAGTTATTGTTAAAAATATAAGAAAATATATTTAATATTTTAACTTTTATGAATTTTGAGAGAAAGGCTAATTTAAAGTATAAATTCTAGGGAGAGCTCCCTAGAAAAAGTTATTTTAGATCACTTTTGTTTATAATAAATGGCACTGATCTAACGCCAGCTGAGAAATATTTTTTACGTAAAGTATCGATCTTGTCGCTCTCTTCTTTGCTAACATTTTTTTCATCCACGTTATAATCTTCAGAGAAATACTTTCTTAAAATTTTAACCTTATCGCTATCACTTTTTGCATTTTTTATATCTTTATAGATCAAAGCACTTTTTTGCAAAGATGATAGTTCATGCACTGGAGTTAGGATGATTTCAACGTTATTGTCTTTTAATGTCGTTTCGACCTTTGCTAGCTCGGCTCTACAATATGGGCATTCAGGATCTGAAAACATAATAAGAGTTGGCTTTTTGCTATCATTGCCAAGAGTTACAACATTTGCCTTGTCTTCATTTTTATAAATTTTAGCTAGTGATTTTACTAAATCAAGTGCTGCTTTTTCTGCGATTACCTTTTTTTCTTCAGCTAAATAAGACTTCTGCTCCTTTAAATTTACAACATCAGGAAACATAAGATCGCCCTTAACAAAAGTCACATCTTCTTGAGACATATCCCCTTTGCTAAATTTTAAGCTTACTTTTTCTATATCATCTAAAATTTTAGTGCGTTCTACGACTTTTACATTAACACCATCGATATTTTGATTTTTAAAAACTTCTGAGTAAAAATCTTCTATTTGCTTATCGCTTGCTGCCATTAGGCTAGTTGCCGCTAATATTGAGGCCAAAACCACTTTTTTCATTTTTTTCCTTTTAAAAAATTTGGCGGATTATATTTGCTTTTTGTAAATGAATACTAACCGCGAAAAACTCTATCATTTCCTTGCTTTATTATGTCACTCTCAAGATCAAGCTGCTCAAGATAAGCGATTACATATTTTCTACTTAGATTTAGTGCATCCTTGGCATTTGTGACATTTACAAATCCTTGGTTTTTGATGATCTCTCTTAGCTTATCAAGTGCCATTTTTAGCGAATTTCTTGTAATGAAAAGGTTATGCTCCAGCCTTACAACCCTGCCCATTGCAGTTAGTTTTTTAAGTGCATTATCGCCACTTAGCCTATCTATTTCCAGCTCATCATATATATTATAAGGTGCCGTTGGAGCTAGCTTTCCGCTTTCTAAAATTTCATAAATTTTCTCTTCAAGCCTTACTTTTAGTTTGCTTATATCAACACCCTTTTTTGTATAGACGCCATCATTTTTAGAAATCAAGTTTATACTTTCAAGCTCATCAAGTGCTTTTTGAGCCAAATTTTGACTAGCCCAAGCAAGCTTTAAGCTTATACTTTGAGCTGAGAAAACGGCAAATTCGTTCTTTTCTATCATAAATTTAACCACAGACTTTATCCGCTCAACCGCGCTTAGATCGTAGATATTTAAAGCCTTTTCATCGACAAAGACGTTTGAGACTTTTTTAGCCACATTTACGGCCTCTTCGTGACTTAGTCCAAATCTTTGATAAGAAGAGATTATGCCAAAGCCATTTTTGTGGGCTTCTTTAAGTATAGAAAATGCCCCAATGAAATCATGCTTTAAAAGTGCAGCCAAAAAGAGAATTTTGCCAGCCTTTTTTAGTGGCTCAAGCACAGGATTTAGCACTCTGCCACCGCCTATCACGCGTGCATCTGAGATAAGCACAAATGCCTCGTCAAATTTCAAAAACATATCGCTTTGAAATTTAAAAGTAACAAAGTAGCAATCATCTTTTTGGCTAAGGATTAGCACCTTTGCAGGCACATTTTTAGCTCCTACGCAAAAGGTTACGCTTTGCGAGTGAATGAGATTTTTAGCAGTTACGACCGCATCAACCTCTCTAAATCCTCTAAAATAGCCTTTTTTACTAAGTAACTGCCCTTTTTTTAACTCATTAAGCTCAATTCCTGTCAAATTTAGCGCCACACGGCTGCTAACCCCTGCATTATCTACAAATTTATCATGGCTTTGCACGCTTCTTACTAGCACCTCTTTACCAGCGTCGTAGTTAAAAAGCTTCTCATTTTTACTAACGCTTCCCTCTATAACGGTGCCAGTTACAACATTTCCGATGCCTTTTAGGCTAAAAACCCTATCGATGTAGTATCTAAAAACGCCGTCTTCATCGCGCTTTTTAGCTCTTAGCGTAAAGAGGTAGTTTCTAAGCTCGTCAATGCTTGCCTTATCCTTTATACTAACGGCAAAAATTTCTAAAATTTGCAGGTTTTTAAATTTAGAAATTTCATCTCTTATCTCTTTTTTTCTTAAATTTATAGTCGCTTCATCTACGAGGTCACACTTTGTAAGTGCCACGATCAAAGACTTCACACCAAGAAGATTTAAAATTTCAAGGTGCTCCAAGCTTTGAGGCATAAGGCCGTCATTTGCCGCCACTACAAATAAGCACGCGTCAAAGCCATACGCACCACTTATCATCGTTTTTATGAGATTTTCATGCCCTGGCACGTCGATAAATGCGATATTTTCATCATTTTTACTTAAATTTGAAAAGCTTAGATCGATCGTTATGCCACGCTTTTTCTCCTCTTCAAGATTGTCCCCCTCAAAGCCGTTTAGTTCCTTTATAAGCGCGGTTTTTCCGTGGTCGATATGCCCTGCTGTTCCTATTATTAAACTCATTTTTCTTCCGTTTCATTTATTATTTTTATTAGTTCATTTACATCGTCATCTAAAAGCGTTCTTAAATCAAGCAAAAATTTATCATTTTCTATGCGGCCGATCACCTTTTTTTGCCTAAATTTCTGCTCATTTAAAACCGCATCTCCACTAACCGCCAAAGCCACGCTTGGAATTTTTTTATTTGGCATCGCACCGCCTCCCACAAAGGTTTGTGTGTGAACTATCTCAATCGGAGTTTTTAAATTTTTATTTATAAAATTTGCTAAGCTTTCAAGCTCTTTTACGCTTTTGTGAAGCAGTTTTTGTGTTGTGATTAGCTCAAATTCTTTATTTAAATAAGCTTTCATACTCTCAGCCAAAAGCGAGATAATCACTTTATCTACGCGAAGCATTCTTAAAAGCTGGTTTTTTCTAAGTTTTGCGATGAGCTCTTTTTTGCCAATAATGATGCCGCACTGCACCGCACCAAGCAGCTTATCACCGCTAAAACTAACTAGCGAAACATCTTTTAAATTTTTTAGATCTGGCTCATTTTTGTCTAAGTTAAACGGCAAATTTCCATAAAATCCACTGCCAAGATCAAAATAATCTATCAAATTTTGCTCACATGCCAATTTACTTAGTTCATTTGCTGTAACCTCTTCGCTAAAGCCCACGATGTCGAAATTTGAGCGATGAACCTTTACAAGCATCGCCGTATTTTCGCTAATCGCCTCTTCGTAGTCTTTTAGCTTAGTTTTGTTTGTCGTGCCAACCTCTTTCAAAAAGCAGCCCGCATTTGCCATAACTTCTGGCACTCTAAAACTACCGCCGATCTCGACTAGTTCGCCTCTACTAACGACGACTTCCTTGCCCTTTGCAAAGGTGTTTAACACCAAAAATACAGCACTTGCGTTATTATTTACGACGATAGCGTCCTCAAAACCAAATGCTCTTGCGATCATCTCACCGATATAGTCATATCTGTTGCCGCGGCTGCCTGTTTTTAGGTTGTATTCAAGGTTTGAATACCCTGTGATTACCGGAGTTGCACGGCTTAAAATTTCTTTATCTATGACGCTTCTAGCAAGGTTTGTGTGAATGGTCACACCGGTTAAATTTAGCACTCTTTGAAGGCTTGATTCATTAAATTTATGATATTCATTTAGGATTAAATCTATTATTTCTTGCAACGCAAAATTTGCATTTTCATTTAAAATTTTAGCTCTAACTTCATTTAAAATTTGCCTTGCAAGCAATGTGACTAAATTTATATCAAATCCTGAAAATGCTTCGTTTTTTATAATCTTATCAACTTGTGGGATATCTCTTAAATCGCTCAATTCGTGCTCCTAGTAAGTTAGTTTTACCAAGCCGTGATTTTAACATAAAAATATTATAAATTAAACCTTAGAGCAAAAAGGAACATATAAAATTCAGAGTCTATTAATCCCATTAATATTAAAATAAGCCTGTTTTTGATAATAGGAGAAATTATGAAAGAATTTGGCTTTTATAACGATTTTGACGATACTTTAATGCTAAATGAACAGATAGAAATAAATAATGAAAAGGAAGAATATTTAGTTTCTAACTCGCCAAAGCTTAAAGCAAACATTACCGCACCTGAGATAAATTTTTATCTAAAAAATACAACTGCAAGCGTCTTAGAAAAAGCTAAAAATACACTTTTGCTTTATGAAGCAAGAGCAACTGCATTTGACATGGCAAAGGATGTTGATTACGAAAAAGAAGTCGGAAAAAACGTCGTAATAGTAAGCAACTCAGGCCGTGAGGAGCTAGCAAATTTATTAAAAGAAAATGGCTATAAAGTCATTGAATTAACGCATTTTGAAGTGAAATTTATTTATGGCGCAGCTGGCGAACTTAGTGTTTTGGTACTTAGAGCAAATGACGAATTTGAGGTCGATTGTGACTTTTTCTTGGTTGAAAACGCAAGGGATTATATGCTAAAGCAAAGCGGCTGTTATGAAATAGCTGGGCTAAAAGACGAAGCTGTGCTTAAAATTTTAAATGAAAAAACTCCAAAATTTAAGTACAAAAGCCTAACTCAATATGACTCTTCGATCTGTCAATATCACGAACGACGAAATGAAATTTGTGGACGCTGTGTTGATGTTTGTCCAACTGTAGCCATTTTAAAAGAAGACGAGACAAAGCATCTTATTTTCTCACAAATCGATTGTGTAAATTGTGGCAACTGCATTAGCGTCTGCCCTAGCGGATCTCTTGACTCTACACTTATGCCACAAAACTCATTTGCTACTATTGCCAAACTTTACAAAGGTAAAATTCCACTAATAATCTCTAATGAAACAAATTTAGATGAGCTAAATATAAGCCTACCTGAAAATGTCCTGCCTTTTTTCATATCAGCGCCACATATGTTAAATCAAGCGCATCTTATTACATTGCTTCAAGAAAGTGGTGCGAGCGCGATTTTATTTAGCAAAACTCTTGGCAAAGGCGAAAAAGACGCCATTAGCATCTTAAATCAAATTTATGAGCTTAAATTTAAAGAGACGGCGATCTATCACGCTAAAGATAAAAATGAGCTTGAAGATGTGCTCAAAAAGGCAAAATTTATAGCTGACTCACAACACACGATAAACGAATATGCCTTGCCAAAAAGAGAAATTTTTGCAAAAAGGCTCGAGTTTTTAGTAGGTAGCGAAGATCTTGGCGTGGTAAAAAGCGGTGAGATGATAAGATATGGCGATGTCAAGATAAACACTGATAGCTGTACACTTTGTCTAAGTTGCGTTGGCGCTTGTAACGTAAGTGCGCTAGTGGCTGATAAAAAGACAAATTCGATTTTATTTAATCCAAGCGTCTGTACAGCTTGCGGATACTGCGAACTAAGCTGTGCTGAAAAAGATACCATAAGCCTTGAGATTGGAAAAATTTCTCTTAAGCCTGAGTTTTTTACCTATAATGAACTGGCACGAGATGAGCTTTTTGCCTGTGTTGAGTGCGGAAAAGAGTTTGCGACTAAAAAAGCGGTCGAAAAGATCGCAACTATAATGCAACCAAGATTTGGCAACGATAGGGTTAAGATAAAAGCGCTTTACTGCTGTGCTGACTGTAAGGCCAAACTAATGGTTCAAGCCCAAATAAACGCGATGAAAGAGGATTTATTAAATGGATAAAAACATCATAAAAGCAAGATCATATTTTTACGAATTTCTAGCATATCCTATGTTTTTTTACACAAATGATGAGAAATTTTCAAGGTGGAAAGAGCAGCTAAAATACTTAAGCGCAAATCCTTTGAGCGAGGATAGTGATGCTGCGTTTAAAAATTTAGATAAATTTAGCTTTGAAGAATTTTCAAAAGAACAAAATGACGTTCTTTTTGGCTTTACAAATATCCCCTTAAGTGCTTCATTTTATGAAGAGGGCAGAGATAACGGAGCAGCTAGGCTTAGGGTTATTGAATGTTTAAAACTAAGCCCATATAGACGTGATAGCGAGCTTTGCAAAGATAGCGAGGACTACGTTGGATTTATATTTTTAGCGATGGCTACATTTTTAAAAGATGAGTTTAATGATGCAAAAAATATTAGCAATAAGCTATTTTCTGAGACCTTAAATTTATTTGTAGATGAGTTTGGCTCGCTACTTTTGGCTCACAAAGAGGCAAATTTCTTTAAATCATATACTATTATTTTAAAAGATTTCATCGACCTTGAACGCTCTATACTAAACGTAGAAGCACCGGCTAAGCCAAAAGGCGATAGTGTCGCCATGGCAGCTCTTAAGAAAGAGCCATTTCAAAGCAAGATGCCAACATTTAAAACAAAGCTTCATTGGGAGGAATTTTCTCCAGTCATCTCACACGAGTTTAAAGACTAGCTTAAATTTACTCTTAGCCAAGCTAGGAGTAAATTTAACATCCGCTTAAATTTGTTATCTTGATATTTTATAATTATTAGCAATTTGGCGTTAATCTTCTTTAAATTTTTTACAAAGGACTTACAATGGTAATGACACACTACATGGAGCTTTTATCGCTCAATCAACCTTACAATCTAATCCTCTTCATGGTGATACCTGTGGGGCTTACGGAGCTTTTAGTGGCGATGGAGTTTCTCACTATGTATCACATGGATAGCGGTAAAAATGCTGGCTATAAGGCTGTTGGCAAATTTGCTGGCATAGTGCTTGGGGTCTATTTTACAGCTCTTGTGATCTATTTTATGGCAAAAATTTATCCAAGTATAAAATGGCGTGGATATGCCGATGTCATCGCTGTCTACTCATATCTCATCAGCGTCATACCACTTCTTGGCATCGCGCTTTTAGAGCTAAATTTGATCTACAAAAACGCAAGCGAAAAGGCAAAGCTAAAGCTTCACTTTTTCCTACTCATATTTGCCTTGATCGTCGCACACGTCGCAATGATATTTGGCATGGTTGATCCTACCATAACTGGCTACAAGGCTGAAAACGGTGAGATGGGTATGCATATGAATATGCCAATGAACATGCCAGCAGATATGCCAATGCACGATCACCACAAGATGATGCAAAATATGGGTGAGATGCATATGAATATGATGATGCAAAATATGAGTGATGATAACTCAACTAATATGCACATGCATCACTAAATTTTATAGCTTCTTGGCAGCTGCTAAGAAGCTATAAAAATTTAATTCTTTTTGCTACTTTTAATAATCTATTTTCTTTAAAAAATTTTCTGAGTGATTTTTGCTCTTTTGGACCTATTTTGTAGCTTATAAATTTCAAATACCACTTGATATCTTGCTCACTTATGCCGCGACTTTTAGCATACTGGGCTAAGATATAGTTTGGGATCTTTACATTTTTTTGTAGAAATTTTGCGACCAGTTTTTTGTAAAACGAGCCATTTTTTACGTAAGAAAATCTACCAAAAACAAATGGCAAATTTGTCTTTTCGTGCCAAATTTTACCAAGATCATAAAAGCACTCTTTACCCTCGCTTAAGTATGCCTTTAGCGCCCTGTCGCCTATGATCACCTCTCCATTTAGTTTAAGCACCTTGGCTAGGGCGTTTGAGCTGGCTGAGGCAGGATCTGGCTTTGGGGCTGAGTTCTTTCGCACAAGCACGCTTTTTACATCTTTTTTGGCGACTATTCCAAAATTTAGCTTCTTTAAATTTGCCTTTTTGCTAGCTATGCTTGAGATCACCGCAGCGTCGATTTTTCTAGCGTTTAGGGCTCTATTTAGCTTGCTTGGCACGCCCTTTTTAAACTCGATCGCCTTTTTTATCTGAGAGCTTAGTGGGGCTGATTTTAAAAAAACGTGAAATGGGAGTAAATTTAGATAATCAATCTTTCCAAATATCATTTTTCATCTTTTACAAGCTCAAATTTAACTAGCTCGTTTTCGTTGCAAACATCACGAAATAGCCGAGTCAAGCTCTCTTTTGTGTCATCATCCAAAGAATTTTCATTTTTTAGCTTTATAAGCATTGGCTCATTTATCTCGCAAAGGCAGTCAAAGAGTGCGTCTAAATTTTTGCCGTAGTACTCTGGCAGGTCAAATTTCTTAGCAAAATACTCATGCATTTTTTCTTTTTCGAGCATCTTTTTGGCATCTAAGATCACGATTTTCATTGCATCCTCTTTTCATAAAGCAGGTAAAAATGCTCGTAGTGATCAGGCGTGTAGTAGATAAGTCCGTCGTTTGAGTATAAAATTCTCTCAGCGCCGCGCCTGCCACCATTATAATTTACATCGCACTCAAACCACTTTCTGCCATCAGCTTCAGGTAGCCTCTTTTCTCTGTTTGAAAATCTATCTCCGCCGATACTTTTGCCGCCGCTTATCTGCCATAAATTTCCACTTTTTGCGTCCCAGCCAAGTTCAAGTGCCTCTTTTTTGGTTATGAAATTCTTTGGAAGCTTGTTAAATTTATAGATATAAAGAGCGACCTCATCTTTTGAAGTGTATGAGCCGTTTTCTGCAAGGCTCTGGCTCTTTTGCCCCTCTTTGTTTAGCTGTTCAAGTAAAATTTGAGCGTTTTTATTTGCCTCACTACCATTATTTGAGAAAAAGAAAGTGCCAACAATTACGGCTATTACAAAGGCGACTAAGGCTGGCAAAAGTCTTTTATTCAAATTTTGCCCTTAAAGTGTGTTAAAAACTCTATCACCAGCATCGCCAAGACCTGGAACGATGTAGTTTTTCTCGTTTAATTTCTCATCGATCGATGCTGTATAGACCTCGACGTCTGGGTAAATTTCACTAAATCTCTTTAGCCCCTCAGGTGCAGCGATGATAGAGATAAATTTGATCTCTTTAACGCCCTTTTCACGCAAGAATTTGACCGCATCTATCGCCGTGCCGCCAGTTGCAAACATAGGATCGATGATGATAGCCATGCGCTCTTTTGCGTCTTTTGGAAGCTTTGCGTAGAAAAACTCAGCCTGCGCTGTCTCTTCGTTTCGCTGAAAGCCCAAAAAGCCAACACTCGCATCTGGTATGATGGTAAAGACGCTATCAAGCATGCCAAGAGCAGCCCTTAAAATAGGGCATATCATCACCTTTGTAGTTAGTCTTTTTGCGTCTGCCACCGCAACTGGAGTTTGGACTTTGACATCTTTTACCTTTAAATTTCTAGTCGCCTCAAAGATCATAAGGTAGCTAATCTCATCAACTAGCATGCGAAACTGAAAAGGCTGGGTGTTTTTATCACGTAGAATGGTTAATTTATGCTCGATCAGTGGGTGTGAGATGAGCTTCACGTTTTGCATTTTTTATCCTTAAATTTACTGTTTTTACAGGGTTTATCTTTACAAAATGCCAAAAAGAGTTTAGCCCAAAATTTGGGCTAAATTTTAAAATCCTTTTGCAAGTTTGGCTCTATAAGCCTCAACATCAAAATCTTTTACTCTCGCTACACCATCTTCAATCGCAGCTTTTGCAACTGCTGGAGCAACCGCTGTTAGCACGCGTTTGTCAAATGGTTTTGGGATGATATACTCTTTGCCAAATTTTAGCTCACTAACGCCACTTGCTTTTAAAACTTCAGCTGGCACTGGCTCTTTTGCAAGTTGTGCAAGTGCTCTAGCTGCAGCCATTTTCATATTTTCAGTGATCTTTTTAGCTCTAACGTCAAGTGCACCTCTAAAGATAAAAGGGAAACCTAAAACGTTATTTACTTGGTTAGGATAGTCGCTTCTGCCTGTACCCATCATTACGTCACTTCTTACAGCCTCAACATCCTCTGGATAAATTTCAGGCACTGGGTTTGCCAAAGCAAAGATGATAGGCTCTTTATTCATTGAAGTAACCATCTCTTTTGTAAGCACACCAGGCTTAGAAAGACCTAAAAACATATCAGCACCCCTCATCGCGTCTGCTAGAGTTCTATCCTCAGTTTCAAGTGCAAACTCTACCTTTTCAGGTGTAAGATCTGTTCTTTTTGAGTGAATGACGCCTTTACTATCTATCATTACGATGTGTTTTGCACCAAGCGCTTTATACATCTTCGCGCATGCAATGCCAGCTGCGCCTGCGCCGCTAACTACGATCTTTATCTTTGAGATATCTTTGCCAGAAATTTCCATCGCGTTTATCATGCCAGCACTTGTTATCATCGCCGTGCCGTGCTGATCGTCATGCATGACTGGGATATCGACTGCTTCTTGTAGCTTGCGCTCGATCTCAAAGCACTTTGGAGCACGGATATCTTCTAAATTTATACCGCCAAATGTCGGAGCAAGAGCCTTGCAAATCTCAACGATCTTATCTGGATCATGCTCGTCTAGCTCGATGTCAAAGGCATCAACGTTTGCAAATTTTTTAAATAAGACTGACTTTCCTTCCATAACTGGCTTACCAGCGATGGCGCCAATATCACCAAGTCCAAGAACAGCTGTGCCATCAGTGATGACGGCTACCAGATTTGCTTTATTTGTATATTTATAAGCTAGTTCATTATCAGCTTCTATCTCTTTGCAAGGCTCTGCAACGCCTGGTGTATAGGCCATTGAAAGGTCTCTTGATGTTTCGCAAGGCGTCTTTACCTTTATCTCGATCTTACCGCCTATATGGTAGTTTAATGCTTCTTCTTTAGTTACATGTGTCATTTCTCTTCCTTTAATAAATTTTGTATTCTATTTTTAGTCTCGCTACTGCCCACTACTTCAAGCACTTCAAAGATGCTTGGACTCACGCTTGAGCCAGTTAGCGCTATCCTTAGAGCCTGAGCTAGGTCTTTTAGCTTTAAGCCATTTTGCTCTAAAAATTTATTAGTTAGCTCTTCATAGCTCTTCGCGTCGAGGTCACGGTCTAAAATTTGAGCAAATTTAGCCAAGATTTCTTTGCTATTTTCATTTATAAATTTAGCCCAAGCTTTCTCATCGTAGCTTTTTGGAGCGTTGATTATCGCGTTTGCACTATTTGCCATTTCGATTAGTGTCTTTGATCTCTCACGGAGCGAATTTAGCAGTAGCTCACCCTTTACCAAAGCCTTAAAATCCACACCAAACTCAAGCATATCATGTGCTAGTCTCTCGTAAGACAGTGTCTTAATGTAGTGAGAATTTAGCCAGTCAAGCTTTTGAGCATTATAAGTGCTTGAGCTTTTGTTGATGTCGTTTGGATTAAAGTATTTAAGCATATCCTCAATAGTAAAAATCTCATCATCGCCGTGGCTCCAGCCAAGACGAACGAGAAAATTTAAGAGTGCTTCAGGCAAATAGCCCATCTTTTTATACTCCATAACATCAGTTGCGCCGTGCCTTTTGCTAAGCTTTTTGCCATCCTCGCCGTTTATCATAGCGACGTGATAAAATTTTGGAACCTTAAAGCCAAGTGCCTCGTAAAGAACGATCTGTTTTGGGGTATTTGAGAGGTGATCATCGCCGCGGATGACATCTGTTACACCCATTAATGCATCATCTATTACGACCGTGAAGTTATAAGTCGGTGTGCCGTCGCTTCTTGCGATAATGAAATCATCCAAGATATCTTCAACCTTAAATTTAACCTCGCCCTTTATGCCATCATGTATGACGATTTCGCCACTTAATGGGGCTTTTATACGGATGACTGGCTCGATGCCAGCTGGAGGCGTGCCAGTAAAATCTCTATATCTGTTGTCATATTTTGGACGCTCTTTTCTTGCCTCTTGGCTAGCTCTAAGCTCTTCAAGCTCGTCCTTGCTCATGTAGCATTTATATGCCTTGCCTTCTTCAAGTAGTTTTTTAACATACTCTTTATAAAGATCAAATCTCTTTGACTGGTAGGTCACCTCGCCGTCGTGATCTAGCTTGCACCAAGCAAATGCCTCTTTTATGGCTTGCGTGGCTTCTTCTGAATTTCGTTTTAGGTCAGTATCTTCGATGCGAAGTAAAAATTTTCCATTATTAGCTCTTGCATATAAATAATTATAAAGGGCTGTCCTAAGTCCGCCTATATGTAGGTAACCAGTAGGCGAAGGAGCAAATCTAGTAACTATCATTTTGTGCCTTATTTTTATGTTATAATTGCCCAAAATTATATTTACTAAATACTTAAATAAAGGTTTTATTATGAAAAAATTGCTCTTTTTGGCTGCTGGCATGCTAAGTGCTTTAAATTTATATTCGGCTCAGATGATAAACGGTATCGCAGCCATTGTAGAGAACGAACCAATCACGCTTTATGAAGTTTACAGCTTGAAAGAGCAGCTAAGAGCTAGCGAACAAGATGCTTTAAATTTACTCATAAGAGATAGACTCGAAGATGCTCAGATAAAAAATTTAAACATTAGCGTAACGCCATTTGAGCTAAACGATAGAATCGAATCAATCGCAAAGCAAAATGGTATGACAAATTCGCAGTTTAGAAGCTCTATCCAAGCCCAAGGCATGGACTTTTTGGAGTTTAAAAACAAAATAGAAAAAAAGATGCTTCAAGAAAAGCTTTATAAAAGCATCTTGGCTGAAGCTGGCAAAAATGTAAATGAGCAAAAAGCAAAGATGTATTTTGATGCTAATCCTGATAAATTTAAGGTCTTTAGCACCGCTAGAGTCGTAGTTTATAGAGCAAAAGATCCTGAGCTACTTGAGGCTCAAAAGACAAGTCCGAAGCTACTAGACGGCGTGCAAACACAAGAGGTTAGTTTGGACTATCAAAACATAGATCCAAGGCTTGCTGCGATCATCTCAAGCACAAATAACGGTGACTACACACAGCCTTTGCAAGGGCCTGACAGCTTTGATATGTTTTTAGTAAAAGAGAAGATCGGCTCATACACTCCAAGTTTTGCAGATGTTAAGGATAATGTTATAAACGAGCTTTATCAAGGTGAGCAAGAAAAACTTATGGCTGATTATTTTGACAAACTCCGCGCGAAAGCAAAGATTCAAATTTTAAGATAATTTCAAATTTAGCCATCCTTGGTGGCTAATTTTCTCCAAATTTCACATAACAAAAGATTACACCGCCAAATAGAAGGCGGTGTAAATTTTAGTTAAAAAGTGTAGTGCATATTTAGCATAAACGATCTCTCATCACCCGGTCTTGAATCAGAACGCCAGTATTTTTTATTTAAGATATTATTGATTGCCAGTGTTATTTGAGCGTGTTCATTAAAGTTATATCCAGCACTTGCATCAAGCCTTACAAAGCCGGGCAAGTGTTGATCGGTTACGCTTGTTTTAGTTACATCGTAACTATATCTTTTGGAGTACCCGGTTACGCCACTTTCGACATACCATTTATCGTTTTTAGCATATCTTAAAAAAACATTGCCCTGCCAGTTAGTTGTATTTTTTAGATTAAGTTTTTCGTTTAATGGATTTGATTTATCACTTGCGATAATGGCTCTCATATATCCAAGAGAGCTTCTAAGATATAAATTCTCATAAATTTGACCCAAGATGTTTAGCTCGATACCGCGGCTGCGCTCCTTGCCGCGAACTGCCCATGTATATGGATCATTTTTAGAATCTGGTTGGTATCTTATATTGTTATGCTCGATCTGAAATATCGCTAAGTTTGAGCTAAATCTATTATCAGCCCATGTGCTTTTAAGCCGATTTCATATTGCTCATTATTCTGCGGTTTTAGATCAAGCATCGTTGTATCGCCTATACTTATACCTATATTTCCACGGCCACCGTATGGGGCAAAACTCTTTGAGTATGAAGCATATGCAGTATGCTCTGGTAAAAAATCCCATAGCAAGCCAACTCTTGGACTAAAAGAGTGCCCTTTGTAGCTATTTGTCATATTTGTAATATTTCTTGTTTTAAATTTATAAAAGTCAAACCTTCCACCAACAAGTAGCCTATATTTGTCGTCTAAGCTTATTAAATCCTCGAGAAATACTCCATTATTTATGGCTTTATGCTTATTATCAGTATTAAGTGGTATGTAGCCCACACTACCCCAACTTGATCTTGATGCGTATGGATTTATGGTCACATTTTTTGCACTATCAAACCAAAGCCTTGGATGGCGAGTTTCTACGCTGTTGTCATATCCAAAAGTAAGATTATGCTTAAATCTTGTAAATTCAAGCTCTTTTGTAAGTGTTATGGCATTTGAGAGTGTGTCATTATCGGTTTGTTGTTTAGCATAGTTTTGCTTTAGTCTATTTCCGGGCATGATGGTACCACTAAAATAATGGTCAAAATTTTGACTAGCTTTTCTATAACCAAAAACCCATTTTAAATTCATGTCCTTTACTAACTCTGCATTTAGCTCAGTACGAAAGAAATGAAGCTTATCTTCAACAAAGTCTCCATCGTGAGAAAATCCCTTTGTATAATCGATACCAAGTTTATCATAGACACTTTTTGTTGGCATTCTATCAGGCACACGCCAAGCATTATCATATGTGTATTGCGCCTCAAAACTCACCGTTCCACCATCGTTTGTCACTACAACGCTTGGACTTACCATAAAATTTTTATATTTTACGCCCTCTCTCCATGACTTTCCACGTTCCATATCAGTCGTTAGTCTTGCGGCTAGTTGATTATTTACTACATGGTTTACATCTATACCACCGCCATATCTACTCCAGCTACCAACCCTACCTGAAAGCTTATAAACAGGTATAAAATTTGCCTTTTTGCTAACCAAATTTACAACCGCACCGCCGTCACTTCTTCCATACAAGATCGAAGCTGGTCCTTTTAAAATTTCAACTCTCTCAACGTTTGCTGTGCTACGTCTTATCTGTCCTGAGTCTCTAACACCATCTCTATATATATCGCCGCCATCTACGCTAAAACCCCTTATCTTGATACTCTCACCTCTCATATCGTAGCCTGCGTCAATGCCAGCATTTCCCTCAAGGATACTTGAAAGGTCGTTTGTGCCATAGTTTCTATTTTTTTGTATATCGATATTTTCGATAGTTTGTGGCGTCTCTTTGTTACTAAGCCCATTTCTATTGATATCCGCACTATCATACGCGATATAACCTTTTAGGGTATTTTGCTCCGAGATACCTTCCACCTCGATAGTTGGTAAAACAACTGAATAATCACTGTTATTTGTATCTAAAGCCCAGAGCGAGCTAAAGATCAGTGATAAAGCAAGTATACTAAACTTCATAGAATTCCTTTAGATAAAATTAAAATCGATATTCTATATCAAAATAGTTTAAAATATTTATATTGATGTTTATTAATTTTTACCAATTCATTGTTAAAATTTCAGTTCGATTTAGAATTATCGTTTGCCATATCTTAAAACAAAATGCATTACTATTGCCGCTAAAAAATTTTAAGATTAAGGCTAGTATTTTAATGATCGCACATCAACACAAGCTTTTTGAACTTTTTGATGAAATTATAGATATAAAAAGTGAGTAAATTTGACTGCAAAGGCAGCCAAATTTATATTATGCTTTTTTAGTAAAAACTCCGACATAAATAGCATAGATAAAGCCGATCACTACGGCATATGGAGCATAAGGAGTGATGCCAGCTCCAGAGCTTGCAAGTATGAAGTTATGGCTTATCGCAGCGCCTGCTCCCATGCCTAAAACAAATACAGCTGAGCTTAAATTTCCAGCTCCCATTTGCACTAAATGTTTGCCTGGGCAGCCATAACTTAGACTAAAGCAAAGACCAGCCAAGCTCATGCCAAGAAAATTCCAAAGAACGTCATTGTGAGCGATAGGTTGAGCTTCAAAGCCAAATTTATATTGTCCAAGAGCTAAATTTGTGATACTTGCAAAAACGATGATAGATACAATGCCATAAAACATTGAAAGATCACGCTCAAAAACTTTGCTAATCGCTCCAACCGAACAAAATTTACTTCTTTGCATAAAAATGCCAATAACAATGGCGCAAATAAGTGAGATAAAGATATTTGCATGCTGTGAACCTGGGCCTTTTTCTGAGCTAAATAATGCACCATTATCGCCAAGTTTTAAACCAAAGACAAGGGCTATTAAAAGCAAAATAGCAATGATTAATGGCAAAAATGCAACTGGTTTTGTTGTGGCATCATTTTCAGGTATGACGTAACCATTTTTCTTGAAAAATCGTCCAACAAAAACGCCAGCAAATAGACCGACAAGACCAGCAATAGCAGTCATATCTCCTCCGCCAAGACGCAAAAACGCTCTCCATGGACAACCCAAAAAGATAAGGCAACCAATCATAGCAAACACACCTAGGAAAAATCTAGAAAATGCTGCACTGCCAGATACTGGAGTAAAATTTCTACTCCAAAACAGGCTAGCTAAAAAGCCTCCGATGATAAGCCCTAAAATTTCAGGCCTTAGATACTGTACCACTTTGGCTTGATGAAAGCCAAAAGCACCTACGCTATCTCTTAAAAAGCAAGCCGCGCAAACGCCCATATTTGCTGGGTTGCCAAAATAAACAAGCACTGGGCCAAGAATGCCTAAGCTTGCACCTGCAATAATGTAAAGCACTGTTTTATTCATGAATATTCCTGTGTATAGGGTAAAATCAAACTGATTTCTTAAACGACATTTTAATAATCATTAAATAAAACAAAGATTAATTTTTTAAGAGCGAAATGGATAAAATATGCAAAAATTTCATAAAAAGGATAAAAATGAAAGATTTTATGAGTTACGCAGATAGCCTAAAAATTCTAAAAGATACAATAAATGCGTGGGAAAAGGTCGAAAAAGTAGCCATTACGGACGCACTTGATAGAAATATCGCCTACGACGTGACAGCCGCTGAAAATTACCCAGCAAAGCCGGTTTCAGCGATGGACGGATACGCTTTTGCCTTTAAAGATGGCCTAAGCGAGCTTGAACTCATCACAGACCTGCCCGCTGGAAGCGATAAAGGGCTGGTTATAGAGAGCAACAAATGCGTCAAAACTTTCACTGGCTCACTAATGAGCGAAGGCACTGATACTCTTGTGCCGGTAGAAAATGTCGAGGTTAGCGGCTCAAAAATAATTATTAAAAAGAGTGTACCAAAGGGCTTTGCCGTGCGCGAAGTGGGCGAGAGCTACAAAAAAGGCGAAATTTTGATCAAAAAAGGCACACGTCTAAGCTACGCTGAAATCGCACTTCTAGCAGAGCTTGGCCACTTTCACATAAGCGTTTTCATACGCCCAAGAGTTGCGATACTAGCGACTGGCAGCGAGATAAAAGACCTTGGTGAGCCACTAGAAAATCCAGCACAAATTCACAGCTCAAATCACGTAGGCATCGCTATGCAGATACGCAAAATGGGCGCAGAGCCGATCCTTTGCGAGATCGTAAGAGATAAGGCTGAGCTTGTCGAAAAAGCGATCATAAACGCACTAAAATCAGCTGATATATTAGTGACTACTGGTGGCATAAGCATGGGTGATTACGACTTTGTAAAAGGCGCTTTAAATGAAAATTTTAGTCTTATCATCGAAGGTGCTGCCATAAAACCGGGCCGTCACATCAGAGTGGCAAAGTCAGGCGATAAATATATCTTTGCACTGCCAGGATTTCCGTACTCGGCAATGGTTATGTGTGTGCTTTACGTAAGGGTCTTAATAAATGCGTGGTTTGGTCAAGAAGAGCCAAAGATCACGGCGATAATGGACGAAGACTATAAAAAGCGTTCGCCATTTTTAGAATTTACGGCTGTAAATTTAGAAAATCGTGAAGGAAAAAATTTTGTAAATCTAAATGGCAAAAAGCTTGGCAGTTCAGCGATCGTAAATAATTTAACAAACAAGGCTGCACTTTTAATGATCCCAATGTATAAAGAAATTCTTAAAAAAGGCGAGATAGTAGAAGTCTTGATGATGCCTTACTAAAATTTTAAGGATAAAAGTTGAACGCATTAGAAATTCAAACAATTATAGTTTTTCTTATAATGGCATCACTTGCCTTTGGAATAGATCTTTTTGCTCATAAACATGATGAGAAAAATTTCACTAAAACAAGCTGGCATTTGGTCTATCTTTTGGATAGGAGTTTCAGTACTTTTTGGTATATATTTATATTTTGAGCGAGGCAGCGAAATAGCAAGTCTTTATTTTGCAGGATATGCGCTAGAAAAGTCGCTCTCGGTAGATAATCTTTTTGTGATGATGGCGATTTTTTCATGGTTTAATATACCTGAAATTTATCGCCACAGAGTGCTTTATTTTGGCGTTATAGGAGCTATGATATTTAGGCTCATCTTTGTAGCCGTAGGTACGATGCTTTTTGCCATCTCTCCTTGGATGGAGCTAATATTTGCAGCAATAGTCGCATATAGTGCCGTAATGATGATAAAAAAAGATAAGTGTGATGAGGATATAAAAGATTATTCAAACCACATAGCTTATAGGGCAGTTTATCGCTTCTTTCCGGTTTTACCACAGCTTTTTGGACATAGTTTTTTTGTTAAATTTAGCGAAATTTCTAAACAAATTTCAGATAGTCAAAAAACTGCTCTTAACGATCAAATTTTAAGGCTAAAAGCCACTTGGATAGCAACACCATTATTCTTGTGTCTTTGTGTGATTGAGCTAAGCGATGTGATATTTGCTTTTGATAGTGTTCCGGCTGTCATTGCTGTGAGCAAAGATCCTGTGATTGTTTATTCAGCGATGATATTTGCGATACTTGGGCTAAGAACGCTTTATTTTGTGCTTGAAGCACTCAAAAATTTTTTAAAGTATTTAGAAATTTCTGTGATCGTGCTTTTATTTTTTATCGCAGCAAAGCTAGCTTTAAATGCAACCGCTCATATCTTTCATCATGGTTTTGAAATTTCTGCACAAATTAGCCTTTTTATCATTCTAGTCATCCTTGGAGTTGGGGTCGTAGCAAGTTTGGTTAAAAAATAGCTACCACAAAAGTATGCAAGCTAAAGTTAGGCAAGCTTAAAATTAAAAAATTTATAAGTATAGCGCTTTATGTTTGATGTCTAAATTCTTTAAAATTTTACTTGCTTGTGTAAAAGATTGATTACTGTATATTTATACTACCGGCTGGAGTTGGCATATCGTCTTTTTCATCAGCAAATGGTGGCCCTTTTTGAAGCAAAGTGGTGATCTCAGATGCTACTTTTGGATCCATTTTTGCCATGATAGTTGATATCTTTTTGGCATCAAGAGCATAAAGTATGGTGGCTGCATTTGATCTAGGCATTTTAGAGAGCACCTCAGCTGCCGCGCCATCTTTCATCTTAGAATACGACTCATTTACTTTATCACTAGTCATTGTGCGAAGTTCTTTTAAAATTTTTTCATTTTTGGCGACCACTTCATCGATCTCTTTGCGTTTTTGCTCGATCACTTTCATTGTTGCATTTAGATCAGCTTCTTTTTTGGCAAGCTTTTTATTATTTTCTTCATAGGCTGCCGCCGAGCTTGCACGAAATACCTCTAAAGCTTGGCGCTGTTCATCTATGATCTCAAGTTCCTTTGAAATTTCTTCTTTTCTAGCTTCAAAAATTTGCGTACAATCAACTGGTACTTCAAAACAAAATGCAAAATTTAAAATAGTTAAGAGTAATAAAACCGCTCTCATCACAACTCGCTCTTAGTTGTAAATTTCATCACTGTAAACTCATCAAGTGCAAGTGCTTCGGCTTTTTGTATGCGTTTTATCTCTTTTTTAAACTCTTCTTTTTCTAGATATTTCATCTTTTCGTACTCTAAATTTGCATTTTTATATTTATGCTCGTAATGCGAAACCTCTTTTTTAGCTATCTCAAGGCTCTCTTTGCAGGCATTTAACTCTTGCCTTGCTATCTTTATAAACTCTAAATTTTCCTTTAGCTCGCCTATATTGCCACTTTTTGGCAAGCAAAACTCCTCAAGCCTTGCTCTTAAATGCACTAAATTTTCTTCAAAATTTCTTACATTAAGTCTAGCAACGGTGAGCTTTGCCTCTACCTTATCCATCTCTTGTTTTTTTACGCGGACGATAGAGGTAAATTTGCTTTTCATCTAATGATCGTATCGCTTCTTTCAGGGCTTGTTGAGATGTAGCCGATCTTTACGCCAGTTAGCTCTTCTATTCGCTCAATATAAGCTCTTGCATTTGCTGGCAGATCTTCATATTTGCTTATACCTTTTACGCTATCCCAGCCTGCAAGTTCTTCATAAATAGGAGTTGCATTTTCAAGATCTGTTGGCATATAATCGATAGTTTCACCATTATATTGATAAGCTTTGCAAATTTTTACCACTTCAAATCCATCAAGTACATCAAGCTTCATAAGCGCATAAGTATCAACACCATCAAGTCTTGAAGCATATTTTACACTCACAGCATCAAACCAGCCACAACGTCTGCGGCGGCCTGTTGTTGTGCCAAATTCCTTACCGATATCACACATCTTGTCGCCACTTGTGCCTTTGTCTTCTGTTGGGAAAGGGCCAAAGCCAACACGAGTCGTATAGGCCTTTATTACGCCTATTACTTCACCGATTTCTTTTGGATTTAGTCCAAGACCTGTGCAAGCACCTGCACTTATAGTATTTGAGCTAGTTACGTATGGATATGTGCCATGGTCGATATCTAAAAGTGTGCCCTGAGCGCCTTCAAGTAGGACTTTTTTATCTTCATCTAGCGCTTTCCAAACTAAATTTGTAGTATTTGCGATAAATGGAGCCAAAACCTCTTTATATCTTTTTAGCTCTTCAAGCAATTCATTTTCATTAGGAATTTTTACACCAAGTGCGTCAAATACGCATTTGTTTGTCTCAAAATCATGCATCAAAGCATCACATAAACGTTCTGGCTCAAGTAGTTCGCCTACTCTGTGACCACTTCTGCTTATTTTATCTGCATAAGTTGGTCCGATACCTTTTCCAGTCGTACCGATTGCTTTTTCACCTTTTAGTCTCTCTTTTGCTTGATCGATTTGACTATGGTAGCTTAGATTTAAATGTGCTTTATCGCTAATATAAAGTCTTCCTTCCAAATTTTCAAACTGAGCCATTTCAGTGATTAATACTTCTGGGCAAACAACAACGCCATTGCCAATGATGTTTATGATATTTTTATGCAAAATTCCGCTTGGAACAAGGTGCAAAGCATATCTAACACCATCTACCCAGATCGTATGGCCGGCATTATGACCACCCTGTGAGCGACAGATCATGTCATAGTTGAGTCCTAGCATATCAACTATCTTGCCTTTACCCTCATCACCCCATTGAACTCCAACTACTAAATCAGCCTTTCTCATTCTTACTTCCTTAAATTAATTTTTTCTTCTATCAATGCATCTGTATAAACAGCAAAACCACTATTTATTTTTCCGTCTATTTCGTAGCTGCCGCCACTTGCTATTATGCTGTTATTTCTTAAAAATCTAAAAAATAAACTATCGTAATATCTCATTTTTGAGTAATATAGCGGAACTATTCTTAAATTTTTATATTCTAAAGCACTGGCTAAATTTCTCAAATTTTCAAGCGGTTCTTTTAGTTTGCTTGGAGAAATTTTAATCACTTCATCCAGTTCATCAACTGACTTTAAAAGAGCAAGAGCGCTTAGCCATGGAACATTTTGAGATAAAATTTTCTCCATTTGCCCATTTTCAAAAATTTCAATAGGCACGCTTAAAATTTCACAAATCACTCTTGGAATTTGTATATTGCTCACTTGCAAAAATGTATCCATTTTTAGCTCATTAAGAAGCTTTGCTACGATATTTATGCTTTTTAAAACATCATTTTCACCGATTAGTTCGGCTCCGATTTGATAAATTTCTTGACTTGGATAGCGAAAGACTGGCTGGATATAAAACCATCTTTTTGATTCGTTTGCCTTTAGCCTTCTAAGCACGATCCTTACAGTATCTACCGTACTATCAGCTCTTAGACTTATTTCGTGATTTAGGCTATCGCTAAAACGTAAAAGATTTGTAGCATCTACACTTAAATGCTGGTGATATGAGAAAAATGGCGTTACGATCTCGCTAAAGCCTTCATTTTCTAAAATTTCACTAGCTTTTTGCTCAATCTGCCTCTTTAGCTTTGCACTGCTGGCAAAGTATAGCTTGCTTCCATTTGGGATTTCGTGCTCATAAACATTTAAAGCATTTTCATTCATTATTTATTCGCTCCACTCAAATTTAGATCATTATCGCATAATAAAATTGCCTCATTAGCTAAATTTATTACGTTCTCTTTGTCTATTTTTACAAGGATCGTATCTAAAATTTCAGCTAATTTTTCATCTATTGTTCTGATATCATCTACTTGATTTGCTATTTCGATTTTTAATTTTTCGCTTACTTTTTCATCGCATTTAAGCAAATTTATCAAACGAATCATAAGCTCTTTTGCACCTACTATTTTGCAAAGCATATTGTAGTTCTCATCATCTTGAAAATTTCTTACATTTAGCGGAGATGATAGAGCAAATTTAAATTTGAGCACATCATCCAGGCTAAGCTCTGGTGCAAAAAGCCGTCCTTGAAATCTACTAAAGCCAAACCCGACAAAAATTTCAAGCATGCTTTTATCTTCTAAATTTTTTATCATGACATCAAAATTAAATGTATCTGATACATACTTTATCATGCGTATGGTCTTTAGTGCTTCTACTGAATCAAAAATTTGTTTGCAAAATCTTTTATCTATATTAAATCTATTTGTTTTTAACATGCCTAAAGCTTCTACCGAGCCTGAATAAGATGCAAAATCATCAAGCGAAAAGCTAACGCCTAGCTCCTTATAAGCATTAATATATCTAACAACATCATCTAAATTTACGCCACTTGCAGAGTCAACGATATCTATGATTAGCCCATTAGCGTCTAGTTGCTCATCTTTTAAAAGCTTTTTAAATTTCTCAAAAAACTCAGAAGTCATTAGCTTTTTAATGCATAAATTTACTCTAACTTTTGCATTTATTCTCTCTTTTAGCCATACAGCCCTAGCTTTTAAAGCATCTTTTAGCGTAAATAATGCGATAGCAACAACTGCTTTTGAGCCTTTTGCAAGCGGTAAGAAGTCTGATGGCCTTAATATCTTATCGCCATTTTTCCATCTAATAAATGCCTCAAAGCTGCTAACTTCCCCACTTTTTATATCAATCTCAGGCTGATATAATAAAAACATCTCCCCAGCATCTATAGCTTCAATGATCTTTGAGTCATCTCTATATTCATTTTTAAAGTATGTATCTTTTTTCGAATTAAATACATAATATTTATTTTTTCCATTAAGCTTTGCTTGATACATAGCCCAATCAGCTCTTTCGATTAGATCATCAACGCTAAGTACATCGCTACTTAAGCTAATACCAATACTTATGCTAAGTTTTTTTTCATCATCATCAATAGAAATTTTACTCTGACCCACTCTTAAGATGTTTTCAGCAGTTTCGTAAATTTCTCCCAGATTTTCATAAGGCATAGCACCTATAAACTCGTCTCCGCCTATTCTTGCAAATATTCCTTGTTTTGGAAAAATTTCATCTATTTTTTTTGAAATTTCTATTAGGATTTTATCACCTACTTGATGTCCATATCCGTCATTTATCGATTTAAAATTATCAAAATCGACATAAAAAGCTGCTATTTTTAAGCTTTTTTTCGCTTGTTTTAGTAGATTTTCTAGCTTATTAAAAAGTAAAAATCTATTTGGCAATCCAGTTAGCGTATCGTGATACGCGATAAATTCGAGGTACTCTTTATTGTAGCAATCATCATTTGCGCTTGAAGCTAATAAAATATATCCCTCTTGATCGCCAAACGCGTTTAAAAGCTTACTTATGCTTATAACTTCGAGTCTATTTTTGCTTCGAACATCATGAATAAGACCTTGCCAAAAGCCAGTTATTTTAAGTGAATTTAAAATTTCATCTTTAATATCTTTTAGTCCGTTTTTAAAATTTATTATATCTTTTGAGTAAATTTTCTCTATAAAATTTTTATCTCTAGAAATGTTAAGCGTATCGAAAAAAGCGTCATTAGCATCTATGATTCTAAACTCATCATCAAGCATAATAATTTGCTCTTTTGCGTATGAGAAAATTTTTGCTAAAAGATCTTGATAAGAAAAAAAGCTATTTTGCACACTAAGATCTTGCATTGTGCCCTTTATAACGCTTGCTTCACCATCATAAAAAGCTATTGCTTTTGCTCTAATCCTTACATAAATAATCTCTTTATCAGCCCTATAAAAACGCACTTCGCCATCATATACTTCACCTTTTTTTATAAGGTCAAAAAAGTCCTTAAAGCTTACAAATTCATCTACAAATATAGTTTTCGCACGTTCAAAATTTATACTCATATCCCCATTTAATGCATATCCGAGCGACTTAGCAATAGCATTTGGGATATAAAGGGTATCGCTTTTTTTATCCCACGAAAAAACAAGCGCTTGGCTTGCCCAAAGTATGCTTTGAAAATATTTTAATTCAGCATCATATTTTTCTTGCAACTTTGCTATATCGCTTAGGTCATTAAAAAAGTAGATGATTTTTTGCTCTTTGTCAGCACCATTATCTATAAATTTTACCTTTATTTTAAATGGCGTTTTGTTGTTTTCATTTGTTTGCATATTGGCTACGAGATTTATTTCGCTATTTTTGCTACCTTTTTCAAAGAATTTTTTAGATTCATTAGAAACATTTACAGCAAACTCATCTAAACTTTCAGGGCTTATTAGATCTTTTAAATTTATAAGCTTCTTATCTTGCGGGACTTTAAAGATACTATCAATATTTTGCGTACTTCTTACGATAGAAAATGGATCGCTGCTTAAAGCTTCTGCTATTACATTTGGCGATAAAAACGAATAATCATTTATTGCTTCGTTATCCTTTTTCGTAAATTTTCCATCATCAAGCTCGTGTATAAGCATAAAATTTAGCCTAGAATCCCTTAGTTCAATCTGCGACTCTTGTAAAAATCCCTCTTTAGTGCCGCCATCTTTTGTTTTTAGCTTGATTTTAAAACTCATATCGCTATTTTGAGCATCTTGTTTCATTTGCATAAACAATGCAAAATCGTCATCTATTAAATCATTTAAATTTAGCTCTATAATCTCATCTTTTGTGTAGCCAACAGAAGATAAAAATGCATTACTAGCATCAATAATATCGCCGCTATAAGCATCATAAACTACTATTTTCAAAAAGCTTTGCTCAAAAATATAGCCAAATCTACTTTTGTATTCTTCTAGCCCATCAGTTGCTTTTTTGGTTTCTATCTTTAGCTTGTTTATTCCATTTTTTATATCTTCAAATTCTGTTACATTAAGGCTTCGTTTTATCTCGTATTCATCGCCATCTAAAGTATCTCTTACCTCTTTTAAAGCTGGCATTATTCTATTTTTTATAAATTTTACATCTCTAACCCATAATATTAAAGAAGATGTAAAACAAAAGATCGATAGCCAAAATAACACAAACTGCATAAAGATATGAAAATGCTTCGTTGAGGCAGTAATAACAAAAATTTTATACTCTGGCATATAGCTTATGAGATAAAAGCCCATATGGCTTAAAGAAAATATTATTTTATCCTCTTTAAACTCGTCGCCAAGACTCACATAAGGCAAAAACATCGATTCATCAAATTTTTTATAAAACTCATCTCTTGATAAATTTCCATATTTATCTACCAGATAAGCATAAGTTTTGGTTTTCTCATCGTAATCTACATTAGTGTAGTTTTGCAAAAATTTTATATCAATTTGAACTAAAATACTGCCTCCATTTTTTAGTCCATAAGATGCATAAATGTCTCTAAAACGATTATTTTTATAGACACGATCTGATACTGTAAATTTCCCGGCATCTATCTCGTTTAAACTAAGCTGAGATAGATCCTTTTCGGCTATGTCATCAGCACCTAAAAATTTCTTTGAATAGAGTAAATTTCTATTTTTATCAAAAACATAAAAAGCTATATAAAGATCGTTTTTTGTTGAATTTTTATCAAATAACATATCACTAAGACCTGCTTCAACCATTTTTGACTTTAAAAATAGATCGTTTTTTATTATAAAAAAGCTATTTGAGATTGATGATTTTATATTTGAATTTGTTGAGCTAAGATCATACTTTATATCGTTCGTACCGGCACAAACTACAAATAATGCTAAAAATATAAATGAGAGTAGAAGTAAAATAGCCTTTGTATAAAACATTTTTACTATCTGAAGGCTGGTTTTTTGTTTCTCAAGCACGATAGACACCTCGTTAGTTTAGGTTTTGGCTTTGATTTTATCCCATTTTTACTTGATTTGGGTTTATAAAGATAAGTATTTATTTAGAATTTATTGATTTATTTAAAATTGAGCCAAAAATTTATTTAAAATTTGGCTCAAATATCTTAATAGATCCAAGTAACGATATCAGAAATTTCTCTGCGAAGTTTTTTTGGTTGTGGATTTAGGCGGTAGCCAAATGATACCATGATAGCCACTCTTTGAAAACTCTCATCAAGCCCCAAAAGTTCATTTAAAGCGTGTCTGTCAAAGCCTTCTATTGGGCAACTATCAATGCCCAAACTTGCAGCTGCATTCATCATATTTGTGGCGATTATCATGCATTGTTCATGTGACCACTGAAATGTTAGCTCATCATCATTTTTAAAATTTGCTAGCAAAAAGTCATGGTAAAATTTTTGCCTTGCAGCAATGGCTTCAGGATCTTTATTGGTATTTCTAGCGATCATTTTATTAACGTATGCGCTTCCAAATTTCACCTCTTTGATCTTAGCTAAAACGACAACTAAATGCGAGCAAGATGTGATTTGTGCTTGATTCCATGAAAGAGCTTTTATTTTTTCTCTAAGCTCTTTATTCTGAACGACTAAGATATCCCACTGCTCAAGGCCAGTTGAACTAGGGCTTAACCTACCAGCTTCTAGTATAAAATCAAACTCTCCAGCACCGATTTCTTTGCTTTCGTCAAAAACCTTGCAAGCATGACGAAATTTTAAAATTTCAAGATAATTCATCATCTCTCCTTTGTAGTTTTTGAAATTATAGAATGGTTAAGTAAATTAAAAGATTTCACTAACGCAATGGATAGCATACTATTTTTAAAAATTTATCTTAAAAATATACCAAACTCGCTCTTTGACACCGCAGAGCCAACGATAGCTGAACTTTCATAGCCTACTTCTTTTAAGCGTTTTACTGCAAGCATCGCGTCCTTTTCACCAACTGCGAGCAAAAGTCCACCAGAAGTTTGTGCGTCAAATAGTAAAATGTCAGCTTCTTTGTCTACAAAATGCTTTGCAAATTCGCGGTTTTTATAGCTTCCTTCTGGAATGATACCCATATCGGCAAATTCCTTTGCGCTTGCAATGATTGGCACGTTTTTTTCATAAATTTCAAAACTGATCTTTTCATTTAGCATTTCGCTTAAATGCCCCAAAAAGCCAAATCCAGTCACATCAGTAGCACCGTAAACTTTGATGCCATCAAGTGCTTTTAATGCATAAAAATTTAGCTGTGCCATAATAGTTGCAGCCTCTTTTATCTGCTCAATGCTTAATAAATCAGCCTTTATTGCTGTACTTAAAATGCCGCTTCCAAGGGGCTTTGTAAGTATCAAAACATTGCCATTTATGGCTGTATTATTTGCCCAAAATTTATCAGGATGTACCCTTCCAGTGACGCTAAGCCCATAATACATCTGCTGTGTCTCGATCGTATGCCCGCCAACTATAATGCCACCACACTCTTTTACTTTATCGGCTCCGCCTTGCAAAATTTCTCCTAAAATTTCAGGTGCCAAGTTGCAGCTATCAAAGCCTACGATATTTAGAGCATTTATCACCTCACCACCCATTGCAAAGACGTCGCTTAGGCTATTTGCAGCAGCGATTTGACCGTAAATAAAAGGATCATTTACCACAGGCGTTATAAAATCAAGCGTTTGAACAAGTGCAAGATCACTTGAAATTTTAAAGACACTCGCATCCTCATTAGAATTGGTGCTTGAGAGCAGATTTGGATGAGATAAATTTAAACTACTAATCGTTTTGTTTAGACCCGACGGGTCAAGCTTAGCAGCTCAACCAGCGGCTCTAACGAACTGCGTAAGCTTTTTGTCGTGATAGATCATAATTTGATTTGCTCGTGAGTTGAGAGTATGTCGATGATCTCATAAGCATTTGAAATTTCGCCAATCGCAAGATCGCTTACTAGCTTATAAGCCTCCAAGCAGCTTCCGCAGCTTAAAATTTTAACACCAGCAGCTTCAAGATCTTTAAGCGGCTTAAAGCTTGGGTGTGAGCGGTTTGTTGTCATCTTTACAGCGTTATTTACGCAGATTATTATCTTTGGTTTTTTCTCAACTTGAAGAAATGCTCCTAAGAATTTTGATAGTAAATTCATTCCTACTTCACCACTTCCCGCGCGCTCTTCATTCAGATAGAGTACTTTATTATTTTTTGGTGTTATGTCGCAGACAAACTCATCAAAATTTGTAAGCTCAAGCGCATTTTTGCCTTTTGTAGCTAAAATTTTAGTCTCGTTGCCATTGCTTTCTAGGCTAAATTCTATATTTTGATTTTTTAAAAATCTTGAAATATTTTCTTTTGGAGCTAGTGCATTTACCAAAATTTCTAAGCTTTCACCTTCACTTAAACTATCAAGTGCATTTTTTGTCATTGTGACTGGTTTTGGACACTCTAAATTTCTACAATCAATTGTTGTCATGATTTTTCCTTTTGCAATTAGTATTTCAAACCTTGAAACTAGTTTGGATTATAGCCAAAAAAATATTAATTATTTTAAAAATTTTAATGTATAAATTTGAGATAAAAGAGAGCTTTGACCTCGCTTACTAGCAAGGTCAAAGTAAAGTTAATTATTTTAAATTTGTATAAGACTTTTCATAATCAGATACTGGAATTTTATTCTCTCTAACGAGCTCTTGATACCAGTAGTGATGAAGAACATAAACTTCTTCTTCCTCTTTATATCCAGTAATCATCGACCAAATAGCACCATGAATAGCAATAGCTGCCATATAAATATGAACTAAGAAAAATACTGCACATGCGATGCCAAGACAGTTATGGATAATTACGCTGTATCTTAAAAGATCAATTTGTGTAAGACCAAACCAAGAAGCAACCGCTGGCTCTTTGAAGTCCGTAAAATACATAATCGCGCCAGTAATTATCATAACGATACCACCAGGGATAGCGATCCAGTACCATGCTTTTTGACCAGCATTAAATTTACCAGCTGGAACAGGTCTCTTTTTCTTTGATAAATAGCCACCAACTATCATCATCCATCTGATATCATAAATTGCAGGAAGCATTCTTTTTGTCCAGGTAAATAACATAGGAAGCACAGAAATAGCAAAGACCACAGTTGCTGTATCGTGCAAGTATCTACAGAAACGCACAAATGTTCCACCGCCAAGCTCTGCACCCCACATAATGATGATACCAGTTGGCACTAAAATGATCCATGAGATCGCTGCCAAACCATGAGCTATACGTATGATCAATGAAAAAGCAAACACCTTTTTACCATCATGACTAAAATGTTTTGGTCCAATGATTAAAAAGTGTAATGCAAATGCTCCAATAACAGCCAAAATGATAGAAAGTGCTGCTATTGCAAAATAATCATTACCTTGGATAAAAGTAAATATCGGCCCCAAACCTTGTTCGTATGGCTTGATATTTTCTATCCTTTCAGCCGCCCAAATGGCACTATTATATTGATTGACGCCAGTTGGTCCTTGAGTTGCCATTGCTGTTACAAAGAATGTAAAAAGCAGAGTAAGAATTCTCGTCATTGTAGTCCTTTATGAGTTTGAGCTTAAACAATTTAAGTATTGGTTAAATACGTTAAATCGCATAGCTACGCTATTTTGGTCGCTATTATATCAGAGCTAATCACAAGCAAACCTTAGCAAAAAAGATTACTAAAAATTTTATAAAAAATATTTAAGCTTTGTTAATTTTTATAAGAATATTAAATCTAAATTCCTCCTATTTTATAGTTAAAAATTATTTCAGATTTTGCTTTTAAAATTTAAACGAGAACACCAATAATTTTAAAAATTTCTATCCAAAAGGCAGAGAAATGAACCTCTTTTATCTTTTTAATGATTATGAGGCGCTTGATCTAATGGCAACGAGTTTATATCGTATCTTAAAAAGTATATTCTGGCTTCAAATTTTTGCCTTAGTCTTTGCACTGGCTCAGCTTTACTAGTTCGCGCTGGAGTGCCTGACGGACTAAAAGCTACATCAAACAAAAGATCATTTGAGCGGGTAAAAAGTTGCGGCAAGGCTGTAGTGACAATTGCACGCCACCTAGGTAAAAGATGATAAATTTTACACAGCTTCAGGCGTGGCTACTGGCATGGATATGGCTCTTGACTTCATAAGTGATCATTTCGCTAAAGAATTAGCCCAAAAGATCGCAAACGAGACTGAATACAGCTGGCAAAAGAGTGCAAAGATAGATAAACTTGCCAAAATTTATGGGTATTAATCTATAAAATTTTATAGACATACATATAAATGAACTTTTAGCATTTAGCAGCCAAAAGCTAACCGCAATACTAGTGATTAGTTTCTGCGTTTATACTCTTCATATCCGAATTCGCGGATCATTTTAATCTCGCCATTTTCTTTTAAAAGCACTAAATCAGGCAGTTTAATGCCGTTAAATGTCGTATTTTTTACGATGGTGTAGTGAATTTGATCTTCAAAGATGATGCGGTCGCCGATTTTTAGTTCACTATCAAATTTATACTCCGCGTCGCCCGCTTCAAGCCCTACTATATCACCTGCTAAGCAGGTATTGCCGCCAAATCTATAAGCAAATTTGCCGTTTTCACTCTCGCCTCTAACGGCTGGGCGGTAAGGCATGAGCACGGTATCTGGCATGTGCGCCTCAGCTGAGGTGTCAAGGATGGCGATATCTTTCTCGTTGTGCACGATGTCAAGCACGCTGCTTATCAAAAAGCCAGTCTGCCAGCCCACAGCCTCGCCAGGCTCCAGATAGACCTCTACGCCGTACTTTTCGCGAAAGCGCCTAATTATCTTTATAAGCAGCTCCACGTCGTAATCAGCCCTCGTGATGTGGTGGCCGCCACCCATATTTATCCACTTCATCTTTGGTATAAACTCGCCAAATTTCTCTTCAAATGCCTCCAGTACAATCTGCAAGCTGCTTGCACTCTCCTCGCAAAGTGCGTGAAAATGAAGCCCACTAATGCCATTAAGAAGCTCGGGCTTAAAATTTGCCCTTGTAATGCCAAGCCTGCTAAATTTACCGCATGGATTGTAGCTGTCAGTTGGGGCTAGTGAGACCTCTGGATTGACTCTTAGGCCGCAGATAATGCCGTTTTGCAGGGCAATACCCTTGAATTTTTGCCACTGCGCAAAAGAGTTAAATGTAATGTGCTTTGAAATTTTTAAAATTTCATCAAAATCCTCGTCCTTAAAGGCTGGACTATAAGTATGAATCTCGCCTTTTACGTATTCGTTTGCAAATTTTGCCTCATGAAGCCCGCTGCAAGTCGCTCCGTCAAGATAAGAGCCCACCATATCCATCACTCCGCTAAATGCAAAGCCCTTAAGTGCTACTAAAATTTTGGCTCCACTTTGTTCTTTGACATATTTTAAAAGCTCCAAATTTTTACGTACTTTTGCCTCTTCGCAGACATAGGCTGGGGTTTTTATATTTTTAAAAATTTCGTTCATTTTTTCTCGCTTTTTAAATTTTCAAATAAGTATATCTAAATTTATTTTTAAGTAAAATCAGCAAAAATTTCAAAGGATAAAATGTGATAGAAATCGAATTTCTTGGGCCTATCGGACTCGAGAATATAAAAATAGAAGCAAAAAATTTAGGCGAAGTAAAAGCGGCTTTAAGCGATAAAGAGGAGCTAAAAAAATGGCTAAATATCTGTGCGGTTGCCGTAAATGACGAGATCGTAAGCGATATAAATTTCGCTCTTAAATCAGGCGATAAAATTTCTATATTACCGCCAGTTTGTGGGGGCTAAGATGCAAATTTATAATGGAAGTTTGGATGTTCAAAGCATCACAAACGAGTGGTATGAACGCTTTAAGGATAAAAACTGCGGTGCGCTCATCACTTTTGTTGGAATCGTAAGAGAAGAAGGTGGTATTTCGGCGCTTAGCTTTGATATCTATGAGCCAATACTTAAAAAATGGCTAGATGCTTGGCAGGAGCGAGCCAAAAAAGAAAATGCCTACGTACTCTTTGCTCACTCAAAAGGCGATGTGGCCGTGCATACGAGCTCTTATGTTGCAGGCGTTGTGAGCCCTCAAAGAAAGGTCGCGCTAAGGCTCATAAACGAATTTGTCGAGGACTTTAAGGCAAATGCGCCGATCTGGAAATATGACGTGATAAATGGCGAGAGAATTTATGCAAAAGAGCGCAGCCAAGCGATAAATGGTGCTGGAATTTTAGCTTAAAAGGAAAAATGATGATAACAAAAGAGAGTAAAAAAGATGTTTTTTGGGCGCTAACATTTGGGCTTGGACTTTTTGCCTTTAGCATCATTGGCTACCTTTATCTAGCTCTTGGCGCAGCGTCTCTCTTTGGCATCATCATTGGCGCTCTCTCAGCGTTCTTTTGTATCAGAAAAATTTTACAAAATAACTTTTTACGTATTGAAGATGATGGATTTATCATCACTAAAGGCTCAAAAAGCATAAAATTTTACTTTAAGGATATCGACGAGATCGCCATTAAGGGCTTTGGTAATAAGAAAAAAGTTGAAACTTTGAGTGTAAAATTTAAGAAAAACCGTCTTGATAGAGATGCTTGCTTTGGATTAGTGCAACCACTAGGTGATGATTTGATCATCATTTTTGATAAATATGAACTCTCAAAATTTACCATTTCAAAAGAGCTAAGAGATAGGCTTAATAATTTTAGAGCCTAATTAAATCAACCTATGATTTAAAATTTTATATAACAATTATCAAAATTTTATACATTTTTCACATTAAATTTACTCCGTTTAGCTACTCTTACAAAAATAAAATTAAGCATTTTATCTACACTAAGTTCGTAAATATGGATTAAAAATTTAAAGGATGACTTACATCAACTTTTATAAAGGGTTTTGCTACTACAATTCTGATAAAAGAAATCATAATTATATCTTTAAAAGGAGTTTACATGAGGCCCATTTTAAGCCTAGCAGTTCTTTCATCACTGCTTCTAGCAAATGAAGCAAATTTAGACATTATAAAGCCTATTAGAGAATTTGCTCCGCCGCCAGTCATCACGCCAAACGTTGCACAAAGCGCCTTTGTGGAAAATCAATTTGACCGCACTCAAAGAAGCGAATATCCATTTGTTACAAATTTGCTTGATAACTCAACTGATATATTTCATATCTCAGCTGGAATGTATGGTAAAAGCTTTTACAACTCATCGCTTTTTAAATATCGCGGCGCAAATTTTTATACCATTTTAAATGCAAATTTCACCAAAGCAAATAATTATAAAGATGGAAGTGGCAAAAGATGGGACTATGGCTACAATAGGCAAGGCCAAAGCGCTATCTTAGGCTTCGTGCCAAATGATCTTAGTGAGCTTAGACTTACGTTTTTAAGGGATAATATTGATAAAGATAAGCAGGCCAGAACATGCGATGGATGCTTTTAAAACGACAAGAAAAGTTGGCAAACTAAATATTCGCTTAGGCGAAGAAGATCTTTCAAATACGTTAAATTTTGAACTTATCCTAAAAAAGGTTGAGCGAAAAGCTGATAATTTTCATCTAAGAGATGCCACTCCAAATGTGAAAGTGGATTTAAAAAGGAATATATTTGAGGCAAATTTAAAGTATGATGTTGATTTTTCAAGCTTTCACAATCAAATAGGCGCTGGCTTTGAAAAAGATAAACATGACGGCAAAAGATACATGAAGCAAGGCAACAACTGGGTCTTTAACGGATACAGATTTGCTGATGTTAGAAATGATAAATTTATGCTCTTTGACACACTTGCTTATAAATTTAATGAAGCAAATGAAGCTTCTCTTGCCTTAAAATATGAAGAGCAAAGAAGTAAATTAAATGGCATCGACACTAAATTTTTTGTGCCAAATCCGATCGCACCTAATACCACTCGCAAATTAGTTCGTCAAATTTACGGTGAGGACGTAAGTGACAAGATCAAAAAAGACGCTTTTAGCGCAAGTTTAAAATATAAATTTACACCAAACGACAAGGATAGCTACTTTGCAAAACTTGAAAGCTTATCTCGCTTGCCAAGCAATATGGAGCGTTTTAACGCACTTTATGGCGCAGGCGATAACGGCTGGATAGCAGATCCAAATTTAGAGCCAGAAAGACACAATAGAGCGGTTCTTGGCTTTAAATTTGGTAGCCAGTTTTACAAAGAATACCTAAACTCTTTGCAAAACAAAGATGCTTTTAGCTTTGGAGGACATTTCATCGCTGATAGCGTTAAAAATTTGATTATTTTTGATAGACGTCACTCAAAAGCTGCCATGCCACTAAATAAAAATGCTGTCATCTCAAGAAACGTTGATGCAACGCTTTATAGTGTAAATTTCAATACAGAATATAGCTTTGCAAGGCACTTTGGCTTAAAAAGCTCACTTTACTACAACTACGGACAAAACAAAACCGACGGCAGGCCGCTTTATCAAATAAGGCCTTTTGAGGCAAATTTCGCATTTGACTACAAAGACTATGCAAGCTTTGGTAGCTATAATCTTGGCACTGCACTAAGGCTAGTTTCAAAGCAAACTAGAGGCGATTTTAGCAAGCAAAATGGCCTAGGTATCGACAAAAAAGAGGCCGCAAAAGGATTTGGTTTGCTTGATCTTTATGGTGGCGTAGAGTTTAAAAATAAAGTTGGCATAAGATTTGGTGTAGCAAATTTATTTGACAAAGATTATGCAGAATTTATTAGTGGTGATCACGTAGCAGCACTTGATCCAGTAGTCGTTCATGCCCCTGGCAGGACATTTTTCATTAGCTTTCACAGCAGTTTTTAAAGGAGAAAAAGATGTTAGATAGAAGAAAATTTTTAGGACTTAGCACAGCTTTAGGCGTTAGCGCATTTGCGCCAAATTTATTTGCAAAAGAGAGCTTTACTATGTGGGGCGCACCAGCGATCCCAAGCGTTATCATGGCGGTTGCTGCATTGCAAGGCGAGTTAAATAAAACTTATGATGTAAGTCTAAATATCTGGAAAACACCAGATCAGCTTCGTGCAGGCGTGGCTAGTGGAGATATTAAAGTCACGATGTCACCATCAAATGTCGCTGCAAATTTAAGAAATCAAGGGCTTGATTTTGCGATGTTAAATTTACTAACTCTTGGCGTAATGAACGCTATGGTCAAGGATGAAAAGATCAAAAATTTAGAAGATTTTGTAGGCAAAAAGCTAGTCATGCCATTTCGAGGCGACATGCCTGATCTTGTTTTAAGAGCGCTTTGCAAGAAGAGAGGCATAGACGTTAGCAAGATAGACATCACCTATACAGCAACGCCGCCTGAGGCTTTGCTTTTATTTTTACAAAAAGATTTTGACATTTTAATAGTTCCACAACCTCTTGGTGAAGCGACTATTTTGCGCGGTAAAAAAGCAGGCGTTAGCGTGCATTACTCAGTTGATTTTCCAAAAATTTGGGGCGAGAGCTTTGGCACAAAGCCAATAATCCCAATGGCTGGCATTATCGTAGAAAGAGGCTTTTATGAGAAAAACTTAAGTCTATTTGACACGCTTCATAGCGATCTTAAAAATGCACTTTCATGGATACTTGAAAACAAGCAAAGCGCAGCAAAGATAGGTTCAAGCTACTTGCCAGCTCCAGAAGTAGCACTTGCAAATGCTTTTGATAAGGCAAATCTAACAGTAACAAAAGCAAATGAACTGCAAAATGAGATCATGACATTTTTTGAAGAAATTTATCAGTTTAATCCAAAATTTCTAGGCGGCAAGATGCCAGATAAAGGTCTATTTTTATGATACTAATTGATGGCATCAAAAAAGATCGCTCAAGCTTTTTAAAAATAATTGACTATTTTTGGGGCGGATTTAGCGGATTTGCCGTAGTTTTTTTGATCTTAGCCATTTGGCAAGTGGGAAGCGAGTTTAGCTCCCCACTCCTACTTCCGCCACCAAAAGATGTATTTTTAAAAGCCTGTGAAATTTTAAAAGATTACAAAAACAGCGAGATAAATATAACGCTTTGCAGATCACTGATCGGAGTTTGCTCGGCAACATTTTTTGGTATATTTCTAGGGCTAATAGCAGGTAGTTTTAAAAGTTTTGCGGCCTTTTTAAAGCCTGTTATAACCTTGCTTTTGTCAATGCCACCAATTATTTGGATAGTGCTTGCTATTTTTTGGTTTGGATTTGGAAATTTTAGCACCGTTTTTACTATCTTTATAACCGTTTTACCGCTTACTTTTGCAAGCTCAGCAGTTGCTATGAGTAGCGTAGATGAGGAGCTAAAAGAGATGTTTGACGCTTATAATCTAGGAATTTTAAAAAAGATAAGACACCTTTATATCCCACATCTTACGAGCTACATAATAAGCTCTATTAGCGTAGCTGTCGCAATGGGTGTAAAGATAGTCATAATGGCTGAGCTACTAGGTGCAAATAACGGCATGGGAGCAAAGATAGCAAATGCAAGGGCAATGCTTGAAACAACCGAGGTAATGGCATATGTTCTTTTAAGCATCACTCTTATCATGCTCTTTGAATACCTCATCATCGAGCCACTAAAAATAGCTTTGATGCCTTGGAGAAGATGATGCTTGAGCTTAAAAATGTAGAGTATGAAATTTTAAGAGATAAGGTCGTAAGGAATTTTAGCCTAAATGTAAAAGGTGGCGAGGTAGTGACGCTTTTTGGGCCATCTGGATGTGGCAAAACGACGATACTTCGGCTTATTAGCGGACTAAATGAGCCTAGAAAAGGAAAAATTTTTAATAGCTTTAAAAAGACTACATATTTTTTTCAAGAAAATCGCCTACTTACATGGAAAAATGCTCTTGAAAATGTGCTTTTGGTTATGGATAAACCAGATGTTAACGCTGTTTTAGAGCTTTTTAAAAAGGTTGGATTAAACCAAAAGGACACTTTAAAATACCCAAGCGAACTAAGCGGCGGTATGAGGCAAAGGGTTGCTTTCGTAAGAGCGGTCGTGACAAAACCTGATCTACTTTTGATGGATGAGCCTTTTTCTGGACTTGATTATGATATGAAAGAAATTTTAATTGAAATTATTGGACAAAGAGTAAGTGAAGGTATGAGCGTAGTTCTCGTCACACACGATAGAATGGAAGCTGTAAAGATGTCAAATAGAATTTATTTCCTATCAAGTAAAGGTGCGGTCATACAAAAAAAGCTTATTTTAGATGAGGCTTTTAAAAACCGTGATTTTGCATTTATTAGCAAAACAATAGATGAAAATTTTAAAGGGCAAATTTATTATGATTAATAACTTTTTTACTCATCCTATGAGGATATTTTTCTTAATGAGTGCCGCCTGTGCGGTGCTTGGTGCTAGTGTGTTTTTTACTCCAACTGATTTTGTGAGTTTGCATAAATTTATATTTTTGCAACTTTTTTTAGCGCTTGCTTATGCTGGATTTTTGCTAACTGGACTAACTGATTGGACAAATTTTCAAGCATCTTTAAAAATACACGCCTATATATTATTTTCACTCTTTTTCATAAGCTTTATCTTAGCATTTTTTAGCCTATTTTTAGCACACTACTTTATCGCTCTTTTTTGGCTTTACTTGGTTTTGCTTTGCCTTTATATGATCTGGCGAGATAAAAATGATGATCAATTTGGCGTACTTGGCTTTTTGTTTGGCATTTTAAGCTTTGAAATTTATTATCTAATAAGTGGCAATGAAAAATTTCTAAATTTACAAGTTTTTATCCACGTGATCGCTATCTTACTCATCTCTTACCGCGTTAGTGTCGTACTTGGGAAAGAAGCACTAAAAAGAGAAAAAGGCATGGATGAAGCTGTTTTTGTGCCAAATTTTATCTATAAAAATATCGCTATCTGCTGCGTTTGTGCTTTTTTGCTTTTAAATATATTTTTTGAAGCAAGCTTAGGTGTCTATTATGCTGCGATAGCTTGCGGAAGTGCGGTACTTGCAAAGCTTAAAGAGTGGCACTATAAAGAGCTTTTTAGGCATAGCTTTGTGCTTTTATACTATTTTATGCAACTATTTTTAGCGATTGGGTTTTTAGGTATCGGCTTTAGCGGTATTTTTGGGCTCCATCTTGAAACAAATTTTATGCATCTAATAGCGATAAATGCGGTAATTTTTAGCGTGATACTTATATTTAATGTCGCAGGACTTCGTCACAGCGGACAAGAGCTTGAGTTTTTACGCCTTAGTAAGGTTGCTTTTATTTTAGTTCTTTTAGCTGGCGTTAGTAGAGGTATTTTTGCTTATTTTTGGAGTGGATTTTATATTCATTTACCAGCAACACTCATAGCAATCGCTTTTGTTTTTTGGCTCATAAATTTTTATGCAATCTTTAGGGATAACGATTTTAGCGATGATCCAGAGTAAGAAGATATTAAAAATTTATTCATTAATTAAAAAGAGTTTTTAAGTCTTTTTTGAAGTAAGTGGATATATAATTTGCGATATTTATTATCAATATTATAAAAAGGATTCTTTATGAATAAACTTACTTCTGTTGCTTTAGCAGCTTCATTTTTTACAGTTTCAGCTCTTGCATTTAGCGTAGAAGGTGAACCAAAGGTAACATTTACTGGCTACAAGCTAGCAAATAAAACAGCCGTACTAGGTACTTTTAAAACAATAAATTTTAAAAGTCAAGAAAATGCAAATTTTGCTGATTTTTTAAAGAGCTTTGAATTTAAGCTTGAGCCAAAAGATATCGATACAAAGTTACCTGATCGCGATAAAAGGATTGGCATTATTTTCGATGGCAAGGCAGTAGATGGCAAGATCGTAGCCGTAAATGGCGATGATAAAGCCGGAGAAATGGATGTTGAGCTTAGCATAAATGGCAATTCAAAAATTTTTAAAACAAAATATGAAGTGCAAAATGGCAAGCTAATGGTAAAATTTTCAGTTGATCTTGTAAATGATTTGAAGTTAAATGAGAGCTTTGATAAATTTGCTGCTGCTGCCAAACCATTTCATGGCGGAAAAAGCTATCCAGATGTAGATGTTAGCTTTGAAGCAGTGATAAAATAACTTTCAAATTCGGCGCCAGTAAGTTAGCTTGCGCCGAAGTACCTCTTTATCCTAGTTTCTTATTCTGTGATACCGAAAAATCGAAGATGACGGATTTTTCATACAAAAGGGCGGCAAGAATGCGAAATTTTATTTTAAATATATAGACGAGGCATCCCCGAGATAGACGCCAAACGCAGAATTAGTGTTTTTAATATAAAATTTAAAAAAGGTGGGCTAGCATACGACCTCATGCAGCCTACCGGCGATGATAATGCCGTGATATACGACAAATACGAGCTATCCAAGCACGAAGTTTTTAAAATTTAAAGCAGAAATTTGAGGCGCTAAGCGCGCAAAAAAGCGAAAATAAGAAAAAGTAAAATTTGTCTCGACCCGCCAGCGTTAAATTTGATTTTTGGCTTTGGCGACCGAAATTTTACGAATTTGACCAAAATTTGAGTCAAATTCGCAAGGCTAAATTTATTTATTAAAATACGCCGCGAGCGCGCTTAGCCAAACAAACAGAGCTATGATCCAAGACATCACTCGCGGCGTACCTGCAGAAAACGCCGCAAGCATCGCACAAAAAACGGTAAAAAGTAAAAGGATGCCGCTGCCGTATTGCAGCGAGCCGATGAGCGCAGCGGCCGAGCCCTTCATCTCCTGCGGCACGCTATCAAGAGCGGCGGCATTGGAGCAAGAAGCTATAATGCCGTTCATGCTAAAAACGAAAAACATCGGGATTATCACGCCAAGAACTCCGCCCGTTTTGAAAAACGCAAACGCAAACAGCACGCCGGCAGCAAGCGTGGCAACGAGAGTGGAGACTATGAGCAAGTGATTTAGCGCATAGCGCTTTACCAGCTTTTTATTTACGAAACTTAGCGCCATGACGCCCACGATGTTTATGCCGAATAAAAATCCGTAGTATTTGCTAGGAATGCCGAAATAATCGATATATACAAACGATGAGCCTGTGATAAAGGCATAGACGGCTACGTAGAAAAACGTCACGCTAAGAGTGTATCGCATAAATTTAGCGTCTTGCAATAATATTAGATAGTTTCTAAAAGACGATACGATGGGCTTTGTGGAGCGCTTTTGCGGCGGCAAGGTCTCTGGCAGAGAAAAAATCATCGCAAACATAACCGCGCTAGCTAGCGCCATCAGCCAAAATATCCCGTGCCAAGAGCCAAACTCCAGTATCGCGCCGCCCAATAATGGACCCACTATCGGCGCTATCGCCATGATGATAACTAGTGTAGAGAGCATCTGTGCGGCCTGCGAGCTACCGAAAAGATCGCTAATCATCGCCCTGCTTAGCATCGGTCCTACGCACGCGCCCACGGCCTGAAACACGCGCCAGAACACTACGCTAGCCATATTGTCCGACATCGCGCATCCTACTGATCCGATCGCAAAGAGCGCCATACCGATGAAAAGCGGGATTTTACGCCCGGTCCTATCGCTGATATGCCCCCAAACGAGCTGCATGGTAGCAAAGCCGATCAAAAAGCCCGTTACCGTAAGCTCCGCATCGCCATGCAACTGTCGCTCCATCGTAGGCATAGCGGGCAGATATACGTCCGTAGATAGCGACGTACATGCCATGAGCGCGCTTAGTACGACTAAAAAAGATAGTGAAGTTTTTGAGGAGTTCAAATTTTTCCTTTTGTTATTATTTGAGTGGACGCAGGGTTTGCGCGACTGGAGATTGGAAGCTTTAAATTTACTCAAATTTGCATTGATAAGATCTGCGCGATTATAGCTAAATTTAAACGCTTTTCGGTGCGGAAGCTTAAATTAAATTGATGTAAAATTTGAATGCAAGCGGTGCAAAATTTAAACTAGAAATTTAAATGCAGTAGAGCAAAGTGCGGTATTTTTTGCCTTAATCAAGACGGATTTAAATTTTATGACGGAAGCGTATATGAAATACGTGACCGAGTAAAATTTAAATGCAAGATTATAAGGCGAAGTATCGTGAGATGATTTTAAATGTTTTCTACGTCGCTATGCTCGTAGCTAAATAGAAGAAGTAAATTTCGTCCCGAGATTAAATTTAATAAAAATCAGGCGCAGTATTTTTCGCTTAGACGAGGCGGTTTTAAATTTTGTGACGGGAGTTACCGAGTGGGTAATGACCGAGCAAAATTTAAAACCAACGAAGTATAAGTAGAAAAAGACAAGCCTAATAAGTCTAAATTTTAAACTTCATACCTCTCGCCCGGTTTCATCTCTATCATCTCCCACGGCAAGCCCTGCTTATTTAGCTCGTCCATGAAAGGCTTGGCGTTGAAATTTTCCATGTTAAAGACGCCTTTTCCGCTCCAAATGCCCTTTGCGACCATCATCGAGCCGATCATCGCAGGCACGCCCGTCGTGTAGCTCACCGCCTGCGCGCCCGTCTCGGCGTAGCAAGCCTCGTGGTCGCAGACGTTATAGATATAGACTTGGCGCTCTTTGCTGTCTTTGAGTCCGCGGATCACGCAGCCGATGTTGGTTTTGCCTTTCGTGCGAGGACCGAGGCTTGCAGGGTCAGGTAGCAAGGTCTTTAGAAACTGTATCGGCACGATTTTCACGCCGTTATGCTCGACCTCGTCGATGCGCAGCATGCCGACGTTTTCTAGGCATTTCATGTGGGTTAGGTAGCTCTGTCCGAATGTCATGAAAAAGCGGATTCTCTTCAGCCCTTTGATGTTTTTAACAAGGCTTTCGAGCTCCTCGTGATAGAGCAGGTAGCTATCTTTGACGCCTACTTTCGGATAGTCCCATTTGAACATTATCTCCATCGGCTCGGTCTCTTTCCACTCGCCGCGCTCCCAGTAGCGGCCCTTTGCGCTTACTTCGCGCAGGTTGATTTCAGGGTTAAAATTCGTCGCAAACGGATATCCGTGATCGCCTGCGTTGCAGTCTAGGATGTCGATCTCGCCGATCTCGTCAAAGAGATTTTGCTGCGCGTAGGCGCAAAATACGTTCGTCACTCCCGGATCAAAGCCAGAGCCGAGAAGCGCCATGGTGTCCGCCTTTTTAAAGTCCTCGTCCTTCGCCCACTGCAGCTTGTATTCAAATTTGGCGGTGTCCGGGTGCTCGTAGTTTGCGGTGTCGATGTATGGGATGCCGGCGCGAGAGCACGCGTCCATGAGGGTTAGGTCCTGATACGGCAGCGCGACGTTTAAAAGCAAATCGGCGCCCGTTTTTTTGATGAGCGCGACTACGGCATCGGTGTCGTCCGCGTCGATCTGGGCGGTGTCGATAGCGACGCCCAAGCGGTCTTTGATAAATTTAGCGATCGCGTCGCACTTGCTTTTGGTACGGCTAGCAAGCGTGATCTTGCTAAAAACGTCCGAGTTCATCGCGCATTTTACGGTCGCGACTTGGCTCACGCCACCTGCTCCGATGATTAAGATATTTGACATTTTTGGCTCCTTAAAATTTTAGTGATTTTAGCAAAGTTAATATAAATTTCTCGCTTTAAAAGGTAAAATAAGGCAAAAATTTAAAGGTAAAAAGATGAAGAAAATTTTGCCATTTTTAGCGCTTATTTGCCTCTTTGCAAGTAGCTGTGACGAGCTAATACAAGAGAGTGCGAGGGAGTTTTATAAAAGCGATAGAAATTTGGAGAGAGCCATAAATTTAGCCGAGCAAGCGACTGATGTCTGCTTAAAAGAGGGCAACACCAAGCAGGCGATCACTTCGCTCATAAATAGCGCTAGCATTTGCATGGTAAATAAAGAGCCACAAAAGGCGTTAGAGCTCTCAAAAAGAGCCCTAGAGCTTGCGGCAAACGTTAGCGACAAGCTGCTACTAGCTCGCTCTTATCATAGCCTAGGTGCGGCACAAAAGGCGCTAGGCAGATACGACGAAGCACTTGCTAATTTTCAAGAAGCTCTAAAAATTTATGACAACGCGCCAAATTCCCCAATGAACGACGAACTCATCTGTATAAAAGGTATCGCTAGCGCCTACTACCTAAAAAACGACTTTGACAAAGCCCACGAAAACCACCTTTTAGCGCTAAATTTACTTGATATCACGCCGGAGTTAAGCGGCAACGAGCTTGTGCGATCAGAGCTTTTAGTAGAGCTTGCTAACGACCTAGCAAAGCTTAATCAAAAGGACGAAGCTACCCAAAACTACAAAAAAGTGCTTGAAATTTTAAATGGAAAAGAGCAAAATCCTCGCGCACGGGATCTTTTAGAGAGAGCTAACAAAGGGCTAAATGGGCTTAACTAAAGTTTTTCTTTAGACTTTTTAGCACGAAATTTGCAAGCTCAAGTCCCTTTGAGCGGTGAGAAATTTCAAGCTTTGTCTCATTATCTAGCTCGCCAAGTGTCTTGTTAAAGCCATCTGGGATAAAGAGCGCGTCATAGCCAAAGCCGTTTGTGCCACGCTCCTCATCAATCGCCCTTCCATACATAAAGCCATGCGTCGTGTAATCACCAAATTTCGAGCTAATAGCGATACAGGCGGTGTAATGAGCTGGTGAGCTCTTTAAATTTAGTGCCTTTAGCTTGCTAATTAACTTTGCTCTATTGTTTGCGTCATTTGCGTTTTTGCCGCATACTTTGCCATTTTCATCAAGGTCAAAATAGCGAGCTGAATAAATCCCCGGCTCACCGCCAATTGCATCCACGCTAATGCCGCTATCATCGCTAAGAGCGATAAATTCGTTATCAAGCCCCTGCTCTTTAAGCTTTGCAAAAACGGCTCTTGACTTTATGAGCGCATTTTGCTGAAAGCTGCTGCCATCTTCAACGATCTCAAATGGCTTTATAACCTCGCTTAGAGCGTAAATTTCATAGCCCTTTAAAAACTCTTTTATCTCTTTTACTTTGTCTAAATTTGATGTCGCAAGCACGATCTTCATTGCAAGAGCTCCTTGATTTTTGGGCGTATTTTACAAAAAAGTAGATTAAATTTTTAAATTTAAATTAGCGTTAAAATGATAAACTTAGTCCTTTTAAAAATAAGGAAAATTTTATGTTAAAAAGCGTTTTACCACTATCTTTTATCATAGCAAGCAGATTTTTAGGTCTTTTTATAGTTTTGCCAGTGCTTAGCCTTTATGCCTTAAACTTACGCGGAGCAAACGAGTTTTTAGTAGGGCTAATAGTAGGTGTCTATGCGATCTCACAAATGATATTTCAAGTACCTTTTGGAGCGCTCTCGGATAGGATAGGACGCAAAAAAACATTAACGATCGGACTTTTGGTTTTTATCATCGGCTCAATAATTTGTGCACTTACAAGCGATATTTTTACCATGCTATTTGGTAGATTTTTACAAGGTGTAGGTGCTATCGGAGCAGTTGCGACTGCGATGATAAGTGACTATATAACAGAAGAAAAACGTTCAAAAGCCATGGCGATAATGGGTGCTTTTATAGGGCTTAGCTTCACGCTTTCGATGGTACTTGGGCCGCTTCTTGCCAAAGACTACGGACTTTCAAGTCTCTTTTATCTAAGTGCCGCTCTTAGCCTACTTTGCATTGTACTTCTTTACACTGTTGTGCCAAAAGAGATAAAAGTGAGTGCTAAAAGTGAAAAAGTGCCATTTGGTAAGCTTTTTTTACAAAAAGACTACATGATCATAAATTTTACCTCTTTCATGCAAAAGATGCTAGCAAGCATCGCATTTTTGGTGATCCCTATCGTTTTAGTAAAAGAGTACGGTTACGAAAGCAGCGAGCTTTACAAGATCTATTCACTTGGCGCCGTGCTTGGCTTTTTGGCTATGGGGCTAGCTGGCGCCCTTGGCGATGGCAAGGGACTTAGCAAGGTCATCTTGATAGCTGGTACGCTGCTTTTTGCCCTAACCTACACTATTTTTGCCATTAGTTTTACGCTTTTTATCTTCGTTTTGGGAGTTGCTATATTTTTTATAGGATTTAATCTTCACGAACCCATCATGCAATCAACTGCGACAAAATTTGTAAAATCCTCACAAAAAGGCTCAGCCCTTGGTGTATTTAATTCATTTGGTTATTTAGGAAGCTTTGTTGGAGGTGCATTTGGTGGATACATCTTGCATGCTTTTGGCTTTAAAGTACTCGCCATCATTTGCGTGGTGCTTTGCGTGATCTGGCTTGTTTTGCTCTTTAGCCTAAGCAATCCAAGAATTTTTAAAAATATCTATCTAAGCCCTGAAGTAAGCTTAAATTTAGAGTTACTAAATAGCCAAAAAGGCGTAGTCGATTATTACAAAAACGAGAAAAATCAAGTGATCAAATTTGACTCTCGCCTAACAAGCGAGGCTGCTTTAAAAGAGAGCTTGAAGTTTTGATCTATGACGTCATCATCGTTGGCGCTGGTGCTAGCGGGCTCTTTTTAGGGGCAAATTTAAAGGGTAAAAAGATTGCTATCTTAGAAAAAAATAGTAGTGCTGGCAAAAAAATCCTAGCAAGTGGTGGTGGCAGATGCAACATCACAAACCGCTTCATAAGCGCTAAAAACTATCTTGGCGAGCAAAAATTTATAGAGCAAATTTTAAAAGTGCTGACTCCAGATCAAGTTTTAAAATTTTTTAGCGAGCTTAAATTTAGTGAGCAAAAGCAAAATCAATTTTTCTGCGATAGTGGCGCAAAGAGCGTCTTGAGCGTACTTTTAAAAAGGCAAAATACAGAAATTTTTTACAATAAAGAGGTTCTTGGCGCTAAAAAAGTAGATGAAATTTTTGAAATTTCAACCAAAAGTGAAAAATTTAGAGCCAAAAATTTAGTCGTTGCAAGTGGAGGATTAAGCTATAAAGCTCTTGGCGCAAGCGACATTGGTTATAAAATAGCAAATGATTTTGGCATTGAAACATCAACTCTTTCGCCTGCACTTGTTGGATTTAGCGTACAAAAAGATGAGTTTTGGTTTAAAGAACTTAGTGGCGTTAGCCTAAAGGCAGACGTAAAGATAAATAGTAAAAATGAGAGCTATAAATTTAGTGGGGACTTACTTTTTACACATAGGGGCATAAGCGGACCAGCGATACTAAATGCCTCGCTATTTTGGCAAAAGGGCCGAATTTGCATAAATTTTTTACCCAAATTTAGTGAGAAAAATTTAATAGATGGCAAAAAACAGCTTAGCTCGGTTTTGCCCTTGCCAAAGAGATTTGTACTAGAATTTTTAAAAAATTTTGGCTTAAAAGACAGAGCCTTTTATGAATTTAACGACAATGATAGACAAATAATAAAAAGGCTTTTTGCTTATGAATTTGCCCCAGCCGGGACATTTGGCTTTGAAAGAGCGGAAGTTACAAAAGGCGGCATAAAGAGTGAATTTTTAGATGAAAATTTACAAGCTTCTAACGTTAAGGGACTTTATTTTATTGGTGAAGTCTTGGATATTACTGGCATGCTTGGCGGATATAACTTACATTTTGCATTTGCAAGCGCTCTAAAAGTGGCTAGGATCTTAAATCTATGATCTCCAATAAGTTAGCTAATTTTAGATAAATTTTTATATTTTAAATAAGATAAATTTACTATGAAAGTAGGCTTTTAAGAAAATCAATTTAAGTAATTTAGATGTTAAAAATTCATAATAAATATTTTTAAAAAGATTTTGCGCCAAACAAAGGTAATAAATTTTTGGAGTAAATTTTATAACCAAGCAAGCTAAACGTTAGGTTGAATTTAATTTAAAGTATAAGTAGTTTAGGAGTATTAGATTATTAAACCTCTTTTATAAAGCTAACGGCTTCAAATGGGTTTGAGAAAATATGTTTACTAAATTTCTCCAAATCACTCTTTTGACCATATCCACAAGTTAGACCCACGCCTGTAACAAAGGCAGCTTGTGCAGCCATTAGATCCATAATGGTATCACCTACCATAAATGCATTATTTTTATCTTTATTAAGTCTATCTAAAGCCAAATTTATTGGCTCTGGATTTGGTTTTGGATTAGCAATATCGTCTCTTCCAATAACAGTTTTTATATATTTCATAACCCCTAAATGCTCAAGCAAGATAATAGAAAATTTTGAAGTTTTCGTAGTAACTATACCAATATCAGCAAAGCTACTTGCCTCCTTCAATGCTTCACTTGCATAATCTAAGAGTACCGTCTCATCAAGATAAATTTTTTCGTAGCAAGCTTTATATTCTTTTATATAGCTATCAATTAAATTTTTGCTTGCACCAAGTCTTTCAAACATTATTTCAAGCGGATGACCAACCAAAGACTTTAATGCATTATGGTCTGGCTTTTTTTTGCCATGAGATAAAAAAGCTCTATCAAATCCTTTAAAAATAGCAGAAGTTGAGTCAATAAGTGTACCGTCTAAATCAAAAAGTATGGTTTTTTCCATCATTTTCTCCGTAGAAATAAAAAAGGGCCTAGCCGAAGCTAAGCCCAAAAAGAAGTAACTTTAAACAATTAAGATTATTTATTGAAAGTAGCTTCAACGCGTCTATTTTGAGCGCGGCCTTCTTTAGTTTTGTTTGTAGCAATTGGTTTAAGCTCACCGTAGCCAACTGTTGAAATTTTATCCTCACTTACGCCATAGCCAGCAAGAACATCAGCTACAGCTTTTGCTCTTTTTTCAGATAGTTTTTGGTTATAAGCTTCTGCGCCTACGCTATCAGTGTGACCAGCAAGTACAACTTTATAATCTGGGTGTTCGCCCATGAAGTCAGCTACTTTTTTGATCTCAGCTGCATATTTTGGTCCAACTTTGTAGCTATCAAATGCAAAGTTAACATCTAGATCTCTAAGAACGATAACTTTCTCGCATCCTCTTTCGTCAACAACCACGCCAGCTGGAGTGTTAGGGCATTGATCTATATCATTTGGCACGCCATCATTATCATCATCAAGAACTGGAGTTGCTGCTGGAGTTGCTGCTGCAACTGGAGCTGCTGCCACAACTGGAGCTGCTTTTGAGTCAAGACCGATACCAAAGCCTAGTGAATAGAATAGGTTATGATCAGCATGTTCAAATTTGATAGCGTCTCTTGCTTCTGCTTTAAGAGCGAATCTATCAGTTACTTGATATCTTAAACCAAAACCATATTGGCCAAAACCGCCATCTTCATTTTTAACAAAAATAGCTGGAACATCTTCATAACCAGCACCAACTAAGCCATATAGACTAACTGGTCCAAAATCAACTATATCTTTTACAAGATTTGCATGATATCTAAGAACTCTTCCTTCTCTTGTTAAGCTACCTGTTTTTTCTTTTGCTTTTTGAGTGTAATCAACACCAAGCTCTACTTGGTCAAAGAAAAAATCTTCAAGATTTCTAGCAGCTCTAACACCAACGAAGTTGTGGTCTTTTACACGTAAATTTCCCTCTGGGTGAACACCACCAATAGTTGGAGTAACTTCATAATTATATGCTGCGTTAGACGCAAAAACCGCTGTTGCGGCAACAATAGCTAAAGCAATCTTTTTCATATTTAGAATTCCTTTCTTAGGATTTATTTTAAAGTGGTTACATTTTAACTGAATAAAATTTAACCGACTCTAAATCATAATTTAATTAACAATGTAAATTTGAAATTTACACAACTTAAATTTTTGCAAATGCAAAAGCACTTGCAAAAATTCATTAACGTTTAGAGAATTGTGGGCTTCTTCTAGCCTTTCTTCTACCAAATTTCTTACGTTCAACAACACGAGAATCTCTAGTTAGCAAGCCTTTTGGTTTAAGCGCTGCTCTAAAATCAGCATCCATGTCAGCTAAAGCACGTGAAATGCCGTGTCTTAAAGCCTCAGCTTGTGCTGAATAACCACCACCTAAGGTTGTAGCTACTACATCTATTAAACTCTCTTGTTTAGTAACTAGAAGTGGCTGAATTACTTTAAGCTTTATAGCTTCATGTCCACCAAGCCAAGTATTAAGATCCATACCATTTACTACGATTTTACCGCTTCCAGCTTTTATCCAAACCTTTGCTACGGCAGTTTTTCTTTTACCAGTTGCATAAACTTTTGCCATAATTATTTTCCTTCTTTTTTAGCTATTTGTGCCGTATGAGGATGCTCACTGCCAGCATAAACTTTTAGTTTTTTTATCATCTCTCTTCCAAGTTTAGTTTTTGGAAGCATTCCACGAACAGCTAATTTAAATAGTTTTTCTGGCTTATTTGCTATCAAATCGCCAAATTTTTCACTCTTTACGCTACCAAAGTATCCTGAGTGTCTGTGATAAAGTTTATCTTCAGCTTTGTTATTACCAGTAAATTCTACTTTTGAAGCATTTATGATGATAACATAGTCGCCACAATCTACATTTGGCGTGAAGCATGGTTTGTTTTTGCCACGAAGTATAGTTGCTACTTCAGTTAGCAATCTACCAAAACGTTTACCAGCTGCATCAACAACGATCCAGTCTCGTTTAACTTCGTTTGGCTTTGTTATTTTTGTCATTTTCTTACCTTTGCCAAGTTAATTTTTGAGTTGTGATTGTATTTAAACAATGCTTTTATAAAGCTTAAATTAAGTAGCATTTAAACTTCAATATATGAAATTTTTCCATCAAGAGCGTAGAAGATGACGGCGATTATACTATGCTTTGGATAAAATTTACTTAATGCCTCTTTGTATTCTCCAACTTGTTTTTTATTTTCCTCGATATTTTTATCGGTCGTTTTATAGTCAATCACACAAATTTCGCTCTCTCCAATACAAAATAAGTCCATCTGTTTTAGTCCATTTTTTACTTTAAATGGCTGTTCTTTGTAAATTTCTTTATCTTTTATGCACTTTAGAAATTTTGGCTTATTTATTAGCATTTTTGCTCGTTTAAAGGCACCTTCAAGTCTATCAGGTGAGAGAAATTTATAAAATTTATTTAGCATTAAACTCTTAGCTTTTAAAAGCGATTTTTCATCAAATTTCTCACTCATCTCAAGTAAATAGTGAAATGCTAAACCAAAATAGATTGCCTCTAAATTTTTACCGCTCGTTTTTTGCTCTCTTGCCTCTACATCTTGCCTTTCTATCTTTAAAATTTCAGGCATTTTTTCATCTTTTATAGCCTCTTTTTGCTCGCTCTTGCTAGGTAAAATTTTGCCAAAGCTAAGCTCTTTTAGATCAAGATAGTCGTTTACTTCACTTTTATCACTTCTATTATAAAAAGAAAAAAAGCTAGGACTATTTCCACTTGGAGTAGCTTGTTTAATGATAATAAGCGACTTTGTAGCCCTAGTGAAAGCAACGTAAATTTTATTGATATTTTCTTGCTTCTCAAGCTCTTTCATTTGCTCTAACACGCCAGCATACTCAGGGTCAAAATTTTCTCTACCAGAAATTCTACTTTTTACTATCCACTCGCCTTTTTCGTTATATTCTGTTATAAAGTTTGAGTCATCGCCCCTGCCCTTACTCATCATATCGCAAACTATCACGTGAGCAAACTCGAGCCCTTTTGACTTATGAACAGTCATTATCTTTACGCCGTCAGCATTTTTAGGACTGATTTTAGAACTAAAATTTTCAAGATTAAAGATAAAATCACTTAAATTTTTGTAGCCGCTACTTAGCTCAAAAAGCCTTAGAATATCAACATCAGCCATATTTATATATAAATTTTTAGCTAGATAAAATAGGCTTTTTGTCGCACTATCTTCAGCTTTTATTTTTAATTTTTTAGGATTTGTATTTACGAGTGCTTTTACATTTTTTTCATAAATTTCTTCACCAAAAAGACAAAATTTTGCATACTCGATAATCGCTGCAACAAACGGCGTTCGCTTTAGCTCCAAGGTGCCTTCATTTACGCCTTTTATCCCCTCACTGCTAAGCACCTCTGAGATGAGGCTGATGTCACTATTTTTCCAGCAAAGCACAGTTATCTCACTTGCATTTACGCCAGCAGAAAGTAGCTCTTTTACTTGCGAAACTGCTGCACCAGCAATATCTTCAACGCTTAGCACACGCAAGTAGCCGTAGTCATCTTCCTTGGCCTCAAAATAAGGACACTCGCCACTTACTTTGTAGTTTAGCTCCTTATCTTTTTTAGCTGGCTCTTGTGGCTCAAAACTAAGTCCATATCTATGATAAATTTCTTCAAAAACAGCGTTATTAAATTTCACTAAAGCCTTTAAGCTGCGGTAGTTGCTTGGTAAATTTTCTATATCTATCTGACTAAAATCATCTCCAAGCTTATCGAAAAGCTCTTTTTTACCGCCCCTAAATTTATAAATGCTCTGCTTCGTATCTCCAACGTAAAAAAAGCTTCCGAGTCCGTTTTGTCCGTATCCTGAAACGATCTCGGTGATGAGCGGCAAGATGATCTCATATTGGATCACGTTTGTATCTTGAAACTCATCTATCAAAAGGTGATTTATACGGCCATCAAGCCTAAAGTAAAGCACATCTTTATCAAAATTTTCAACCAAAAGCTTAAAGACCAGCTTATTTATATCAGCAAAACTTAAAGCGTTTATCTCTTTATTTAGCTCTAAATTTGAGTGTTTATAAACATTTAAGAGCTTGCTAAAACCGCTAAGTCTATATCTTTCGACCTCTAAAATATACTCTTTTGCCGCCTCTTTTAGCTTTACAAAAAGCTCATCAAGCTCACTTGTATAAATTTTGCTAAAAGTGCGGTAATCCAGGCTCTCTCTTTCAAAGACCTTATTTTTAAAAAGCTCAAATAAATTTTGCTCACTAAATGTCTTTTTGGCCGTATCGCTAGCACCATTTTGCAAGGCTATATGCTCATTTATCTCCTTTTGCGCTGCTCTTACCTTGCTATCATCTGGATAGCTTGCGCCGCTATCTTTTAGCTCGCCGCCAAAACTCTCATAAAATTTAGCCAAAGTCTGCGAAAAGCTCGCCTCTTTTTGGCTTGAGATGATCATCATGAGTGCAAGCTCACTAAGAAGCTTTTGATCTTTACTTGCCTCTTTTACAAATTTTTTCCACGCCAAATCTTGCAGACTATCTTGCACGCTGTAATCAGGACTAAGCCCTAAATTTTGACTAAATTTCTTTAGGATTCCAGAGAAAAATGCATCAAATGTATAAATTTTTAGCTCACTTTGTAAAAACCTATCAAGCTTCTCATCGCGTCTTTTTATGACCTCATCTTGGCTCAAACTAAGCTCTTTGCAAAGCTTTTCAAGCTCGTCTTTTTTGTTTTGCAAGTCCAAAAAAGTTGTGATTATGCGCTCTTTCATCTCATTGGCCGCTTTTTTGGTAAAGGTTAGAGCGATGATCTCGTTTATATTTTCGCCTCTAAGCACCAAAGCGATATAACGAACGCTTAAAGCGAATGTTTTCCCGCTTCCAGCACTTGCTTTTAGGGCTAAAAAATCTTTCATAACTCTCTCCTACAAAGTATGGCATACTCGCAAAATTTACAAGCTCCGCTCTTTCTTTCAAAATTTATCTTAGTGTTATTTATGCTCTTTAGATTTTCTATCTCGGCCTTTAGATCATCCACGCTTTTTTTTGAACTAATAAGCACAGGTTCATTCTTTAGAGCAAAGTAACCACTTTTTACCTCGCTACCATAAAGTGCTTCATAAAATGCAAGCTGAAGCGAGTTCGCATTTGCATCACCAGTTTTATAATCAAGTATAAAAGGCTCTCCATCAGGGCTAGCATCGATCCTATCGATAATGCCTTTTATCTTTACATCACAAAAACTGCTCTCTATGTCTTTTTCACACTCAAGCACTCTAAAGCCAGCACTTAAACGTTCATTTTCAAACTCTGCATATTCTTTAAATTTCTGCGACCAAATCTCAAGCTCAAGCGAAGAAAAATCTTGCTTTACGAGTATTTCTTTAAAAATAGCCAAATCAAAGGTATTTTTTTGTCTATAAAAATCACTCGTGTAGTATTCATAAAGCGCCTTATGCACGCTATTTCCTTGCTTAGATCCTGGCTCAGTTGCTATTGCTTTTGCTCCTTTTATACCAGCTATCTTTGCGTAATAATACTTTCTTGGGCAAGTTAGAAATAAATTTAGTGTCGAAAATGATAGCGGTTTAGTGAAAAAATCATGCTCCAAAATGATCTCATCATCGCTTAAATTTAGGCTTGTATTTCCTTTTAAAAATAATTTTAAATACGCCTCGTCACTAAATTTCTCATCTTTTATTGTTTTGAAATTTTTTAAAAATCTTGAAGGAATACTCTCTTCGTTTAAAACACAGCTTATGGCGACCTTTTTGGCATTGTTTATAAGACTTTCATAGTAAAATCTCTGCAAATTTTCACGCTCAAGGTAGCTTATAAGTCCTGCTTTTTGCCTCACTTTCGAGTTTAAAAACATCTCATTTGTGCTTCTTGCTGGGATGAAGTTATCATTAAAATCAACTATGATCACGCCATCAAATTTCATTCCACGGCTCTCTAGCATGCCCATGACACTGATCTTTCCGCCGCCCACATCATCGATACTAAGGCGCGAGATATTTAGCAAGAAAATTTCACTTAACTGCTTTAAGCTAAAGCTAAAATACCTGCATAAATTCTCCATCCTAAAAAGCTCAAGCGCAAGCTTTTCTTCGCATATTGGCTCACTTTCAAGCACCAAAAGCTCGTCTATTAGCTCTTTAAATTTAGCAAAGTCACAAAGATCAAAGTAGCTTGATTTAAATTTATTAAAAAGCTCTTCACTTACGCTAAGCGTGTTCAAGATAAAGCCAAGCTCCTCGTAGCTCTCACACTTATTTTGATCAAAAATCGGCCTTACCTCTTCGTTTATCGCTCTTGTAATGTAAAAAAGCGTCTCATAAAATTTTGTATTTTTAAAGCTCTCACCCATAGCGTAGTTAAAAATTTTATCTCTATCATGTAGCCTTAAAATTTCACTAAAACTCTCATCTGGTAATATGACAGCGATATTTTCAGGCTTTATTCCATCACGCACAAACTCGCTCGCCTTTGCCATAGCGTAGGCACATTGCAGGCTTCTAGTCGCAAATCGCTTTTCTAAAACTGGCTCAAATTTTTTGATATTTTCTAGGCAAACTAGCTCATTTGTCTTTAAATTTAGCTCATATTTTTTGTAATTTTCAATCTCGCTAATAGCTGAAATTTGCTTTATTTTATTGATTAGCTTTGTGTTGAAAACACTGGTTTGAAAGATAATTTTTAGCGTAGTTAGCTTTGAGATTTTCTCTAAAATTTCCCACTCAAACTCGCTTAAAATTCCATCTATGTGCAGTAAAATTTCACTAAAGCTTTTGATGTAAGCTTCATTTACGTTATAAATTTTTGGCAAGGTTATATCATCATAGAGATTTTCTCTATCAAGCAAGCTCTCATACTCTTTTAAAACCGCTTCAAGTATGTCTAAATGTTCCTCAAAGTCAGCGTAAATATCGTTAAATTTAATCTCAGCAATACTCTTTTTACTAATAGATAGCTCTTTAAAAAATGAAAAAAGATAGTCATTATTTTTCAAAAATTCAAAAAACTCAGTTGGAATTTTAAGAACCGAGTTTGCCTTTTTGACACTAGCACAGGCTCTATTCATAAGCACTAAAGCATAGGTGCTATCAATCTCAAACCTACCATCTACATAAACTATCTTTTTATAAAACTCGGCAATGCTTAGGCTTTTTGGGATTAGCTCATCATTAAAACTTGCATTAAATTCACGAATCTTACGCGAGTTCGTAAAGACAAAAAGTTGATTTAGGTTATGCATTTTTCTCTCTTAAATTTTTAAGCAATGATAGCTAATTGCTTATAAAAGAGCGCTTTTTACGCTTAGCCAAAGCTTTAAATTTTTATCTAAATACATTAAAATTTTAAGCCTTAAAGAACCAAAAGCTACAATCACAAAAAAGGAGCAAAAATGCATAAAGAGTTAAACAGACAAGGTTTTTACTACGGCTTTCCGGTTTTGCTGGCTACCACAAAAGATAAAAATGCAAACGATGATATCACGGTGCTTTCATCTTCTTGGACGTTAGGAAATACAGTAGTGCTTGGCATAGGCATTGAAAATCAAGGCTTTAAAAATATCAAAAATGGTTCAGATATCACGCTAAATTTATGTGATGAAAGCCTGCTAGAAGCTGTGCAAAAAATGGAAAAACTAACTGGCGATAGTAACGTGCCAGAAGAAAAAAAGAATCTTGGCTACACCTACGAGCACGATAAATTTAAGGTGGCAAATCTCAGCAAAGAGCCTGGCATAAATGCAAAAACCGTCAGGATAAAAGAGTGCAAGATACAGATAGAAACGGTTGTAGAAAAGATAGAGTTAAAAGAGTGGTTTAGCATCGTTACTTGCAAGGTTACAGGCATTTTTGTAGATGAAAATTTACTAAAAGATGAAAAGATAGATACGCAAAAATGGCATCCACTAATCTATAAATTTAAAGAATATGTCGGCACTTGCGAGCGTTTGGGATTAAATTTTGGATTTAAAGAGATTTGATTTATAGCTTTATTTGATAAAAACTTAGCAACTTGGTTTTAGATTTAGCCAAAAAGATTAGTTTGTTAAAATTTAAACTCGGCTTTGAGATCTTTCTTAGATACCAAAGCTGCAATTTTAAGATCATTTTGTGACATTAAGGTCAAATTTATAATACCTTGTATCATTAGTGTCACTTAGCCTTAAAAGTAGCTGCCACCTGCCTTCTTGTAGACTTGTTCCTTCGCTTACTAGATCATTTTCTTGCCATGAAGCTCTTAAAATTTTATTTTCTTTATTTGTCTGTGGGCGGGTAAGTAAAATTTCATATTTTAAAGCTGAAATTTCTCCTTTTTTAGGAGTTAGATGAAATTTAAACTTAGCATTTAGGGCATTAAAATTTGGCTCAAATTTTAGATCAAATTTCTCATCAAAGCGTTTTTCACTCTCTTTGATAAAGGTTATGTTTTCATCGACATTTTGGTAGCTTTGCATATAAGAGCTATCCATTTCGACTGGATGTTTTAGCGCTATGATGATCGTTACTGCGCAAGCGATAATGATAGCAATGAAGCTAAGTACGATAGCATAAGGCCAAAAGGTTTTTTTATCCATTTTTTACCTTTTTACAAAAGACAACAATTACAAAAAATGCAACCAAACCATAGATGAAAAATCTTAAAAAATTTAACGTAGTTTTGTTTGAATTTCCAACACTACTTTCAAGCTGAAAATTTAAGCTAGATGCGATTTGCTCGGCAATATCAGCGTAGCCATTTAACATAGCGGCATTATAGATATCTTTGCCATTTTTAGAAACTAAAATAGGAATTATCGTCCCTGATTCTGGATTTACACTTAAAATTTGTTCTTTATTAAAAAGCTTTGAAGTATTAGCATCGGCAAAAATTTCTACTTTCTTTTTATCCTTTATAAGTAGCAAAAAAACATAAGGCGAGCTAAGGTTTTGCTCTTTAAAAAGAGCTTCTAGCTCGCCATCTTTATATATGCCAACTACTAAATTTATACCGCTTTTTGCATAAAGCTCACTGCCGATCTCATTTAGCTTTACACTTACTTTTTGGCTTAGAATTTCATCATTATTTATCACAAAATTTGCTCCCAAAGCCAAACTTTGTGAGAGCAAAAATATAAAAATGAGTATAAATTTTCTCACACCTAGCCTACAAAAAGGTGGTTTGATGTAAGCACTGACCATGCACAAATAGCTCCTGCAACAACTATCAGCAAGATTATGGCTTTTTCTATTATGCCTAGCATCGCTACTCCTTTATAATGACGTGTTTAGCGTTATCAACGCTCTTCATCTCAATGCTACTTGCATCTTTTAATGAGTAAGGTTTGGTTGCTACATCTTTTTGCAAGCCAATACCAATATAAGTAAGTACGCCAAGGATAGATAGCAAAAGCAAAACTGCCACCAAATAACCGCTAATACCATTTAAAGCAAAGATATTTCTATTTTTATTTTCCATTATTCGCCCTTTGATAGCGATATGACATATTCGCCAACTGCTTTTTGTTGTATCTCGTTTAATCTGCCATCATTAAATTTAGGCATAACACCGATGTTGCCGTTTTTACCACGATTTAGTACATCTACGATGAACTCACTTGAACCATATTTACTAAGGTCAGCCGACATACCATCCATGCCTTTACCATCATCTCCGTGACAAGCTGCACAAGCTGCGTAAAGCTCTTTTCCCATGGCTACTAAATTTTCATTTTTTGTACTTTTTATAGCACTTATCTCTTTTGCTACATAAGCTGCAATAGCCTTTGCTCCATCAGCATCAGCTAGCCCTGCTGGCATCTCACCCATAGGATAATCAAGTCCCTTTGAGCCATTTAGTATCGTATCAACTATTCCTTGTTCACTACCCCAAATTTGTAAATTTGCAGCTTTGCCACCAATGCCATCGCCTGTGATGCCATGACATGCTGAGCATTGCACCAAAAATACGCTCTCTCCCATAGCGTGAAGCGTTTCTTTGCTTGGGTTTGCATACTCTTTTTCAAATTTAGCGTTTGCCTCTTTTACCTCTTTATTATATTCACCGATTTGTGAATAAGAATTTAGTGGATAACCAAGTAAGTAATACCAGATCGCCCAAACAAGAGTTAGTAAAAAAACTACCGCCCAACCAAATGGAACTGGATTTTTATACTCGCCTATTCCGTCCCAGTTATGCTCGCTAAGCTCTACACTTTCATCTTTTTTAACTTTCATTTGACCAACATACTTGCCAGCTACAACGACAGTTAGTACGATAATTAAGATGGCACCTATTAACGCAAGTAAATTTATATTATCTTCTAAATTTAGCCATTGCATACGCTCTCCTTTGTAGCCTTTTGCTCTAAAATTTTACTACCGATCTCATCATCTAGGGCTAATCTTGAATACTTCTCATAATTTCTTCTACCTTGCTTTTCACTTTTGTAAAGATGAAAAAAATAAGCATACAAGGTGATGGCTAAAAATGCTGTCAAAATAAAATAGCCATAAGCTTGAAGTTCTCTAATATCCATTACTAACTCCTATTGTAGGCTATTTAGATAGGCGATAAGTGCCACGATCTGGCGGATTTCACCTTTCGCAAAGGCACTTTTTACTTGCTCATCTTTCATACTTTCAACGATACTTGCAGCCTGCTCTTTCACGTTAGCATTTGCTTGCTCAAAAGTGCCAAGAGCTGGCATATCTTTCTCATCATAAGGTGTGTTAAAAACCTTTTTAACAGTTAGTGCTTCAGCGTAAGCAGTCTCTATATCAGCATTTTTCTTAAATAAAAATGGATATGCTGGCATGATCGAGCCTGGCACAACAGAGGCTGGGTTTAACATATGATTTTCATGCCAATCTGTCGTTCTATAATTACCCACACGCATAAGATCTGGGCCAGTTCTTTTTGAACCCCAAAGATGCGGACGATCATAAGCAAATTCGCCGCTTAACGAGTACATGCCGTATCTATCAGTCTCTGCTTTAAACGGACGTATCATCTGTGAGTGACAAGTATTGCAACCATTTTGTATATATATATTTTTTCCAGCAAGCTCTAAAACTGTATAAGGTTTTGTACCCTCAAGTGGTCTAGCTCTATTTGCAAAGTCAGGTAAAATTTCTACCACGCCAGCATAAGCTATGACGATAAAGACGCAAACTGCAAAAAAGAATGGATTTTTTTCTAACCAAGCAAACATCACATCACCTCCGCATTGGCTTTAGTACCGCCCATAGGCGTTGCACTTTTTGGCTCTGCCAAAATAGCTTTAGCAGAAGTTGATTTGTAGATATTGTAAGCAAACATCAAAAAGCCAATCAAATATAAAAGTCCACCAATAGCTCTAATATAATAATAAGGTATAAGCACCACAACAGTATCAATAAATGAGTAGAGTAAATTTCCATAGCTGTCAGTCGCTCTCCACATCATACCTTGCGTAATACCAGCAATCCACATAGAAGCAAAGTATAAAACGATACCTGTTGTTTGTATCCAAAATTGAGCTTCCATTAAGGATTTTGAATAAATTTCGCGTTTAAAGACACGTGGCGTCATATGATAAAGTGCCGCCATAGTCATAAAACCAACCCAGCCAAGTGCGCCATCATGTACGTGTCCTGGCACCCAGTCAGTATAGTGAGCTAGTGCATTTACAGATTTGATAGCCAAGATAGGGCCTTCAAGAGTTGAAAACATATAAAAAGTTGAAGCTAGGATCATAAATTTAATAAGCGGGCTCTCGCGAAGTTGTGTCCATTCGCCTTTCATTGTAAGAAGCATATTAATAGCTGAACCCCAAGAAGGCAAAATCAAAACAATAGAAAAAACCGAACCCATAGTCTGCATCCAATCAGGCACAGCAGTATATATTAGGTGGTGACCGCCAGCCCAAAGATATATAAACATAAGGCCCCAGAATGAAAATAACGAAAGCTTATAAGAAAATATTGGCTGTCCGCTCTCTTTTGGCAAGAAGTAATAAATTTGGGCGATGATCGCTACTGTAAATACAAACGCAACTGCGTTGTGACCGTACCACCACTGAACCAAAGCATCATTTGAGCCAGCATACATCGAAACTGAGTGCAGCCATGAACCATATCCACTAACTAGTCTTGTTGGAATTTCCATGTTATTAAATAGATAAAGCATGGCAACACCAAGAAACGTAGCAATGTAATACCAAACCGAGATGTAAAGTGTCTTCTCACGGCGTATACCAATAAGTCCAAATATACTTACGCCCCAAAGCACCCAGACTACTACTACAGCAATATCTAGTGGCCACTCAAGCTCGGCATACTCCTTAGATGTACTCTCGCCCATAAAAAGCGTCACGACAGCTAGAATCATAACAAGTATATAAAGCCAAAAATGAAGCTTACCAATGAACATCAAAAACGGAGATTCGCTCATTGATACTTTTAGAACACGCTGTCCTATGTAATACCAAGTGGCAAATATACCAGAGAGCATAAAACCAAAAATGATACCGTTAGTATGAAGAGGACGCAATCTACCAAATGCCGAATACTCACCAGCTATATAGTTTAGATCAGGACAGGCAAGCTGAAAAGCTACCAAAACACCAATAGCCATGCCAACAATACCAAAAAATATCGTGGAGAACATAAAGAGTTTTGCCACACTATAATCATAATGTAGCAACTGGGATGGTCGCATAAATTTTCCTCCTAGTTAAATTTATATTAATTTTTAGTTATTTTAGAGTAGAAAAACTATAAAAAGACTTAATTAATATAAATTATCTTTTACTAGGAGAGTCTTCTATCTATTTTGTAACCAAGCCCAGGAACATTTTTTATAAAATTACTGCCAACTTTATCTCTAACACGTTTAACAAAGGTCCTAATAGCAGCTTCTGTTACGCTCTCGCCAACCCAAACAACATTTTTTATTTCATCGTGAAGTACAAGCGTACCAAGTCTTTTTATGAGTAAAGATATAAATGCAAGTTCTTTTTTTGTAAGAGAAATTTCAACACCATCTCTGATAAGCACACGTTTTATTTTATTAAAACTATATCCATTTGTAACCTGAATAATATTTGCTGTTTCTATCTTATTTTTAGCGACATTTTCTAACGTAACCAAAAAATCATCAAGATCAATCGGCTTTAAAACGTATTTATCAATACCAACATCTATCGCTTTTAGAAGTGTATCTTTTTCACTATTTGTGCTAAAAACTATAATAGGTGTATCTTTTGAAATTTCTTTAATGCTTTTAGCCATATCAAGGCCATTCATTATAGGCATAAAAACGTCTGTTATAACCATATTTGGATTATATTTTTTAAATTTCTTAAGTCCTTCATCGCCATTTTGAGCAGTGATAACTTTTTCGAATTTATCTCGCATAACTTCTTGTACTATTTTTTTACCATCTCCCTCATTCTCAACGATAAGAACAGTTAGATTATTAAGAATCTTGCTCATTTACTCTTCCTTTTTGGTTATATTTATCAAACATCATAAATTTTGACGTAATTAACAATTATCTCTCTTACTTCACTATCTTAGGCATTTGCTCTATATCCTAAAAACGATAGATAAATTCCATTTATTATCATTATGCTAGCCGAAATCTTAAACATTATGTCTTTAAATTTTTCATTTAAAATCCCAAATACAAAGCTAGCTAAAAGCATGGCCGGCAATGTACAAAGACCAAATACAAGCATTATAAAAGCTGAATCAATAAAATTTGCACTTAAAATCCCAAGTGCTAAAAAGTAATAAACTACACCGCAAGGCAAAAAGCCATTTAAAAAACCGAGTAATAAAAAATTTGTTAAATTTTTCTTTTGAATCCTTGTTTTTGCAATTCTTACTACAAAATTAAGCGCCTTTTGATTCTCTACAAATTTTAAAAGCTCACCCCTAAAAAGTAAGGCAATACCGATAAACGCGATCACTAAGCCAACTATAAAAAATATAAGACCTCTTGCTTGCATGTTAAAGCTAATGGCCGCTCCAAAAGCGCCAAATAAAGCTCCTAAAACTATATAAGCAAAAATTCTAACTAGACTATAAAGCGTACTTAGCATTAAAATTTCTATTTTATTCTTACCTTTAAAAAATAGAGTCTGCAAGCTCAAAAATCCGCTGCACATACCCACACAATGACTAAAGCTACTTAAAAATGCAACTGAGATAATCATGTAAAGGTTTATATTTTGCATCTTATAAAATTTCTAAAAACTGCTTAAATATATATTTACTCTCACTTGGACCACCACTTGCTTCTGGATGGTGCTGGACCGAAAAGATCGGATAGTCTTTGTATCTCACGCCCTCAATTGTGTTGTCAAATAAATTTCTATGAGTCACAACAGCTACTTCTGCGATACTCTCAGGTACGTTATAGTTGTGATTTTGTGTTGTTATCTCGATCGCTTTTGTCTCTAAATTTAGCACTGGGTGATTTGCTCCGTGCTGACCAAATTTAAGCTTATATGTCTCGTATCCAAAGGCGTTTGAGAGTAACTGATGTCCAAGGCAAATGCCAAATATAGGTATCCTAGCATCAATCATCTTTTTGATCTCACCTATTTCGGCCTTTAAATTTTTTGGCTCACCAGGACCATTTGATAAGAACACCCCATTTATCTCACCATTTTTAAATTTTTCTATTAAAATTTCAGCCTTAGTATCGTGTGGTACAACGATGACTTCAAGACCAGTTTCGCATAGCTCGTTTAGGATATTTCTCTTTACACCAAAGTCAAAAACAGCTATCTTTTTACCAATACTTTTTAGCGACTTATATGACTTTAAATTTCTATCCCAAGCGCCTTTTTTGTGTTCGTACTCATCCATCGCACTAACTGTTTTTACGTAGTTTATATTTTCGATACGCCCACTACTTTCAAGCCTGCGTTTTAGCTCGTCTTTATCACTTATTTGTGTTGAAATATAAGCCATCAAGGCACCTTCATCGCGTAGCATCTTTGTTAAATACCTAGTATCAACGTCATAAACGCCAAATTTACCTTGCTCTTCGAAAAATTTTCCCAAAGATTTTTGCGAGCGGTAGTTTGACGGGGTCTCGTTGTAGCTTCTCATTATAACGCCACTTGCATGAATTCTAAGACTCTCCATATCATCTTCATTTATACCTACTATGCCTATTTCTGGCATCGTAAAGACGATAAACTGACCAGCATAGCTTGGATCGCTCATGATCTCTTCATAGCCAGTCATCGAGGTATTAAAAACGAGCTCACCTGCACACTCGCCGTGAGCACCAAAAGCTTTTGCTTCTAAAAAAACACCATTTTCAATATAAATGTAAGCTTTCATTAAAGCATGCCTCTTTTTTTAAGCTCATCTTGATACAAACGCTCAAAGACAAGATCATATTCATCAGTTCCTGGGATTAGCTTATGTTTATAATTTTGTATCATTTCATAGACATCATCTTCTATCTTCTCATAGCTTTTTAAGTACTCGTCTATTGAGTTATAAATCACATTTTTTACGCGATTTTCAGATACATTATAATCAACAAGACCGCTCTTCCAAATAGTTTCAAGCACTTTGTGAGCGATATTGCTAAATCTATCTTCGTGGGTTAAAATTACATCAAATTCACCTGCGAGCTTCTTTTTAACGAGCCAAAACATATTTTTGCGGTCAATTTGCATAGTTTGCATCTCGTCTTCATTTTTCTCCAAAAGCTCATTTACTCGCTCATCTAAAGCTCTTTCTTTTTGAATATCGACTGTTAAAATTTCGCTTGTTTTTGATACGATTGGCTCAATGCCTTTATTTAATCTTACGAAACCACAATTTAGAAGATCTATTGCTATTTTATGTGAAATATACGGAACGTGTGGGAGTTTTAAACGCATTTTAAACCTTTAAATTTTTATGCCATTTTAACTAAATAAAGGTAAAACTTTACTTTGAAATTTTAACGACTTTATTATTATCGCTTCTTAAAAAATAAATTTCTCTTCGTCCTTCATAAAGTATCTTTCCATCAGTCTTTTGCTCATTTTCTAAATTTGATGAGATATCTAAAGATAGCGATTTGCTCATAAAATAATTCTCTCCTAAAGTGCGTCCAAAGTCAGGATACCAACTAAAAGCACAAACTATCAGCAAAACTAAATAAAAGGCTCTAAAAATTTTTCTAAAAGACGCGTAAAAAAAGCAATACCCAAATATAAAAAATACGGGCAAAAGCCATAAGAAAGGCACGTTATCAACAAAAATAACATTAAAATACTCACTTATGCCATAGTAAGAAAAGTAGTTGTTGTAAATTCCAACAAATAGCGTAAAAATAGGAGCAAGGACAAATATAATACCTGTAAAAAAAGCATTTAAAATTTTCATAATCTCTCCTTTTGAGTGAGATTATATTAAACATAAGCTTTAATATTACTAGGTTGATGAAAGCTGGACTAAAATTCAAAGCAAAATGCCATATATGGACATCTATTACTTCCAACAATACTTTAAAAACAGTTTAGCTATAAGCTAAACTGCCTTAAATTTATTACTTTTTAGATAAATACTCTTGCAAGCTTTTTACTTCAAGTGCTTTGCCAGTTTGAACTGCACTTAGCGACTTAGCAGCAGCAAGTGCTGCACGGATCGTTGTAAAGTAAGGAATTTTAAATCTAAGCACGTTTTGACGGATCTTTTTACCATCATCCACGCTTGATTTTGTATCGCTTGTGTTAATAACAAGTGCGATATCGCCGTTTTTGAGCCTATCTTCGACGTTTGGTCTGCCCTCGCTTATCTTATAGACAAACTCAGCCTCAACGCCAGCTTCACTTAAAATTTTATGTGTACCGCCAGTTGCGATGATGCTAAAGCCAAGCGCTATTAGCTCTCTTGCAAGATCAGGCGCGTAAGATTTATCAGCGTCAGCTAGCGTTAAAAAGACCCTACCCTTGCTTGGCAAAGTATTGCTCGCAGCGATCTGACTCTTTGCAAATGAGCTTGCAAAATCGTGGCTTATGCCCATGACCTCGCCAGTGCTTTTCATCTCAGGGCCAAGGATGAGATCGGCGCCGCTTAGCTTGTTAAACGGTAGCACACACTCTTTTACACAAATATGCGAGCTAACGCGTGGTTTTAGGATGTCGCCATCTTCATAAACAACTTTGTAATCATCATAAAATTTAAGCGCCTCACGTAAATTTCCTTGCCACATAACTCTTGTCGCTACCTTTGCCATAGGCACGCCAGTAGCCTTGCTCACAAACGGCACGGTCCTGCTCGCGCGAGGATTTACCTCGATCATATAAAGCTCGTTTTCATAGATAGCAAACTGGATATTCATAAGGCCGACAACGCCTAAATTTAGAGCAATATCTTTGGTTTGCTTCTCTACCTTTTTTATCATTTCATCACTTAAGCTCATCGGTGGCAATATGCAAGCCGAGTCGCCAGAGTGAATTCCAGCCTCCTCAATGTGCTCCATTATCGCGCCAATATAGACCTCTTTACCATCACATATCGCGTCTACGTCGAGCTCTTTTGCATCTTGTAAAAATTTATCAAGTAGTACTGGTGAGTGATTACTAACTTTGACCGCTTCGCTCATATACTCTTTTAGCTCGCTCTCGTTATGCACCCTTCTCATCGCCCTGCCACCAAGGACGTAGCTTGGGCGAACTAGCACTGGATAGCCGATAATTGCTGCCTTTTGTAAGGCTTCTTCTAAGCTAGTGGCGGTGTCGTTTTTAGGCTGAAGGACGCCTATTTTATTTATAAATTCACTAAATTTCTTTCTATCCTCTGCCACATCGATCACTCTTGCGGTTGTGCCGATGATCTTAGCGCCGATCACACTTAGGCGTTTTGCAAATTTAAGTGGAGTTTGACCGCCAAAATGCACGATCACGCCATCTGGCTTTTCGCGCTCGATGACTGATCTCACGTGCTCAAAATCAATCGGCTCAAAATACAAAATATCGCTCGTGTCGTAGTCGGTTGAGACGGTTTCTGGGTTGCAGTTATACATTATTGTTTTTATGCCAAGGTCTCTTAGAGCGTAGCTTGCATGCACGCAGCAGTAGTCAAATTCTATACCCTGACCGATCCTATTTGGACCGCCGCCTATTATCATCACCTTTTTAGCGTCTTTTGCTAGCTCTTTTTTAGGAAATTTAGTGATATTTGTGGTTGAGTAAAGATATGGCGTTAGTGCCTTAAATTCGCCTGCGCAAGTATCGACCTCGTTGTATTCAAGCTCGATGCCAAGCTTCTCTCTGGCAAAATAGATATCATTTTGGCTAAGCTCAAGATCGTCTTTTTCATTTATAAGCACAGCTATCATCTTGTCTGAAAAGCCCATGCTTTTGGCCTCTCGGAGCAACTCTTCGTTGTTTAAGATATCCATGTCGATCTTATCTTCAAATTTAACTATCTCATAAATTTGCTCTAAAAACCAAGGATCGATCTTACTAAACTCATGTACCTCAACCACGCTAAAGCCGTCTCTAAAGGCTTGTGCTAGATATAAAATTCTTCTCTCATTTGCATTTCTGATGCCATAAATCAAAGCGTTTTTCTCTAGGCTAAGGCTGTTAAATCCGCAAAGATCACGCTCTAGACTACAAAGCGCCTTTTGGATGCTCTCTTTAAATGTCCTGCCAATAGCCATGACCTCGCCAACTGACTTCATCGCAGTGCCTAGATATGGGTTTGATCCTGGAAATTTCTCAAATGTAAAGCGCGGGATCTTTGTCACGATGTAGTCAATCACCGGCTCAAAGCTAGCAGGCGTGCCTGTGATGTCGTTTTTGATCTCATCTAAACTAAAACCAACTGCAAGTAGAGTCGCGACCTTTGCGATCGGGTAGCCAGTAGCTTTACTGGCAAGTGCAGAGCTTCGGCTAACGCGTGGGTTCATCTCGATAACGATCATGCGGCCTGTTTTTGGATCTATGGCAAACTGCACGTTGCTGCCGCCCGTATCAACGCCGATCTCGCGAAGTATGGCAAAGCTAGCGTCACGCATAGCTTGATACTCTTTATCTGTGAGCGTGAGTGCTGGTGCAACCGTGATGCTATCGCCTGTATGCACGCCCATTGGGTCGAAATTTTCGATCGAGCAGACGATGATGCAGTTGTCATTTCTATCTCTAATGACCTCCATCTCGTACTCTTTCCAGCCAAGCAAGCTCTCTTCTATCAAAATTTCATGTATTGGGCTTGCGTCAAGGCCGGTGTTGGCTAGCTCTTTAAACTCATCCATATTATAAGCCACGCCGCTTCCTGCACCACCAAGCGTATAGCTAGCTCTTATGATGAGTGGGAAGCCTATCTCATTTGCCGCATTTAGCGCGTCGTCCATGTTATAAGCATATCTACTCTCAGGCAGATCCATGCCGATCTTTTGCATGGTCGCTTTAAAAATTTGTCTATCTTCGCCCTTTTTTATCGCTTCTGGGTTTGCACCAAGAAATTTCACATCCTTTAAAAGGCCGCTCTCAAAGACCTCCATAGCGGCATTTAGCGCTACTTGTCCGCCCATCGTTGGCAAGATAGCATCAATATTTTCTTTTTCGATGATCTTTAAAATGCTATCTTTTGTGATCGGCTCTATATACGTTGCATCGGCAAAATTTGGGTCAGTCATGATGGTGGCTGGGTTTGAGTTGATAAGCACTACGCGGTATCCAAGCTCCTTTAGCGTCTTGGCTGCTTGCGTGCCTGAGTAGTCAAATTCGCAGGCTTGACCGATGACGATAGGGCCTGAGCCGATTAGCAAAATGGTATTTATGTCTGTTCTTTTTGGCATTATTTTTCCTTTATAACAACGTATAGGTAGTTTGGTATGTTTAGCTTTGCATAGGGCTCAACTATCACACTTTGATAGGAGCTCTCTTTTAAAATTTTACTCACGCGCCCTACTGGCACCCCACTAAAAAATATCCCATCAAGCCCGCTCGTAAAGACCTCGTCGCCCTCTTTTGGGCTGAGCCATTGTGGGATAAATTTCACCATTATTTGGCCTTGATTTCCATGCGCTACGCCTGGAATTTTGTCATTTCCTATATAGACTGCAAATATACTTTTTGGGTCATTTTGCAAGTAAGCTAGTGGCTTGCCATCTTTTGCGATGACGATACCAGCACTATTTCCTTGATAGATAAGCCCGTAAATTTTATTTGGATCGTATCCTTCAAACTCGCTTATCCAAATTTTATTATAATCCCCAATATGCACGTAGCTAAGCCCTTTTACTAGCTTTACAGCTGGGGCGTAGGCAGTCGAGTTTTTATCTTTTAAAATTTGATTTAGCTCGTTCGCAAAAGTAGAAAGAAGCGTAGCTGAGCGCTCTAGCTCTTCGTTTTGTGCTCTTAGTTTTTCTATCTCGCTAGCCTGCCTAAAATATTCGTTTATATAGTCTTTCACGCTTTTAGCAAAATTGTCGTATGAATTTGTAGCATAGTTACTAAACCCGATAGAAAGATTACTTAAAATTTCTCCCTTAAAAACTGAGGCCGTAGCAAGCAATGCTATAAAAACAAAAAGAACAATCTTACTCTTCATTTGTCAGCTGTTGTAAAAGCCCAATCTCTTCAAGTGCCTTGCCCGTTCCTCTAGCAACCGCAAGGAGTGGCTCGTCAGCTACAAAAACTGGAAGTTTAACGATATCAGATAAAAATTTATCAAGTCCTCTAATAAGCGCTCCGCCGCCAGTTAGTACGATACCAGTCTCCACGATATCGCCCGCAAGATCAGGTGGCATCATCTCAAGCACGGTTTTAAGCGCATCTGCGATCTCTTTTAGTGGCTCTCTCATCGCCTCTCTTACATCTTCGCTTGTTAGCTCGACTCTACTTAAAAGACCACTTACTTGGTCGCGTCCTTTTACCACTACGCTCAGCTCTTTTTCAAGCTGTACAGCAGAACCTACGGCGATCTTTATCTCCTCGCCAGTTCGCTCACCTATTAGTAAGTTATATTTCTCTTTTATGTAATTAACAATGCTAATATCGATCTTATCGCCAGCTGTGCGGATTGATTTTGAAATAACTAGACCACCAAGCGAGACGACACCAATCTCAGTCGTACCACCACCGATATCAACTACCAGGTTGCCTTGTGGCTCACGAACTGGTAAATTTGCGCCAATCGCTGCTGCCATAGGCTCTTCGATCAAAAATACCTCTCTTGCTCCAGCACTTAAGGCGCTTTCTCTAACAGCTTTTCTTTCGACCTGAGTAAGTCCATAAGGAACTGAGATGATGATCCTTGGGCGTAAAAAGCTTTTTCTTTTGTGAGTCTTTTCTATAAAATAGCGTATCATGCGCTCAGTCATATCAAAATCCGCAATAACACCATCTCTCATCGGCCTTATCGCCTCGATATCGCCTGGAGTTTTTCCTACCATCTCTTTTGCAGCATGTCCGACCGCTAAAATTTTTTGTTTGCCATATTTCTCACGCCTTACCGCAACAACAGAAGGCTCATTTATTATTATGCCTTTATCCTTTACCAAAACAAGTGTATTTGCCGTACCTAGATCTATACCCATATCACTTGAGAAAAAACCTATAACCTGATCTAAAAACATCTATTTCCTTTACGCTATTTTCTTATCGTGCTTTATTAAAATTGGCTTTGCCTTATCTTTTACAGTCTCTTTTGAGATAACAATATCATACTCTTTTAACTCTGGCAGCTCATACATTATGTCCGTCATAAGCTCTTCCATTATACTTCTAAGCCCTCTAGCTCCGGTCTTTCTCTCAATAGCTAGACTTGCTATCTCTTCAAGTGCTTCATCATCAAATTTAAGCGTAGCACCATCAATCGCACAAAGCTTTTGATATTGTTTTAGTATCGCATTTTTTGGCTCAGTTAAAATTTTCACCATATCTTCTTTTGTTATCTCGTTTAAAGTAGCTACTACGTGAAGTCTACCAATAAGCTCTGGGATGAGGCCATATCTTACTAGATCGTCTGGCTCAAGTAGACTTAGTAAATTTTCTTTTTCATTTTTGCCACGTTTTTCTTGATTAAATCCAAGTACGTTTTTACCAACTCTTCTCTCTATGATATCAAGAAGTCCGTCAAATGCACCACCGCAAACAAATAAAATATTTGTCGTATCTATCTGGATGAAGTCTTGGTTTGGATGTTTTCTGCCACCTTTTGGTGGGATGTTTACGACGCTACCTTCGATTATCTTTAAAAGTGCTTGTTGTACGCCCTCACCTGAGACATCTCTTGTGATGCTTCTATTTTCGCTCATTCTAGCGATCTTATCGATCTCATCGACAAAAACAATACCTTGCTCCGCCTTTTTCACGTCACCATTTGCAGCTTGTAAAAGCCTAGTAAGGATATTTTCAACATCCTCACCGACATATCCAGCCTCAGTTAGACTTGTGGCATCACAAATTGCGATAGGCACATCAAGAAATCTCGCCAAAGTCTGAGCCATCAATGTCTTGCCACTTCCTGTTGGTCCAACAAGCAAGATGTTTGATTTTGAAATTTCAGTATCGTCTTTGATGTCGCTTTGTTTAAAAATTCTCTTATAGTGGTTATATACGCCGACACTAAAGACCTTTTTAGCCCTGTCTTGACCGATCACGTAGTTATCAAGTACCGCTTTTAGCTCCTTTGGTGTGAGCTTTTGATACTCTATCGTTTCGTCATTTTTACTCTCTTCTACGCTAGTATCTCCATGTATCATATCGTATGCGGCTGCTATACAATACTCACATATATAGGCATTTCCTTCGATATCAGCGAGTAATCTTCTCTCGGCAGACTCTGCCTCTCCACAAAAATTACACTTTCTAGCCATTAATCTCTTCCTTTTGCAAGCGGAATTCCTCTTGTCGTTTCTAATATAAATTTACACATTTTCTTTACGTTTTCGTCGCTGGTTTTAGCGATCAGCTCGTTTGCTTGATCTTTTAGGCTAATGCCTTGATTAAACAAAAATTTATAAGCGCGAACAAGCTCTTCAACCTGCTCTTTGTCAAATCTACGTCTAATGCCGACTAAATTTAAGCTTCTTATATATGCTCTATTGCCCTCAGCTAGGCAAAATGGCACTACGTCTTGGCTTAGTGCACTTGCACCTGCGATCATGCAGCTTTCCCCAACCCTAACAAACTGATGAATAGGCGTAAGACCACCCACAACAGCGTAGTCACCAAGCTCGACGTGACCTGCCAGGGTTGCGTTATTTGCCAAAATGACGTTGTTGCCTATTATGCAGTCGTGTGCAATGTGAGAATATGCCATGATAAAGGCATTATCACCGATCCTTGTTATACCATCGCCCTTGTGCGTGCCTGAGTTTATAGTACAAAACTCACGTATAGTTGCGTGCTCTCCGATAATAACGCCGGTATCAATCTCATCTTTATAGCTGATATCTTGCGGGATATCGCCCACGATCGCATAGCTAAATACACGAGAGTTATCGCCGATTTTAGTCTTGCCAAGTACTCTTGCACCTTGCTTTATCGTGACGTTATTGCCAAGGACTGCATCTTTACTTACAAATGCATAAGCCTCGATATTTGCGTCATCTCCAATGATCGCTCCATCTTCTATAACGGCTGTTTGGTGGATATTTTTCATTGTATCTCTTTTTCTTAAAGCCTATTTATCGACTATCATCGCTTTTAGTTCAGCCTCAGCGCAAAGTGCGTCATCTACGTATGCCTTGCCTTCAAGCACCCAGATATTTCCTTTGTGTTTTAGCACGTTTAATCTATACTCTAGTCTATCTCCAGGACGGACCGGATGGCGAAATTTCGCTCCGTCTATACTCATAAAATAGACTACTTTATTCTCGATACCAGCTTGATGCTCGTCGCTCATACTCTTAAATGCTAGCACGCCACCAGCTTGCGCCATGCCTTCAATGATCATCACGCCAGGATAGATCGGGTGACCTGGGAAGTGCCCCTGAAATATCGGCTCACCAATGGTTACATTTTTATAAGCGACGATGTTTTTTGCAGGCTCTAGCTCGACAACTCTATCGATAAGCAAAAAAGGAAATCTATGTGGAAGAATTTTTTGAATTTCTACGACGTCTATCACGTTTTAGCCTTAGTAATGTAAATTTTGGCAGATTGTAACAAATTTATACTAAGAAAAAAATTATTAGCCTCTTTTAAAATCTCTGAAATTTTAGCCTTAATGGGTCTAAATTTAGCCCTCTAAAACCAAAATTTCTTCGCTGTCGTTGTAAAAAACAGCCTTTGCGTAAATTTCGTAGCTGCCCTTTTTGACCTCGTCTAAGACGATGATAGGATTTTGCGAAAACTCCCCGCATATCTGCCTACGAAATTTCATCTCAGCACCAAGCTCAAGCGGCCTTTTACAAAGCTCATCAACGCTTTTAAATTTGCTATTTGTAAATTTATTAAAGCGCTCTATGCTCATCAAAACGACACCCTCCTTTAGCTCATCATCGATCTCACAGTCGCGCTCTACATTTAGCTTTAAATTCTCTCTTTTAAAGCCAGAGTAGAGCACAAAGTAGCTTGGCACCACAGCGTTTTGAAATTTCACACTAGCGCGCAAAAGCCTGTAGTTTAAAAAGCGCCTTCTAAAAAGGTGAAATTTCTCTCCTCTCGCCTCGCAAAGGTGCACCTTTTTGTAAAGCTCAAGCCTAGCTTCAATGCTTCCATAAAGTGCCCTTGCATGTAGCTCGCTCATTAGCTCACTTTGGAGTAAATTTTGCGAGTCACGCTGCTTTTTTAGCGCAAAGACGCAGCCGCAGTAGTTTTGGTGATAGAGCTTGTCCTTTTTAGCGAGGATAAACTGCTCGCTTGTGCCGCCATTTTTTCTATAATCAACCGCAACGGCTTCTAAATTTGAGCCAGCTACCGCCTCATCAAGCGCCTTTTTAAGCTGAGAAAAGTCCTTTTTTGGGCTCATCAAAAGTGTCGTCGTGATCTTATTTAGACCAAGCTCAAGTGCCTTTTTAGCGGAGTCTTTCATACGAAAATCAAAGCAGTACTCGCACCTTTTGCCCTTTTCTGGCTCATCTTCAAGCCCCCTTGTGCCACCAAGCCACGCTTCGTAGTCGTATTCGCCGCGTATTAGCTTGATGCCTAGCTTCTCGCAGCTTCGCTTCACGTCCTCAAAACGCAGTAAAAACTCACTATATGGATGTATGTTTGGATCATAAAAATAGCCTACTATTCGTTCATTTGGATAGTCTTTTCGTAGGCGCTGTAAAAAGTAGTGGCTATCGACCGAGCAGCAGATGTGAACTAGCAAAATTTAACCTTTTTTTGCTTGCATTATATCAAAGATTATTTTTATAAATTTTTGCAGCATCGAGGTATTTTTTAAGGACATTTTGGCTTGTGAGATCTTCAAATTTACCCCACGCCACCTGCTTGCCAGCCTCGATTATTAGCACTTTTTGTGCTATCTTCATCGCACTTAAAATATCGTGCGTGATAAAAATTATGCTGATCTTTTCATCCAAGCTTAAAAGCAAATTTATGATCTTTTGCTTTGTTTCGTTATCAAGTCCGCTTGTTATCTCGTCGCAGATTAGAATTTTTGGTTTTGAAAGAAGCGCTAGCAGTATCCCAACCCTTGTCGCCTCGCCACCGCTTAGCTGTGATGGATATTTTTCTAAAATTTCATCTTTTAAATTTAAATTCGCTAGAAGCTCTTTGAGCTCATTTTCGCTAAAGCTAAGCTTAAGATATGACCTCACATGAGCGATGGCGGTTTTTACTTTTAGCGCTGGATTTAGGGCTTGTTTTTGGTTTTGCAAGATATATCTGATATCTTTTTTGAGCTCATTTTTGTCCGTGATCTCTTTGTTATTTATATAAATTTTGCCCCCGCTTTTTGGCTCGCTAAATGATATGAGCTTTGCAAGCGTGCTTTTGCCACTGCCACTTTGACCCAAAATGGCTAAATTTTCGCCATCATCAAGCTCACAACTTATCCCCTCTAAAAGGTGCAGTACTTCAGCTCTAGCGTTAAAATGCTCCTTAAAGCTTAAACTTTTTGAGACGTTTTCAAGCCTGATTTTCACGCATTTTCCTTTAAATTTAGCCGCCCATCCCTCATCTGCCAAATCTCATCACTAAGATAGCTTGTCAGCGCCTCATCGTGCGAGATAAAGATGACGCTCATCTTGCCCTTTAAGCTCTCTAAGATGCCCGCCACATGGCTAGCGCTAATGCTATCAAGCCCGCTTGTTATCTCGTCGCAGACTAAAATTTTTGGCTTCAAGCAAAGTGCTAGAGCGATCTGCACACGGCTCGCCTCGCCGCCACTTAGCTCGTATGAGTATTTGTGCCAGATGAGATTAGCATTACCCAGCCCAAACTCCCTAAAATAAGCAAATGCAAGCTCTTTGTTTGATTTATTATCGCCACCAAGATAGGCATTAAAGTGATCGCCCACGTTTAAGAGCGGATGAAGGCTGGCAACGGAGTTTTGAAAGATGAGCGCGGCGACCTTTTTTCGGTGCTCTTTTAGCTCATTTTGGCTAAGTTTTAAGATATCTTTTTTATAAATACTAAATTTATCTGCCCTCACTCTAAAATCATCATCAAAAAGCCTTATTAAACTCTTTGCAAAGAGCGATTTGCCACTGCCACTTGCACCCGTGATACCTATAAATTTGCCCTCACTCATGCTAAAATCAAACTCACACAAAAGCTTCTTATCCTTATAAAAAACGTTTAAATTTTTAATCTCTATCATATTTTTATATTGCCATTTTTTGAATTTGACGTGATGATCGAGGTTGCAAGGATGAGCAAAAAGAGCGTCACGCCAGGGAAAAGTACCATCCACCAAGAGCCCAGAAAAAGTGCCTCTTTGCTCTCATTTAGCATGATGCCAAGGCTTATTTTATTTGCGTCGCTACCCACACCAAAAAAGCCAAGTGTGGCCTCCATGACGACTGCGTTTATCGCGTTTATGCCAAAGATACTAACTATTAGATGCTTTAAATTTGGCAAAATTTCAAAGCAAATAAGGCTAAATTTACCAGCTCCATTTATTACGGCTTGCTCGGCGTAGTCGCACTTTTTATTAAGTCTAAAATTTTGCATAAAAACTTTTGCGCCCTGCATAAACGAGCAAATGGCGATGATAAAAGATGTGATAAGCAGATCTCCGCTACTAAATGAGCTAAAAAGCATTATAAAAACGATGTTTGGTATGCTTAAAAAGGCATCAAGTCCCTTGTCAAAAAGGCTCTCGCAAGCTCTGCTCTTACTCGTGCCAAAATATGCGTAGATGAGCGAGAAAAGCGTCGTTAAAAAGCCAGCAAGAAGCAAGATAAGAAGCGAGTTTTTAAGCGCGTAAGCTACTCTTATGAGATTGTCCCTACCAAGGATGTCAGTGCCAAAGATGTGTTCACCACTTGGGGCTAAATTTACCGCCATAAAGTTAGTGAAATTTGGCTCAAATTTAGAAAAAAACGGCGCCACAAAGGCAAATGTGACAAGTGCCAAAAAGACAAAGCAGGCTAGAAAAAATATGAATTTTCTCATAAATTTCTCTTATCTGCCAAGATAGCGAAAATTTTTGCTAGCAAATTTGCAAAAACGACAAAAACAGCCGTTAGTAAAATGGTCGCGAGTGCGACTGGATAGTCTTTGGCGATCACCGCATCAAGGCTAAGCTTGCCTATGCCTGGAAATGAAAAAATACTCTCAATGACATATGACCCTGCAAAAACGCCAGCCACAAGTGTGGCGAAATAATAGACTATATCTGTGCTTGCGTGCTTTATGGCAAAGAGATAAATTTTGCCACGCCCCAAGCCTCTAGCGTGAGCCGTTTGGATAAAATCAGCGTTTAGGCTTTGATTCAGCCTGTCTCTTACAAATTTCACGTTTGCGCCAAGGTGTGGTAAGATGATGGCAAGTGTTGGCAAGATGATAAATTTAGCCCCCACTCCGCTAGATCCTAGCTCGTTTGCCCCAGAGCTTGGCAGCAAATTTAGATAGACACTAAAGATCGCTATAAGCACGAGTGCGATGTAAAAATGAGGCAGTGAAGCCAGCAAAAAGGAGCTAAAATTTATAAAGATGTCGGTAAATTTGTTTTTATAAATAGCGCTTAAAAGCCCCAAGAAAAATGATAAAAAAACTATCAGAAAAAACGAAGCAAAAAATAAAATAAGCGAGTTTAAAAGCCTCTCTTTAATGAGCAAAAAAACACTTGCCCCACTTACAAAGCTAGTGCCAAAGTTTCCCGTGACAAAGTGAGCTAGCCATCTAAAATACTGCACAAAAAAGCCATCTTTTAGCCCCAAATTTTCTAAAATTTGCTCTTTTATAGCCACGCTCATCGCCTCACTTCGCAAAAACATCGCATCAGTGACGTTTCCTGGCAAAAAATATATGAGCAAAAATAGAAAAAATGAGATAAAAAACAGCAACCCAAGGCTTGAGATCGCTGTTTTTAAAATAGCTCTAGACAAAGCTTTTATCCACTATTTTACTTGCCATTCTCTTATATTCCACAAAAATCCAGCCCCATGGTGACCTAAAATTTGTGTCTTTATGCCTGAAATTTTGTTATTAAAGGCAAGCGGATAGTCAAGATAGGCTATAAAAATGTAAGGTGGGTTTTCATAAAGTGCTTTTAAAAATTCCTTATAGTACTTTTTCCTAAGCTCTGCGTCTTTTGTATATCTTGCGTTTTTTAGGGCACTATCGACGTTTTCATCCTTGTAGTGGCTAAAGTTCCAGCCATTTTCATTTACGCTCACATCGGCAAATCCGCCAAAAATTCTATATGTGTGAAAGTCCGGATCAAACGGGCTTCCCCAGCCGATCACAAAACTATCTACCTTACTTAGATCAAATGCTGTTTTTGGCTTTGCATAGGCTTTGGCTCTCACGCCAAATTTCTCAAACTCGCTGCTTAAAATTTTGGCTAGATTGACCCTTAAAACGTCGTTATTAAAGGCGTAGATATCAAAGCCAAGCTCCTTGCCATCCTTTTCAAAAAAGCCAGCCTTGTTTTTATTAAAGCCACTCTTTTCAAGTAGCTCTTTAGCCTTTTGCGGATCGTAGCTAAATTTAAACTCGCCGTCATTTGCAAAGCTTTTTTCTATCGGATTGTTCGCCACACTTGCATATCCGTGGAATAAATTTTTAACTATCTTATCTTTATTTACCGCGTAGTTTAGGGCTATCCTTATATTTTTATCTTGAAAAATAGGATCATTAAAGTTAAACATCAAAGCTCTATAGTCCGCACTTTTAAACTTAAGCAAGCTTAATTTTTTATCATCTTTTATGAAATTTACGCCGGTTGGAGAGATGAGTGCGACGTCGATCTCACCGCTTTTTAGCCCAACTAGTCTTAAATTTTCATCGCCGACAATTTTAAAAAATACCTTTTTTATCTTTGGCTCGCCCTTGTAAAATTTCTCATTTGCCACAAATTCCAAACTCTCATCTTTTTTCCATTTTACTAGCTTGTATGCGCCAGTTCCTACTGGAGCTTCGTTAAATTTATCGGTCGCGATATCTTTTCCATTTAAAATATGCTCAGGCAGCACGCCAAAACTAAGCGCATCAAGAAATGGCGGAAATGGCTCGCTAAGCGTGATCTTGACCTTATAATCCCCTAAAATTTCAACGCTTTTTACCACCTCGTAGTTTGAAATAGCTGGTGCGTTTAGCTTCTTATCTTGAGCTGCTTCAATGGTAAATTTAACATCCTCTGCGCTAAATTTCACCCCATCGTGCCAAAATGCGTCATCTCGTAGCTCAAAAACATACTCCAGCCCATCACCGCTCACCTGCCAAGACTTAGCAAGTTCAGGCACAAGCACGCTATTTTCATCGTGGCTCGTAAGACCAGAAAAAACCAGCGAAAGAGTAGGATCGTGATCCTCGTCGTAAAGTGGATTTATACGAGGTGTTTGCTCCTCGATAGCGACCACGACTTTACTCTCATTTGCGTAAAGATAGGTGCTAAACAACAAGAAAAATACGAATAAAATTTTCTTCATCACTGCATCCTTTGTTTAAAAAGTATTTGTGAAATGGTAATACGAATTTTATAAAAGTATTATTAACTAAAATGTAAATTTATACGTCTAAAAATTTGGAAATTTCTAACTAGAATTTAACCTTATTTAAAGTAAAATCAAAGTTTATTTTAGATCACTTCAAGGTAAAAATTTAAATGAATAAAAATAAAAAAATAGCCCTAATTTCAGGCATAAGTTTAGTTTCGCTTTTGCTTATTTACACGCTTCTTGGCTTTTTTGGTGTTCCTTATGCTATCAAAAATATTGCTCCAAAGTATCTAAAAGACTACAATGCAACACTTTTTGTGAAAGAGGCTAAATTTAATCCATTTACTTTTGAGCTAAACGCTACGAATGCCGAACTAAACAGCACTTCGCCACTTTTTAGCACAAAGCAAGTCGATGTCAAGCTAAAGCCATTTTCTATCTTCAAAAAGCTCATAGAAATTGATATTTTTAGACTTGATGAGCCAAGCGCAAAAATCGCAAGAACTAAGGATGCGAGATTTAACTTTAGCAACTTCATAGGTGAAGATAATGCAAGCAATGAGGATAACAGTACAAGCTCTATAAATTTTGCCCTAAATAGTGCCAAGATTATCAAAGGCTCATTTTCGTATAGCGACCAAAATCTCACAAAGCCATTTAATGTAAGCTTTGATGATATAAACTACGAGCTAAGCTCGCTAAATACGAAGAAAAATAGTGCAGGCAGCCATATTTTTGACTCAAACTCGACTCTAGCTCACAAGATCGATCTAAATGGCGATATCAAGCTAAATCCCCTAAAAATCGAAGGCAATATCAGCATAAAGAACTTTAGTATCGATCCAGTGGCGATTAGCTTTATCGATAACGACACACTAAATCTTAAAAATGCGGTCATAAATTTAGGAATAAATTACGCTTTAATTGCCGACGAGAACGCTACAAATATAAATTTAAAGGATAGCTTTTTAAATATAAAATCACTAAGCATAGATGAGGGCAAAAATGAACTAAGCCTTGGTGAGCTAGAGCTTCCAAAATTTGATCTATCAAGTAAAATAGCAGACAAGATAGATGCTAAATTAGAGTTAAATGCCATAAATTTAAGCGATGTATCATTTAAAAATGCAATAACAGCAAGCTTAAAATCACTAAATTTAAGCAATATTTCGCTTTTAGCAAATTTAAATGAAAAAAGTGAGCTAAATGCGACAGCCACACTAAATAGCATAAATGCAAATGCCCTAAAAATAGACGAAACCAGTAAAAATTTAGTAAATCTAAAAGATATAAATGCCTCAAATTTAAATGCAAATTTAGCAAATAACAAAACAGCTCTCACGCTTGAAAAAATAGCGTTTGATGGTATCAATGCCCCACTTAGTAAAAATGCGAATGCAAATGTGGCAGGGGCTAAATTCTCAAACATTAGCTTCACTCAAGATACTAATAAAAGCCTTGCAACTCTTGATGAGCTTAGTATAAATGGTATAAATTTAAAGGCAAAAAATAAAGAGATTTTAGATACCACTGATGTGCTTACAAAAACGATCAAATTTGATATTTTAAATATGGCTTTGAGTGCTGAGAGTATCGATGTAAATAGACCAAAATTTAACTCAGAGTTAAATGGTAGCGGCTTAAACGCGATAAACCAGCTTGGACTTGGTGAGAAAGAGCCAGCAAAAACAGCCAATCATCACACTAAAACCAAAAAAGAGAATACATCAGCTTCAAAAAGCAAAGAGAGTGAGTTTAAATTTGACATAAAAAATATCAATGTAAATAACGCCAATATCGCTTTGACGCACCTTTTTGAAGGCGAGAAGATCACTCATAAATTTGATAATTTGTTTGTAAAAATAGCAAATTTAAGTAGCGATTTTAGTAAGCCATTTGACGCAAAAGTGGATATGAAAAGCTCGCAAAAGCTAAATTTAGACCTAACCTCAAAGATCAAACTTGAACCAATTAATATAACTGCTAAAATCAAACTTGAAGATAAAAATTTGCCAAAATATTTTGCCTACGCAAAGCCATTTTTAGAGGCAGATCTTTCAAGTGGAGAGATGAGTGCAAACGCCGAGCTTCACTATGCAAAAGATATAAAAGCGGACGCAAAGCTTAGCGTAAAAGATATTAGATTAGATGATAAAAATAAAGAAAAGCTAATCGCGTTTAAAAGTTTAGAAGTGGATAAAATTTCACTTTTTAAAGATAATCTTGAAATTACTGGAGTTGCTTTAAATTCGCCATTTATCAAGGCTCATCTAAGCAAAGAGCGCGAATTTAATCTAAGCAAAATCGTAAAAGAAGATAAAAGCAAAGCCCAAAGTGAGCAAAAAGCTGAGAGCAAAAAGGTAGCTAGTAAAAAAGATGACGAGCTAAATTTTAGCATCAAAAATTTCTCACTTAACAGCGGCGAGGTTGATTTTTCAGATGCGTCACTATTTATGCCATTTGCTACAAAAATTTCAAATCTAAACGGCAAGCTAACTGACATCGATAAAAAACGTCCAAGTTCGGGCGAGTTTAAAGGCACAGTTGGTAAAAACGGTTTTTCTCAGATTACAGCAAAATTATTTCCTTTTGAGCTAAAGCAAAATACCGATATTAAGCTTGATTTTAAAGACATCGATCTAATCGATATAACGCCATATAGCGGGCAATTTTTGGGTTATAAAATAAAAAAAGGTAAGTTAAATTTAAATCTAAATTATAGCGTTGTTGATTCAAAATTAAACGGCTCAAATCTTATAAATTTTGACACACTCACACTTGGAGAAAAGGTTGATTCAAAAGATGCTGTAAATTTGCCACTTTCGCTTGCTATATCGATATTAAGCGATCAAAATAATCAAATAAATATCGACCTACCAGTTGAAGGAAATTTAGACGATCCTGACTTTAAATATGGCGGTGTCATTTGGGCTGCTGTTAAAAAACTCTTTGCAGACATTACGTTAGCTCCGTTTAGATTTTTGGGTAATGCTCTAGGGCTTGGCGGCAAGGATCTTAGCTCTATTGATTTTCTTGCTGGAAGTAGCGAGCTAATAAGCTCAGAAGTACCAAAAATAGCTGATTTTATAAAATTAACTACTGCAAAGCCTATGATGAAACTTAGCATCACGCCTACTTACTCCGAAATAGATGTGCTCTACTTTAAAGAAAAAAAGCTTGATCAAAAGATAAATCAAATAATCGCCTCAAGTGGCAAAGATTATATCATTGTGCTAAATTCTCTCGTTCCAAACGCTAAAGATAAAAGCGATAAAGCCTTAAGAGAAGAGGCAATAAAAGCTATCGAAGTGGATAAGGAAAAGCTGGTTGAGCTAGCAAATGAGCGTGCAAATGCAGTAAAAGAAGCACTCATAAAGGCTGGGCTTGAGACTGGTCGCATAAATGTAAATGATGCAACAAGCTCAGAGCCTAAGCAAAACACCTACACAAGCGTGCTTATGGGAGTGGCAAACTAAATTTCATTTATCTCGCTGCTTCTTGCGTTGTAAACAAACCAGCTAAGAAGCATAAGCATCATGAATGCGCCAAAAACTAGGCTTGCGTAAAAATATAAGCTAAAGCCTTCGCCTAGTAAATTTGCATTGTGAAGAGCGATCATAACGCCAGCAAGTGAAATTAAATAGCCAATTAGCTTGATGATAAAAATTTTTGGATTTATAAGGATGAGTAAAAGCCCGCAAAGCATGACACCAAGGGCTATTTGTAAATTCAAAATGTCAGCTTGAGCACTTGAGACAAATGTCAAAAAACCAAGCAAAAATATGACTAAAACCATCAAAATAGCATAAACCGCTCTGTTTCGTCCAAAGCTATACATAAAGCAAACAAAGCCTTTGTTATGTTTGTTGTAGTCCATTTTTCGCTCCTATGTAACAAGTTTTTGTATTTTAATGCCAAATTCTTAAATAAAGGCTTTAATCTGAAATTTCACTCATTTTGGCTAATATTTTACATCTTAAAAAGGAGCAACAATGCCTTATGTTAATATCAAAATAGCAGGCCCAGAGCCGACAAAAGAGCAAAAAGATCAAGTTTTTAAAGAGGTGACTGAGACGCTTGTAAGAGTGCTTGGCAAGAAAAAAGAGGCGGTGATGATTTTCATAGAAACTCACGACGCTAGCAACATCGGCGTAGGTGGCGAAAGCGTAGAAGATAAGAGAAAGGGGATGAAATGAGCGAATTTAGCAAAGCAGATATGGAGAGAAAGATAACGCTTGAAGTTGGCGACAAAGCGCCAGAGTTTGAAGCGCTAAATCAAGACGGCGTAAAGGTCGCATTAAAGGACTTTATAGGCAAAAACGTGGTGCTTTACTTCTACCCAAAAGACAACACTCCAGGCTGCACGACTGAGGCTTGCGAATTTAGCGCAAACTACGATCAGTTTATCAAAAATGACACAGTTATAATCGGCGTTAGCCCAGATAGTGTGAAGTCGCATGTGGGCTTTATCGCAAAGCAAAATTTAAAGCACATTCTATTAAGCGATGAGGATAAAGAAATTTCAAAGCTTTACGGCGTTTGGCAAGTTAAGAAAAACTACGGCAAAGAGTATCTTGGTATCGCAAGAAGTACATTTGTGATCGGCAAAGACGGCAAGATAGTTAAAATTTACAAAAGCGTAAAAGCCAAAGACCATGCCGCAAAAGTGCTAGCTGATCTTGTAAAATAAGGAGCAAAGATGAAGCTTATAAAAATGCTAATTTTAAGTGCATTTTTTGCGCTAAATTTATCAGCACTGACTGAAGGCGTGGAGTATCAAACTCTAGCAAAACCGCTTAATGTGTCTAAAAACTCGGTAGTTAAGGTCTTTAGCTACGACTGCCCACACTGCTATAAATTTGACCGGACTATCACAAAAAAGCTGATGTCAAAGCTTGAAGATGTGAAATTTATCCCATATCATCTAAGCACAAAAGGCAAACTTGGCGAGACCGCGAGTAAAATTTTTGCCGCTCTTATATCGATAGATGAGGCAAATGGCACTGATCTACTAAGCGATGAGTCAAAATTTAAGCAAGCAAAATTTGCGATTTATAAAGCAAGACATGATGAAAAAGATGATTTTGATGATGGCAAAGACAAAGAGAGATTTATAAATTTAGCCCTTAAAGCAGCTCACGTGAGCAAGGACGACTACGAAAAAGCACTAAATAGCGACCGAGCAAAAGAGCTTTTAGATGCATGGTTCGCCTCTTATGATGTTGCTAGCATTAGCGGCGTGCCAGCTTTTGTGGTAAGTGGCAAATACTTAATAAATTTAAACGCAGCTTCATCAATAGATGAGATGGCAAAGATCATACAAGAGCTTTTAGATAAGTAGTTTTGGCGGGTAATATCTGCAAATTTTGGTCTTAGAAATGTAAATTTAAAGCAATTTTAGATAAACTCAGACCAAAATTTCTAAGAAAAAAGAAAGGTTTAACAATGAATGCTTCAGAATTTATCTGGATGGATGGAAAATTAGTTAAATGGGACGATGCAAAAGTACACGTTCTAACTCACTCTTTGCACTACGCTAATGCCGTATTTGAAGGCACAAGAGCTTATAAAACAAAAAAAGGTCTAGCTATTTTTAGACTCCAAGATCACACAAAAAGGCTTTTAAGATCAGCAAAAATGACCGTTTTAAATGTACCTTACACCGAGGAAGAGCTTGAAAAAGCGCAAATAGAGCTTCTTCGTGCAAATAAATATAATGGCAATGTTTATATCCGCCCACTTATATTTTTAGGATACGGCGTAATGGGCGTAGCTCACACAAAAGCACCAGTGCAAACCGCTATCGCTTCATGGGAATGGGGTGCTTATCTTGGCGATGAAGGCCTAGAAAAAGGCATCAGAGTTAAAATTTCAAGCTTTGCCAAACTCGCACCTGCTGCTCAAATGAACAGAGCAAAAGCTAGCTCAAACTACCTAAGCTCACAAATGGCAAACTACGAGGCAAAAGAGGCTGGATACGACGAGGCGCTACTTCTTGATAGCGAGGGCTTTATAGCTGAAGGTCCGGGTGAGTGCTTCTTTATCGTTGAAAATGGCGTTTTAATCACTCCGCCAAACGACAATAGCCTACTTAGCATCACTCAAGATACAGTCATAAGACTTGCTCACGATCTTGATATCGAAGTAAGAAGAGAGCGCATCACAAGAGATCAGGCATATACAGCTGACGAGGCATTTTTCACAGGAACAGCAGCTGAAGTAACACCGATAAATAGCATAGATAACCGCATTATCGGCAACGGAGCTAGAGGCGAAGTGACAAAGAGACTACAAAAAGCTTATTTTGACGTAGTTTATGGACTAAATAAAAAATATGAATCATTTTTAACATATATTTAAAAATTTAAAGGAACGAAATGCCCGCTGATTTAAACGATTATTTCAATAAAAAAAAGCCAGGTAATGACAACAGAGGCTCAAGTCAAAATAGCGACAAAGAGCCGCCTTTCAAAAAGGACTTTAAAATTCCAAATTTACCAAGTGGTTTTGGTAAATTTGGAGCACTTGCCTACATTGTAATTGCAATTATTGCTATTTTTGCTATCACTCAGCCATTTAAAGTGATTCACTCAGGCGAAGTTGGTATTAAGTCTACAGCAGGTAAATACGAGCCAAATCCTTTGCAACCAGGCTTTCACTTCTTTTTACCTTTTATCCAAGATATCATCATCGTGGACACCAGAGTTAGAATCATAAACTATACTTCTGGCGAGGATATGGGCGAATCAATGCAAAAATCATATCAAGGCGTTGGTGCTGGAATTTTACGTAAAAATTCTATTTCAGTACTTGATGCTAGAAATTTGCCAGTTAGCATTGATATTACTGTGCAATACCGTTTAAATCCAGAAAACGCCCCTCAAACTATTGCCTCTTGGGGTCTTAGCTGGGAGAGCAAGATAGTTGATCCTGTCGTTCGCGACGTGGTTCGCAGTATCGCTGGTAAATATACAGCAGAAGAGCTTCCAACAAAGAGAAACGATCTAGCAAGACAAATCGATGATGGCATAAGAAAAGACATCGACTCTCAGCCAAATAAGCCAGTTGAGCTTTTAACAGTGCAGCTTCGTGAGATCATCTTGCCTTCAAAGGTAAAAGAGCAGATCGAGCGCGTCCAAATCGCTAAACAAGAAGCTGAAAGAACAAAATACGAAGTAGAAAGAGCAAATCAAGAAGCCTTAAAACAAGCCGCACTTGCAGAAGGTACCGCTAAAGCTGCTATCATCGAGGCAAAAGGTAAGGCTGATGCCATTAAAATCGAGGCTGACGCAACTGCGTATGCGAACAAAGAGGTCGCAAAAAGTGTCGATCAAAATCTACTAAATTTAAAGCAAATCGAGACGCAAAATAAATTTAACGAAGCTCTAAAAGAAAACAAAGATGCTAAAATTTTCTTAACACCTGGTGGAGCTGTGCCAAATATCTGGCTGGACGCAAAAGATAAAGCAAGAGCTAGCTCAGTAAGCGAGAGATAAAAATGAATAGCGTAACAAAAAGTATAGACTGGCAAAAGGTTGGCGGATTGCTTCCAGTAGTGGTTTGCGATCATGCCACAAATGAAGTTTTAATGCTTGCTTACATGAACGAAGAAGCATTAAATTTAAGTCTATCTAGCCGTTACGCTCACTACTTTTCACGCACTAAAAATAGAATTTGGAAAAAAGGCGAAGAAAGTGGCAACACTCAGGAGATAAAGGCTGCTTTTTTAGACTGCGACAACGATACTTTGCTTTTAAAGGTGATTCAAAACGGCGGCATAGCTTGTCACACTGGAGCAAGGTCGTGCTTTTTTAATGAGATAAATTTGCATGATGGCAAAATTTTAGATACAAAAACTGAAGTCAAAAAAATAAATTATGGCGTACTTGACGAGCTTTACCATGTGATAGAAGATAGAAAGCTAAATGCTAACCCTGAAACTTCATATGTGGCAAGTCTTTTTAAAAAAGGTGAAAATCAAATTTTAAAGAAAGTTGGCGAAGAGGCTGGCGAATTTATAATGGCCGCAAAGGATCTTAGTTTCGCAGAAAACTCAAAGCAAAATGAGCAAAAAGCAAAAGATGATCTGATCTATGAAGCAGCCGACCTTTGCTTTCATGCACTTGTAGCACTTTCAGCCCATAATATCCATCCAGATGCTGTAAAAAACGAACTTGCAAGGCGTTTTGGTATGAGCGGCATTGAAGAGAAAAGATCGCGAGATGTTAAACAGCATTAAGCACAACTTGCTTTTTGTATTGCAAAATGCAAAGCTCATTGATTTTCTAACCTATGGCTGGATATTTTTAGCATTTATACTAATTGTGCTTTTAGGGATTTTTATAGCGATAAAGTCGTGGTGGCAGATAGGATTTTTATTTATTCTAGCTGGTTTTTTCGGACTTTTTGTAGGTAATTACTACGCGAACAAATATATAAATGAAAATTTAAGACCAGTTAGCATAAGCAAAATAACCACCAAGCAGCTTCAATATGTTGATGCACTAATGGTTGATTTTAATATTACAAATAATTCAAATAATGCACTTAGTATCTGTAAAATCGAGCTTGACTTCTATCTAAGCTCAAGGCAAAATACGAAAGATTTTTTTAACTCACTTAATCCATTTGCTAGAAAAAGAATCATCTTAAACGAGGAATTTTTGCCAAAGCAAAGCATTGAGGTTAAAGATTTTATCAATGATTTCGCATTTATAGACTACAATATCTCTAAAAAAGTGGAGTGTTTTTGATGAGCTCAGCATATTTTACGATCGTTCATATTATCGTTCTTTTTGCGATTGCTCTGCTTTCCATTTTGTTTCTTGTTCTTTCACTTAGAGCTGAGCGAAAGTTATTTTTATCACTATTTTTTACAAACATTCTAATCTCAACCACACTTGCTGTTTTTTTGATGCTAGTGCTTGATAAATACACAAAAAAAGGCATGCTCGAAAATGTAAAAAGTGAGCGAATTTTGCGAAATGAAAGTATTGTTTTTAAGGGACAAGTGAGAAATATTGGTAAATTTACAATTAGTAACTGCACACTGACAGTCAAACTAATCAATCAACCGCTAAATAAAAATGACCTTGGCGGTGAAGCATTTTTTAAGCCAAGTGGGCTTTCATTTTTCTCATGGATTCTTGGCACAGATAAGGATGAGAGGCCAAATACGGTTGAATATAAATTTGATGTAGCCAAAAATTTACCAAAGCAAAAAAGCACACCATTTACCGTATATATGCCATATCCGCCTTATTTTAAAAACGGCATGAATATCACAAAACTAAATTGCTACTAATCAAATTTAAAGCAAATTTTTACAAATTTCATAGGATAAATTCTAAGTCTTAGTTTGATTTTAGATTAATTTTTTCTTTTTAGTATCTGCAATAAACACTAATTTCTAAGCTAAAGACTTAAAAAGTACAAAGTATGTCAAGTAGCCTACCCAATTTTTGTAGGTCATTTAAAAAGAGTTGCTTTGTTTTTTGTGTAAATTCTTTTGCTTCTTCTAGGATTTTAGTCTCGGCTATATTATAAACAAACTCTTTTTTTAAGATCTTTGCACCTTTTTTATAAAAGAAATTTGCCTCTATTAAGCTTGCAAAAAAGCTATCATCTCTTAAATAGTAGTTTGTTGCTACATTTACATGCACTGGCTTTTGTAACAAAAAATCACCGCAAACACTATTTTTTGAGCTAAATTTAACACTCTCAAGCACATCAGGCCTTATCTCATAAAATTTTATCTCATTAGCTTTTTTTAAAGCTAGTATATCGCTTGATTTATTTAAATTTATAGAGCTATTATTTACTTCAAGTACATTTATAGTACCCTTTGCAAGCGAATAAGCATTTAAAATTTTATCTTCTGCTAAAAAATTTACTACACCAAAAAATGGCACACTAGCATTTTGTTCTGCGAAATTTTGAACGGTTTTTATTTGTAGCTGCTGTTTTGTGCCATTTATCTCATAGTAGCTTACGTAAATAGAAATTTCATCTTTTTTGCTTGGACTCTTTTGTGAGCAACCACTAAAAAATATTGCAACAAGCAAAAAAATGGCTAAATTTTTCACTTTATGAAATAGTCACCATCAAAGCTTACAAGCGAATATTTTCGCTCATTGCCGATACTTTCTTTAAGTTCATCTATGCTTAAAAATTCTAAGCTATCTGCACCGATATATTCTCTTACTTCTTCTGCATTTTTTTTAGAGCTTATTAACTCTTCAAAGCTTGGCGTATCGATACCATATCGCTCAGGGTATTTAAGCTCAGGACAAGCGACTCTAAAATGAATCTCTTTAGCGCCCGCATGTCTTAAAAGATCAACCACCTTTTTTGAAGTAGTACCGCGAACGATACTATCGTCGATAACAACGATACTTTTACCTTTTAGAACCGATGACATCGGGTTAAGTTTTAGCTTGACTTTTAAATTCCTCATCTCTTGGCTTGGCTCGATGAAGGTTCTACCCACATAGTGGTTTCTAGTGATAGCTAGCTCAAATGGGATTTTGCTCTCATTTGCGTACCCAAGCGCTGCTGGTACTCCGCTATCTGGTACAGGTACGACAAAATCAGCTTTAATTTTGCTCTTCTTAGCTAGTACTTCACCCATTTTTTTTCTAACTTCATAGACACTTTTACCTTCTATCACGCTATCTGGGCGAGCAAAATAGATATATTCAAATGCACATATTCTAGGATCTGGCTCATAAATTTGAATGCTTTGAAACTCACTTTTTCCATGTTCAAAAACTATCATCTCACCAGGCCTAATATCTCTTATAAAGCTAGCCCCCACAAGATCAAAAGCGCAAGTCTCGCTAGCTACGATATATCCACCATCTTTTAGCTTGCCAAGGCTTAGTGGCCTAACACCCCAGCGATCTCTTATGGCAAAGGTTTTATGACGTGACTGGATAAGCAGACAATAAGCACCTTTTATCTTATCAAGTGCCGCGATAATACGGTCCTGCAAGTGTTCACTATGATTTCTTGCGATTAGATGGATGATATTTTCAGTATCCATATTTGTCTGAAATATCGCACCATCTTTAATAAGCTCATCTCTAACCTCATCTTTATTTACCAAATTTCCATTATGGACTATCGAAATCTGCCCCAAAGAGTAGTTGGCAGCTATTGGCTGGGCATCACGACCTGAGTTTTTACCAGCCGTTGCATAGCGGTTGTGACCGATCGCCATATCGCCTTTTAGCGATCTTAAAATTTCTTCATTAAAAACCTCTGTAACTAGTCCATTACCCTTGTGAGTAGAAATTTCTCCGTCATCACAAACACTAATGCCACTCGCCTCTTGACCGCGATGCTGCATAGAAAATAACGCATAATAGGCAGTCTTTGCTGCATCTTTAGAATTTATAATACCAACTATTGCACACATTTTTTTCCTTTAGTTTTCATCATCTTTGTAAATTTCAAGAACATTTTTGTAGTTAAACTTGATCTCATTGCCAGCATTTAAACAGCCTTTTGAAATAGTTCATTGTCTAAAATGCCGGTAAATTCGCCGTTATTTGTCTCGCTAACGACCACCCACATGAGCTCAACCTGAGCAAACTCATCATCTTCAAATCTAAACATAAGCTTTACTATATCGCCAGTTCTTAAATTTTGGCGCTTTTCACGCTCCAGCAGGTAGAATTTATCAACAAGTTCTAGCTTGTAGTTCTCTACATCATCAAGCCCAAATTTAATCATCAAGCCCTAAGCTATCGTCTATCGAGTAAAGGCCACTATTTTGATCTTTTAGCCAAATAGCAGCCCTGATCGCGCCTTTTGAAAAGGTTGCCCTACTCGTTGCGGTGTGATTTAGCTCAATAAACTCGCCGTCATTATAAAAGCCAACCGTGTGGCGACCGACCACATCTCCACCACGAAGTGCCATAACTGCAATCTCGTCCTTGCTTCTTTCGCCCACCATGCCAGCTCTACCAGTGACTAAAACATCTTTTAAATTTAGATCCCTAGCCTCAGCCACGCAGCCAGCCAAGGTCATCGCAGTGCCACTTGGAGCATCTTTTTTATGCCTGTGGTGCTGTTCGACGATCTCTATATCAAATTCCCTTAATGTTTTTGAGGCAATCCTTGCAAGGCGGTTTAGTAGAGCTACGCCCAAACTCATATTTGTTGCATAAAGAATAGGCATAGCTCCAGATGCTAAATGGAGTAAGTTTTTATCTTCGTCATTTAACCCGGTCGTACCGATAACTAGTGGTTTTGGATTAGTTCTAGCGTAGTTTAGTAGTGCTACTGTAGCCTCTTTTTGGCTAAAGTCGATTATCACATCGCATGCTTCAAAAAATTTAGCAAAGTCATTTGTCAAAAGTTCGCTATTTAAATTTTCAACCTCATTTTTTTGGCTAAAAGCGACGCTTAAAGTGGCGTCTTTTTCATCTTTTAAACAAGAGATGATGCTTTGAACCATCTTGCCGCTAGCGCCGTAAAGTCCTATTTTTACCAAAATTTATCCTTTGATTTTTGGGTGAAATTTAACATAAAATTTATTATAGAGAGATTACGAAATGGCTTTTGAAAAATAGCTACTTTAGGCAAGAATTTAATTAAAATTAGCATTTTGGTAATTATTAGACGCACCCACTTTGCCTATTTTATGCAAAAAGGCGGCTAAGCTCTGTCTTAGAGTTATTTTCTTTTAAAAAAAGTGTTCTAATAAGCCTAAAAATCAAGCATTTTAAAAATACAAATTTTACTAAAAAGGTTTATTTTTAAAAGAGAAATTTAGCCAAAAAATTTGGCTAAATTTGAGTATTAATGCAAGCTTTCTATGTAGCTCATAGCGCTAAGTGCAGCCACAGCGCCGTCACCTGCTGCTACGATGACTTGCTTTGGAGCATCCTCTCTGATGTCGCCTGCCACAAAGAGACCTTTTAGGCTAGTTTGCATTTTAAGGTTTGTCTTGACCTGTCCGCCATCAGCCATTTCGCAGATAAATTTGCCGTTTTCATCTTTTAAAATTTCGTTATTTACATTTAGTCCGACAAAGGTGAAAATGCCCGGCACATCAAGCACGCGCTCGCCATTTTTGGTATCAAGCATGATCTTTGTTAGACCCATTTTATCGCCAAGTGCCTCTTTTATCGTTGCGCTTGTTATAAACTCGATCTTTTCATTTTTTCTAGCTTTTTCAACGGTGGTTGGTGCTGCTCTAAACTCGTCACGTCTATGGATAAGATAGACTTTTGAGCAGATATTTGCTAGGTAAAGTGCCTCTTCAACGGCTGTGTCGCCACCGCCAAGAACAGCTACCTCTTTATTTTTGTAAAAAAATCCATCGCATGTTGCGCATGTGCTAACACCTTTGCCAAAGAACTCATCCTCGCCTTTAAAGCCAGCACGTCTTGGAGTTGAGCCAGTTGCTACGATGACAGCCTTTGCCTGCTCGCTCTTACCGCCCTCAAGTAAAATTTCAAAGCTACCGTCGCTGTTTTTTCTAACACCAACGACGTTTGCCCACTTATGAACTAGTCCAAATGCACTACACTGCTTCCACCAAGTGCTCATAAAGTCAAAACCGCTCTCGCCAGGGGCTTTTTGGCCTGGGTAGTTTTCTATCTCTGAGCTAGAGGTGATCTGACCGCCAGGCTCGCCTTTTTCAAACATTACAACATTTTTTAGTCCGCCTCTAGTGGCGTAAAGTCCGGCGCTTAGTCCTGCTGGACCGCCTCCGATGATCGCTAAATCAAGCATAAATTTCCTTTATTCTAAAACATTTATGGACGAATTTTGTTTGTAAATTTCGCCCCTTTGATGAACTATCTCAACACTACTAGGAAGCTTCGTGATGCTTAAATTTCGCATAAGCTCTAGGACTGTATTTATATCTGAGCTTATGTATTTTAGTGTTGAGTTTGACTCATATCTTTTTTGAAAGATATCGATTGCCACAACTGTTTCATTTTTGGTTGGTAAAATTTCGTCTAATTTTGATTGATTTGAACTGAAGATTAAAAGCGTGTATTTTGGCTCTTTTGGAGTGAAAATTTCGCTTTTTTCGTAAAAAACTAGCTTCGCAAAATCAACAAATTTATATTGTGAAAAACGATAGTTGCTATACGCAAATGCAGCTGCTATCATAGCTGCACCAAAAAATGAACCAAATATATATGTAAGAGGAAGCAGACTTCCTCTTCTTTTTTCGCTCATTAAAGAAGCGAATTTAGTTTGTCAGTTAGGGCTTGTTTTGACTGCGCACCGACCATTTGCTCAACTAGCTCGCCATTTTTGAAAAATAGCAATGTTGGGATCGATCTGATGCCAAACTCAACTGCAAGATCTTGTACTTCATCAGTATTTACCTTGCAAATTTTCGCTTTGCCCTCAAAGCCTTCAGCAAGCTCTTCGATCACTGGAGCTAGCATACGGCAAGGTCCGCACCATGGAGCCCAGAAATCTACTAGAGCAACGCCTTCTTTTGTTACATCAAAATTTTCTTTTGTGAGTTCGATGTATTTTCCCATTTGTTCTCCTTATTTTCAAGATGTGGCAATTATACAAAATCAAATCTAAATTTTAGCTAAATAATAATTTTTATTATAAACTAATATTTTCTATTAGTTCTAAATTTTCATTTTTTATGACAACTAAATCGACTTGAAAATCTCTATTTGGCTCATTTTTCATCATATAAAAATTTATAGTTTTTAAAATTTTTATATATTTTGCCTTATTTAGTCTATACTCTGCTTCATATTCTCCGCTAGTTGCTTTTACCTCTATGAAGTGTAAAATTTTATCACTACTTAGTGCGATAATGTCGATCTCACCAAATTTAGAGTGAAAATTTCTCTCTAAAATTATAAAACCAAGCTTTTGTAAAAATTCACACGCCCTATCTTCTGAGCTTTTGCCAAAGAGATACTCTTTTAACCCCAAGCTACTCCTCGATCCTCATCATAAATGGTTCTTCTTTTATATACTCTTGTTCTTTTAAAATTTCAATTGTCCTTCTTACATCAGCCTCAAGACTCGTATGTGTCGTAAAAAACAATACAGCAAATTCGCTCTCATCTTTTGGTTTTTGAAGTATGCTATCGATCGATAAGTTATTTTCGCTCATTAAATTTGTAATCTTTGCTAGCACACCCATTTTGTCTTCGACTTTTAACCTAAAGTAGTACTTCGTCTTTATCCTATCGCGGTCAAGTAGTTCAAGCGTATTTAATTCAAAAGGTGCTTTATATCCTAGCATTGGCGACTTACTATCTCTTGCGATGTCGATAAGATCGCTGATCACCGCGCTTGCAGTTGCATCACCACCAGCTCCAGGTCCATAGTACATCGTCTCGCCAACGACCTCGCCAACGACACTGATCGCATTTGTCACACCACTTGCCTTTGCTATCATTTTATTTTGCGGCACAAGTGCTGGATGCACACGTAGCTCGATTTTACCCTCGCTTTTTTTGGCAATTGCAAGAAGTTTTATTGAGTATTCAAAATCTTTTGCGAAAAAAATATCTTCTGGTGTGATACCTTGTATTCCTTCGATCAAAATATCCTCTGGATCGCCGTGCACTCCGTATGCAATGCTTGCTAGAATGAGCAGCTTATGAGCCGTATCAAAGCCACCCACATCAAAAGTAGGATCAGCCTCAGCGTATCCAAGCTCTTGAGCCTTTTTAAGAGCGTCTTTAAAATTTGAACCCTCATCCATCATCGAGGTTAGGATAAAGTTACTAGTTCCGTTAAGTATGCCATTTATACTAACGATGTGATTTGCGCTTAAGCCTTCCCTTAAGGCTCTAATGATCGGCACGCCCCCAGCCACACTTGCTTCAAAGCCAAATGGTATATTTTTGGCTAAATTTTGCAAAGCATATCTGTGATAGGCAAGGAGTGCTTTGTTTGCGGTCACGACTGCTTTTTTTCGCTTTAAAATTTCGCTTACAACCCTAAAAGGCTCTTCCACACCACCCATAAGTTCGACAAAAACGTCGATATCATCGCGGTTTATAACGCTATTTATATCGTCAGTCAAAGGGATGCCAGCGTCTCTTTTTTTATTTAAATTTCTAACCACTCCGATGACTGGCACTATCTCCTCACCACTTCTTGCAGCGATTAGCTTTTTATTTTTTAGTAAAATTTTAGCAACTGACTCGCCAACGGTTCCAACGCCTAATATCGCTACATTCATTCAAATTCTTTCAAATATTTTTTTATATTTCTAGCCGCTTGTCTTATTCTATTTTCGTTTTCGATAAGAGCTAGACGCACATAGTCATTTCCGCCCTCGCCAAAACCAATACCCGGACTAACTGCGACTGATGCCTTTGTAAGAAGCTGCTTTGAAAACTCAAGGCTGCCCAGATGACTAACTTTTGGTGGTAGTTTCGCCCAGATAAACATACTAGAGCTTGGTTTTTTAAGCTCCCAACCAGCCTGAGCAAAGGCCTCTATCATCACATCTCTTCTTTTTTCATAAATTTGGCGTATCTCTTCAACGCAGCTTTGATCGCCATCAAGTGCAACAGTAGCAGCCACCTGTATTGGCGTAAACATGCCGTAATCAACCCATGATTTTATCTTTTTAAGTGCTGCGCAAAGTCTTTTATTTCCGCACATAAACCCAACTCTCCAGCCAGCCATGTTATAGCTTTTTGAAAGTGTATAGCACTCGACCGCAACGTCTTTTGCACCATCGACCTCAAAGATACTTGGCGTTTTGTAGCCATCAAATGTAAGATCAGCGTAGGCGATGTCAGATATGACGTAAAATCTCTCTTGTTTTGCGATGCTTACAAGGCGCTCGTAAAAGCTTTTTTGCACTGTCACGGTCGTTGGATTGTGCGGGAAATTTACAACTACGTATTTTGGTTTTGGCGAACTTGCGTGTATAGTCTGGATCAAATTTTCAAAAAATTTATTCTCATCTAGCTCAAATTTATCATTGTAGTGAAGTGGCATCTTTGCGACACTTCCGCCAGCAAATAAAAATGCTTGCGTGTGTATCGGATATGCAGGATCAGGCACGATAGCCACATCGCCTGGGTTTATCACAGCTTGAGCTAGGTGAACAAAACCCTCTTTACTACCCATCGTGGCGACTGCTTCAGTGTCTGGGTCTAAATTTATGCCATATTTTCTCTTATACCAGTTGCAAATGGCAAGGCGGAGCTTGTAAATTCCAGCACTGGCTGAGTAGCCGTGAGTCTTATCTTTTTGTGCGCTTTCGCATAGTTTATCGACGATGTGCTGCGGTGTTCTGCCCTCAGGATTACCCATAGAAAAGTCGATGATGTCTTCTCCAGCTCTTCGCGCAGCCATTTTTATTGCATTCACTTCGGCAAAAACGTAGTTTGGCAAACGCTCAATCGTATTAAATCTTATCTCATCAAACACTGCTTGCTCCTATTTTATAAGCTTGATAATTATCTCATTTTTTATATTATTTATATCAACATTGTCGCTAATTAATGCGTATTTTGCGCCTATTGCTAAATTTATAGAAACGGCTGTTTTTGCTTGCTCTTCTTTTATAGAGTCGATCTGATTTAAATTTTTATCATAAATTCTAACAAGTGGCATCCATCTATTTGACTCTTTTGATACGATATCCAGACTACTTGCACCCTCAACATCGACAAAATAAGTACCACCGCTTTTTAAAAGTGGTGTCTCTTCGTCAAAATTTACCTTTGCAGCCTTAAGAATCATATTCTGAGCATCTAAAAATATCTCTAAATTCCCATCAACTCTATCAAATCCTAAAATTTTAAAACCGCTTTGACTAAGTACCAAGCTTAATAAGTTTGGATCTATTCCGCCATTTTTTATGGCTGAAATTCCATAAAAAATTTGATCTCCATTTTTTAGAGAATTTATCCTTGAGATACTTATGTTGGCATCATCCAGAGTTGAATTTATTGATTTTACAAATAATATAGAAGGAACTTTTTGCTCGCTTATAAATTTTAAATTCAAACTATTTGAACCAAATGAAATGCTATCGTAACTTGAGTTTTGTTTTAATCTTAATACTAGCTCATTGACATTGAGTGAGCCATTTTGGTCTAAATTTTCTAAAGAGATTTGCACATTTTCAACATTGCTTAAAGCACTTGCACTAGTTTGTAAGCTAAAAGCATAGGCAAATACACTAAAAGCGGTGAAAATCGCTATTTTTCTTACCAAGATTTACCCTTGTTAAGTTCTACAAACTCATCATAGCTCACAAATTTCATCTCTCCATTTTCCACTAAAAATCTAGCTGGACGACTTGGATTATATTTTGTTACCTTATCGCCGATCTTTAGCTCAATGTTGCCATTTCCACAAACTACGAGCTGCCTTTGGTCTAAATTTATATTTATGCTTTTGCTTGTGTCGTTTGATACTTTTTGACCATTTTCAAGATTAATGATGCCTATCCAGACGCGTTGTTTTGGTGTAATGACCGCCTCATTTAGTGGCTTTGTAATGTTTTGCTCTATCTTAGGAGCTGGCTGAGCTGCCATGCTTGGCTTCACAGCGTTTTGCTCTATATTTGCAGGACTTGTTGTCACATTTTGCTCAACTGGAGCTGAAATTTTTATGCTTGATATGTTTGCTTCTATTTTAGGGCTATTTTGAGAGATGGTGATATTTGTATCGATGATATTTTTCTTCACCTCATTTACTATGCTTGACTGTGAATAGCTCACGCTTTTATTCTCGTCATTTAAAAACGATAAAAAATTCTCGATATATTTGTAAGCATCAAAATGATATGCCCCACCAGCGATAATAGCTAAAATGATGAGCCAAAATAAAAATCCAGCACCGCCACTACCGCTTTGTTTTTGTATGGTAATATCTTTTGGAGTGTAAGAAGAAATTTTTGGAGTAACTTTAGTTTTGTGACTCTCATCAGGGGTGTTTTCTTGCATAAAGGCATCATATTCAGCTAGCAACTCGCTCAAATCAACATCATATTCACGTTGCAAAATCTTGGCATAGCCCCTAATATTTAAACGTGATAATTTTTCAAAATTTTTATCAAAAATATATTGTAAAAATGTAGGCTCAATATGCGTTTTACGTGAAATTTCCTTTAAACCTATCTCTTTTAAATTCTCTAATTCATTCATCTATCATCCTGTCACAAATTATTGCAAAAGCTGCACTTACATTTAAGGAGTCCCAGCCCTCTTTTAACTTTATACCAATACACTCATCACACTTCGCTAGAGCCTTTTGCGGTATGCCTTCGCCCTCTGAGCCCATCACCAAAGCTCTTTTACCGGCAAACTTCATTTCTTTTACGTTTTTACCATTACTTGCGGTTGCATAAATTTTAAAACCAAATTGCTTTAGTTCATTTAATAAACTAAGCCCATCTTCAAAAATCGCTATTGGTATCTCATAAGCAGCACCACTACTTGATCTTAAAACGCCTTGCATATTTATACTTTTTGCCACTATCACAAGACCTTCGCAGCCTAGAGCATAGGCACTTCTAGCGATAGCACCGATATTGCCAACATCGCTTATACCATAAAGAATAGCGATAAAATTTAGCTTTTTAAGCTCAGCAATGTCTGAAAATTCAAACTCACTAACATTCGCTAAAAAACCTTGATGATTCCCACCGCGAGCTAAAGACTGTGCTTTTTGATTATCCAGGCGGATGATTTTTTTGCCTGTGCCACAAATTTTAGAGAAGAGTTTTTTGTCACACTCTTTTGAGAGATATATCTCTTCTAGTATCTGTGGTCGCTTGTTCAAAATATGTAAAAATAGTTGTTTTCCGTATATTATCATGGTAACCTATGGTAGCTAAAGTCAATTAAAATTTAACTTATTTTTGTATGTAACTAGAGTAAATTTTACACTTTCGTTTCAGTGTCACTTAGTAGTTTTGTAGCCTATAATTTAAGCTTTCGTAAGTTCATCATATATCTTTTTTACATTTTCTCCAGTTATTTTGTTAAGCAATTTTGCTTTTACTTTTGGAGCAAGATCAAGCGAAAGTATCTCATCTTTTGTGATATTTTGAGTGGCTGTTTTGTCACTTTTTGAGATGACAACCGCCCACTCTCCACTTAAATTTGCTTTTTCTAAAATTTGAACTAAATTTTTAGCACTATCTTTAAACTTACTCTCAAATTTTTTCGTAGCCTCTTTTATGGCAAAAATTTCTCTCTCAGATTCTAGATTTGCGATACTTTGTACTAAGCCTAGTATGCGTTTTGGGCTTTCGTAAATAACGGCTGGATAGGCTAAATTTAGAGCATTTTGTATAGCTAAAGCTCTGTCTCTGCCGGTATTTGGTAAAAAGCCTAAGAAAACAAATTCCTTATCACAAAGTCCACTTGCGACCACACTTAAAAGTGCAGCATTTGCTCCACTTAAAATTTCATATTCGATGTTATTTTTTTGAGCATATCTTACTAGACTTACTCCAGGATCGCTGATACCTGGCATACCAGCATCGCTCATGTAGGCTACATTCTTACTAAAAAAATCATCACTTAAATTTACAAAAAAATCATTTTCATTGTGAGTGTGAAGTGGGATAAAATTTAAAATGTTTATATTTGCATCAAAACGCTCATTTAGTAGGTTTATAAGACTTTTACAAACTCTTGTATCTTCGCAAATAGCTATCTCGCATTCACGCAAAATTCTAATCGCACGAAGCGAGATATCTTCTAAATTTCCTATTGGAGTAGGAATAAAGTAGAGCAAGGCTTATTTTTGAGCGTATTTTTTCTTAAATTTCTCAACACGGCCAGCGCTATCAACTATCTTTTCGCTACCTGTGAAAAATGGGTGACACTTGTCGCAAATGTCAATTCTAATCTCGCTTTTGTTTGACTTTGTTTTAAAAGTGTTTCCGCAAGCACAAGTTACAGTGCAATCTACATATTCTGGATGGATATCTTTTTTCATCATTTTTCCTTTATTATTTTTGGGCTAATTATCTACATTAAAAGTTGCTGATTATATAAAAAGAAATCTAAAAATCAAATAAATTAAGCCAGGAATTTTGCCGCTACTGAGATAACCGCGGTCTGTGATCTTAAGATATTTTTTGTATTTAGGCCGTAGCTATTTTTAAATTTAGCCGTCTCATCCTCGCTAAATCCGCCCTCTGGACCAATTATTAAAATTTCATCATCTCTTTTTTCATTTAAATTTTTACCGCCAAAATTTATAGCTGAGACATTTTTATAAACACTCATTAGCTCGTCTAAATTTTTATAAATTTCAAACTCCATTAGTGAAGTTCGTCCGCACTGCTCGCAAGATAGAGCATTTATGTAGTTTAGCCTTTCAATATCTATCTTAAAATTTGCTTGAGAAAATTTAGTATAGACAAAAGCTATTTTACCAACGCCAAGTTCGTTTAAAAATGGCAATGTCTTTTCAATCGTCTTTGGATCGACGATAGCCCAAGCGATTGTAAAGTCGAATTTTTGCTCACCATTTAAGCTGGCAAAGACAAGACTTAAGCTCGCACTTCGCCTATCAATCTCATCAATTTCATAAATATACTCTTTAAAGTCTCGTAAATTTCTAACACTTATTCGCTCACCAGCTTGCATTCTTCTAGCTTTTAGGTGTAAAAAAGCCTCATTTACTATCTTTAAGCTTTCATTACCTGCATTTTTATCATATAAAAATTTCATCTAAATCCCTGCAACTATAACTAAAACAAGATCACAAAATCCCTTAATAAGGGCAAATTTTTTAAATTTTTCTAAGTCGCCATTAGCTGCATAAATTTTTAGCCTTTTAAAACCTATGGCACTAAGTGCGATTAAAAGTATTAAGATAATTAACATTTTTATGGCATTAAATTTAAACTCATATCCGTAATACGCCCATAAAATAAGTCCGGTTAGCACAATAAAACTAAGTAACATATGATAAATCGGTAAAAAATATCTTATACGAAGCACATAGTTTTTACTATTGCTGCTAAACTGAGTAAGTATTAAATAAAGTATATTACAGGTAACTAGTGCATAAAAAAATGTCACATGAAAAGGCAAAGTGTATGCAAAAAGCGAGGAGAGATGTTCGTTCATTTTTTATCTTTAGAAGGCTCGTTCTCTTCGACGACTGGCTCAGGCGGGAGTTGTTCATCGATTGTGACATTTGCGTCTGGTTGAGCTATGGTCACGTCACTCGGCACTGGCTCACTAATATCATTTTTAGCCTCATCTTTATCTCCACAACCCACAAATAGACCAGTCATAAATAAAAAAGAAGTTATAATTTTTTTCATCAAACGTCCTTTGGAATTTCTATTTTTAACCTATTTTTCATTTTCTCGAATAAATTTTTATCTTCCCACTCTTCTATGATAGCATCTGAAAATTTGATCTCATCTAGCTTTATCTCGCCCATTTGCGCATTTATGGCGTCCTCTTTAAAGCACTGTGCATAGCCAGTATCAGTCTCATGCACGATAATGCTATGAAGCTTCACTTCACGCTCACCGTTGTTCATCACGCTAAGCTCAAGCAGTCGCTCTATCATAACAAAAAATATGCGGCAAAACTGCTCTGCACTTGGATTTAGCGGGATCTCGATCCATCTTGCCGAGTGCTTTTTTAGATCATTTTTATATTCATCATTATCGCCTGAAAATATTGTTGTAGCGTGATCAAAACTATCAATGATCGTTTTTATGTTTTGCTTCATTAAGCCAAAATCATAGACCATGCCGGCATTATCAAGAAAATTTGAGCTAAGTAAAATTTCAGCCACATAGCTGTGTCCGTGGATACTAGTCCTACAACGCTTTGAGCTGCAAAATCTCACAATATGTGCATTTTCAAATCTAAAAAGCTTTCTAATAATCATCAAACACCTTCTTTATCGCTCCAAAGCCTGATGTGGATACGCTCTGAGTAGTTAAATCCATACTTTATGGCAAATTCTGCCGCTTTTAAAGCATTTTCGTTAAGCTTGGCTTTATTTGCCCCTATTGCCATACACCAAACTGGCAAGTCCACTCTATTTTTTATATTTATAATTTCGTCTAACTCGCTTTTGTCAAAGTGCGAGAGGACAAATTTTAAAAAGCTACTTCTTGCATTATTTTTAATAGCCAAAATAGCGTCTAAGTTTATGCGTTTTTGCTCGCTAACTCCGCTATTTACTAGCTTTACACCAAGTGCAAAATGGCATTTTTTATAAATTTCATATTTAGCAAAATCAATCAAGATGGTGCCATTCGTCTCAAAATGAACCTCATAATTTATAAGCAAATTTCTTACCAAATTTATAAAATTTTCATTTTCATGCCAGATGAGCGGCTCGCCACCAGTCAAAACAATGATAGGTTTTTGCATTAAGCCTTTGCATAGGTTATCAACTATGCCTAAAATTTCATCTACACTGTAAATTTTATAATTAAAATGCCCTTTAAAAACAGCCCTTATGCTATCGCATCCTAGTAAGCTTTCACCGGTTTTTAAAGACTTTGTTTGCACACCAAAGCCGGAGCAGTTTAGGTTGCAACCTAAAAAGCGTAAAAATATAGCGAGTCTGCCTTGGTAAGCCCCCTCGCCTTGGATACTTAAAAACGCTTCAACTAGCTCTAGCTCTTTGCTCATCAACCACCAGTTTGATAAAAGGCACGCGAAGAGGTTTCATTGCTAGCGCCTATCGCCCATTTGTTCTCTTTTGGTTTGTTTGCTAGCACTTGTCTTAAAATTTCACTTGCAGCTACGATATCACCTTTTTCAACCGCTTTTTTGATGCTAAGAGCCTCTTCAAAGTAAAGGCAAGGTATCAAAAGTCCCTCGGCACTTAGCCTGATGCGGTTGCAACTCTCGCAAAAGTCGTGCTTATGCGGATCAATAATACCAAATTTATAACCATCATCGAGTCTATAAATAGACGCAGGCGCATTTGGTAGTTTTCCATCTTTTGTAACATTATATTTTTGTGAGATGATTTTTAAAATTTCATCGCTACTTAGCCCCTTTAGATCATCTTTAGCGTGTGAGTTTTCCATATACTCAATAAATCTGATCTGAGAATCTCTAAATTTAGCAAACTCGAGCAAATTTATAAGCTCATCATCATTTACACCTTTTAGTGCAACAGTGTTAATTTTTACCTTTAATCCAGCATCATGAGCCGCTTCAAAGCCAGCTAAAACTTCGTGCAAGACGCTTTTTTGTGCGATAAATTTAGCCTTTTGCTCATTTAATGTATCAAGCGACATATTTATGCGCTTTAGTCCAGCGTCTTTTAGCCTTTTGGCAAAGTGTGAAAGCATATAGCCATTTGTAGTAAGTGCTAGATCGATGTCTGGATTATAATCACTTATCATCTTTATAAAAACATCCAAATCCTTACGCACAAGCGGTTCGCCACCAGTGATTCTTATCTTTTTTATACCTTCGTCGATAGCCACTTTTACAAATAAAAATAGCTCCTCAAAGGTTAATAAATTCTCTCTTGGCGTCCAGCTAAATGGCGTTGTAGGCATACAATACCTACACCTAAAGTTGCAACGCTGAGTTACAGAAATCCTTAAATAATCAACAACCCGACCATATTTATCGATTAGCATAAAGCACCTTCTTAAGCTTGGTTAGAGCTTTTTATAATTTTTTCAATTATATGTTAAAAGATTTAAATCAAAATAAAAATTTAAGCCAATTCTTGTAGTTTAAGAGTAGATTAGTCTTTTTAAAATTAGCCTGTAAATTTAGGCTAATTTATGAAATTTAAGCACAAACTCGACTCGCCCCATTCCAACATGAAGGTCCTTTGCGATCATCGCTGCACTTTTTCCGTCTTTAAACATTTTTAAAATTTGCTCTTCTTCATTGATGACGCTTGGGGCGATTTTATTAATATCTCTTGTTCGCTCTTCAAGACTAACTATCCTATCTTTTTGCTCTGTTGCAAAATCATCAATTACTCGCTCGATGCTCTTAATCGCACGAATTATTGGCACAATTTTCTCATTTATTTGCAAATCAATATTTTCTTTTATCTGTTTTTTAAGTGGCTCATATTGTTCACTATTTTTAAATGCCTCACCCTCAAGCATTGAAATTTGCTTTTTTAGATTGAAATTTTCTTGCATAACGCTTTCTATCGCTCGCTCAAATCTCGCAAATTTTTTATTTGTCTCACTATCTTTTATTAACATCAAGGCTACTATTATCGCCAAAACGATACCAAAGCCTAAAAAAATATAAATTTCCATATTTTTCCTTTATGAATTCGCTCTCATTTCTCTTATCATTACACGCTCTCTAGCTGTTACGTAAGCGTTCCAGTCGGCTTCATCCTCTTCGTGCATATTTTCTATCTTTGCTAAATTTTCACTAACAGCCCTTAAATAAAGACTCAAATTTCTCTTTGGAAAGATAGGCATAGCAATCCTTGCGTAGTAAATTTCATCTTTTTGAAATTTTTCTTCGCTTATTTTGATGTGTGAAAAGCCTATTTCTTCGATACTCGCTCTCTCTTTTAGTGGCAAATATTGCTTATGCTCATTTTTAATGTAATCACTCAGCGCATCAACTTTTCTGTGAAGCTCGATTAGTAAAGTTAGTAAAACTTGGTCACTCTCTTTGGTTTCGCCACGTGATTTAGCTCGTTTTAGCCAAGCGCCAAGCGCATCCTCTTCGCCCGGCAAGATAGAGTCAAACTCTCTTTTAAATTTCTCGCTCCCATCTTTATCGGACTCAAATTCCATATCAAGAGGTGCTTTAAACAGCTTAATCTCGCTCATAATACGCTAATCCAAACAAAGATAAAAAATAAAATTCCCAGATAGCCATTTAACGTAAAAAATGCTCTATCTATCTTGCTAAAATCGCGTCTTACGATCCTATGCTCAAAAAATAAAATAACGCCACTTACTAAAATTCCAAAAAATGCCATCGCTCCAAGTCCAGCTGCCCAAGCAAAAAGTAGCCAAAATATAAAAGCTAAAGCGTGAAAAATGGCCGATAAAAAAAGCGTAGCCTTGTCGCCGTAAATAGCTGGTATGCTAAAGAGCTTATTTTCTTTATCAAATTTCATATCTTGAAGCGAGTAAAGCAAGTCAAATCCAGCTACCCAAAATGTCACACCAAGGCAAAGTAACACGCTCCAAAGCGGTATAGCAGCGCTCACTGCGACCACACCAGCGATAGGAGCAAGACCTAGGCTAAGACCAAGCACCAGGTGTGCTAGCTCGCTAAAGCGTTTAAATAGCGAATATCCGCCAAGTACGGCAAGGATAGGAAAACTTAGCCAAAATGCGAGCGAATTTATAAAATAAGCGCATACAATAAAAATAAACGCATTTGCCACGATGAAAAGCTGCATATTGCTCCTACCGATACGACCATCAACGCTTGGACGGCTCGCAGTTCGCGGATTTAGCTTATCGATATCTTCGTCTTTGTATCTATTAAAAGCCATAGCAAAATTTCTAGCACTAACAGCGCAAAAAATACCTAAAATAAGCAGTTTAAAGCCAAACCAAGCCGAGCCACTTTCTATCTTACTAGCAACTATCATCGCAACAAAAATAAAAGGCAAAGCAAAAACAGAATGCTTAAAAACGATAAGTTCAGCAATAATTTTTAATTTTTCTATCATTTGATAAATTTCCATTTTCTTTAAAAATGGTTGATTTTACACCATTTTGCTTTAAATTTGAATTTATATTATCATTACAAGATTAATTTAAAACAAAGGGTTATTATGGGCAAAATAGCGATTATTGGAGATAGTTTTAGTGCGTTATTTACGGCTTACGAATTAGCTAAAAAAGGTGAAGAAATTTTAATTATTAGCAGTCAAAAAGATGATTTTACAAATGGAATTTTAACACCTTTTGGCACACACTCTTTTGCAAAAGATGGAGCAATATCTAGCTCGTTTATGGGGTTAGTTAGCAAAAAAAGCGAGCTTGATATAAGTATTTGCTTAAATGAAAATTTTAGAGCTTGGATGACAAATTTTACACTTAAATCAACCAAAGCTCACAACAAAAAGATGCAAATTTTGTTTTCAAAATTTGGTAAGAAAAGCTTTGAAATTTTAAGAGATTTAAACAACAAATATCCGCAGATAAATTTCGATGAGAGCGGCGTTTATCTACTTTTTAGCAATGACGAAAACTTTAAAAAAAGGCTTGATGAGATAAAAGTTGCCCATAGCGAGCAAGAAATTTTAAGCGTAGATAAAGAGCTTGCAAATTTTGGGCTAATAAATAAAAACATAAAAGGCGCTATAAATTTAGCTAAAAACGCAAGTATTGACACAAATGAGCTAAAAAAAGCTTTGATAAATGAGCTAAATTCTCTCGGGGCAAAATTTATAAATGATGAAATTTATGAGCTAAAAACGCAAGGGCAAATAGTGCAAAAAGCTACCGGCAATAACGGCGAATATGAGGCCGATAACTTTGTGATCGCTTCAAAAAATTTAGAGCTTTCAAATAAACTAGGCACGAGTATAAATGCGATTTTGGCTAAATTTTATACTATTGATCTTAGCCTAAATGAAGGGCAAATCCCTAAAAAACCAATCATTTTAAATGATTTATTTGCCAAAATTTATCCAACTAAAAATGGCGTTACGATTATTACAAATTTACAAGTCGGCGCTATCGATACGCTTGTTAAAACTGAAAAGATTAATGCATTTTTAAATGAGCTAAAGATACATCTTGGCATAAGCGAGCTAAAAGAGCCTAGCTTTAGAGCAAACTACGTGCTTCTTAGCTCAAACGATAAGCCAGCTCTTGGACGCGATAACATATATAGTAACTTGATCTATAACCAAGCTTATGGACTAAATGAGCTTAGCTTTGCTCCGTATTTTGCCGGTGTTTTGGCTGGTCTTATAAAAGATGGCAAAAATAACGAGGAAAATGATGAAATTTTACTCTTTAGCTCGTTTTACGAGGGCTAGATTTGTTTAAAGAATTTGCAATAATTGGCACCACGGCAAGTGGCAAAAGCGATCTTGCATTTGAGCTTGCAAAGGAGCTTAATGGCGTCATCTTAAGCCTTGATTCGCTTGCACTTTATAAAGAGATAGATATCGCCAGCGCAAAGCCAAATAAAGAACAGCTTGAAACCATAAAGCACTTTGGTGTAGATGAAATTTATCCTGATGAAGAATTTAGCGTTGGGGCATTTTTTGAAATTTATAAAAATGCAAAGAATTTTGCGCGCTCACAAGACTGCCCGCTCATCATCACAGGAGGCAGCGGCTTTTATCTAAAATCAATGCTTAGCGGACTTGCACCGGATGTGCCAAAATGTGAGCCAAATTTAAGCAATGAAGAAATTTACGAGCTAGCTGTAAAAATCGATCCTGAGTTTGCAAGCAAATTTAGCCAAAACGACTCTTATCGCCTCGAAAAATGGTATCAAATTTATAAATTTAGTAGCCAAATTCCAAGCATTTGGCTAAGAGAAAATACTAAAGAGAGCATCATAAAAGAGCTGGCGATATTTGAAATTTTATGGGATAAAGATGAGCTTAGGAAACGTATCAAAAAGAGAACAAAAGACATGCTTGAAGCTGGGCTCATAGATGAGGCGAAATTTTTGTTTAATAAATACAAAAGTGAGCCAAAACCCCTAAAATCAATAGGTTTAAAAGAGTGCAAGCAATTTTTAGATAAAGAAATTTCTCAAAACGAGCTTGAAGAGCTCATAGCTACGCACACGGCTCAGTTAGCAAAACGCCAGCGAACCTTTAATCGCTCGCAGTTTGAAAAAAAATTCGTGGGTGATTTGAATCAAATTAGAAGTGAAATTTTAAAATTTTTAAGAGAATAAAAACTAGCCCACAAGGGCTAGTTAATAAAATCAAATAGGCATTACCCTAATTTTTGGGCTTAAGCTCTCTTGTAAGACATTTTCAATCGCGTAAAGAGTGCCAGTTGAGCCACTTGCACAGCCTGAGCAAGCACCAAGATAGCGTATATAAATATCAGTATTTTCGCCGTTATCATTTCTGATATCTAAAATTTCTAAATTTCCGCCATCCATCTCAAGCATTGGGCGAATTTCTTTATCTATGACAGACTCTACCGCTTTTAACTGCCCTACCATCGTCATATTTTCAAAGCTAATGTCGCCTAAAGTGTGATTTGCTTGGGCATTTGCCTGAGCTTCGATCTTCTCACGCTCCATCTCGGCCCTAGTATCACGCAAAATATCCACCAAATAATATTCTCTTTTTTCATGGCCACCAGGCTTTACGCAAGACTTGCAAAATGCGCCAGCTTTGGTGTATTGCGTGATCTCCTCTACTGTGTGAAGGTCATTTAATCTTATCACTTCTTTAATCGTACCAAGGCTTACCCTAGCGCACTCGCAAACGATGATCTCATCTTCAAAATGCTCTGGATCTATGCCTTTATAGCTTGCAGCTGCTGCTTTTATAACGTCATACGCCATAACTGAGCAGTGCATCTTTTGAGGTGGAACTGCTGGCGTATCTGGATTGTCGCGCATAGCCTTTTCGACATCAAGGTTTGTGATCTTGACTGCTTCATCAACTGTTTTGCCAATACAAAGCTCAGCCATCGTATCAGAGCTAGCTATCGCTGTGCCACAGCCAAAGCTTTTAAATTTAGCATCTATTATTTTGTCTGTCTTTTCATCAACAAGCCAGTATAGCCTAACCGCATCACCGCAGCTTTCTGCACCAAAGTCAGCCACAATAAGCTTTGCGTTTGCCTTTTTAGCATCTTCTTCGGTTATCTCCCCCATAAATTTAGGATTATTCATCCTATCTTGCACTACCTTAGAATACTCATCCCAGATAGAGCCTCCGATCAAATTATTCTTTGCCATGTTATTTCCTTTAAATTTTATAATCCACTCTTATGCCATTCTGGGGCGTAGGCAAATGTACTAGAGATGCCCCTTAGTCTATTTACTGCCTTTGTTATGTGCTCGATCGCATAATCAATCTCTTCTTCTGTATTAAATCTAGAAAGAGATAGTCTAAGTGCGGTGTGAGCTAGCTCTTTATCTGCCCCTATGGCCTCCATGATAGGGTTACTCTCCAATGTTTCACTTGCACATGCTGAGCCAGTTGAAGCTGCGATGCCAGCTTTGTTTAGATCCCAAAGCATAGCTTCGCCTTCAACGCCTTTTATAGAAGCCAAAATGGTATTTGGTACACGTTGTTCTTTTTTTCCTACAACGCTAACGTCAGGAATTTTTAAAATTGCATCTTCAAGCTTATCACGCAAACGGCGAACATGAGAGTGCTCATAATCCATAAATTTATTTGCCAGTTCAAGTGCTTTACCCATGCCGATGATGCCAGGAACATCAAGCGTGCCGCTTCTGCGTCCGCCCATATGCTCGCCGCCATGAAGCAAGCTACTTAGTGGCATACTATTTTTTATAAATAGTGCTCCAACACCCTTTGGTCCGTGAAATTTATGCGCAGAAAAGCTTAAAAAATCAACGTCAAGGTCTTGAACATTTATCTTTATCTTTCCAACTGCTTGAACGGCATCCGTATGAAATAAAGCCCCATATTCATGAGCGATACTGGCAAGCTCTTTTACAGGAAAGATCATGCCGGTTTCATTATTTGCGCTCATTATAGAAACAAGTGCCACATTCTCATCCATTACAGCTCTTAGCTGTTCTGGCGTGACTATACCATCGTTATTTACATCTAAAACAGTAAGCTCTACGCCATATTTTTCTAAAAATTTACAAGTCGCCAAAATGGCTGGATGCTCAACTGCGGTTGTTACGATACGTTTTTTCTCGCCAGTTGCTATTTTGTCAAAGTAGATGCCTTTTACTACCCAGTTGTTGCTCTCAGTCGCACATGAAGTAACAACGATATCATCGCTATCTTTTGCGTTTAGTCCGGCATAGAGCTGATCTAGCGCTGTTCTTAAAGCTGGATGTGTTTCAGAGCCAAATTTATGAAGCGAGTTTGGATTGCCGTATTTTTCACAAAAATATGGTTTCATAAGCTCAAAAGCTTCAGGATCAACCATTGTTGTAGCGTTATTGTCTAAATATACTCTCAAATTTAAAACCTTAATTAGGATAAAAAATATCCTTTTTATTTTTGATGGGATATTATAACAAAAAAGTTAAAAGCAAGTTTAAAAATACGCTTTAATTTTTTCAAAATTTAGCTCATTTTGATATTAAAATATATTGAAATTCTTTATCAAGATTTGCATAGATCGCTATTTGCGATTTTTCTTATAAAAAGGTCTAATTATCTCTTAAAATTAATTTATTTTTTTAAGTTAATGGCGTGATAAACATATTACTTGCGTGCATTATCTCTTTATAGTTTTCTTCTAGTTTTTCATATGAGGTTTTATAAAGTTCTATTAGGCCAGTTATCATAGAGATGCCTATGTCTTTGATTGTGGTGACTTAATATATTTATATTTGGCTCCGCTTGGAGCCATAGATGTTAAATTTATTCTTTAATCCTTTATATTATGCTCTTTGGCATAGCTTAATATCTTTTGCCTAAGATCTTCAGGAAAACTTTCTCTATACATTACTGGCGTTAGTGGATTTAGCTTTTTGTCTAATTTACCAGCTTCATATAGTCTTGTTAGCTCTTCAGGTGTGTTATAGTATGGTGCATTAGGATAGCCCTCAGGTGGGGTTAGGGACATTATTTTAGATTCTAGGATGGTGGAGTCGATGTAAAGAGATAGTCTTCTTTCATCCCACTCTGCAGGAAACCCACCTTTAAAATCCTCTTTATTGTCATCTAGAACTTTCTTTATAAAGTTATCAAATTCATTTCTTGTAGTCTCATTAGCATCTAGGTCTCTAGGGTCTAGTAGTTTACCTTTATCTTCTACAAGTTCTCTAAGCCCAGCATAGAAGCCTCCATCTGGTATAACCACTAAATTATCCCTATTAAAATCCATCACAAAGTAATTACCTACTATTTCATCAAGATAAGGCATCATACCATATTCATCTAGTGGAGGATTAGTAAATAGTTTTCTAAACTCTTCTACCATTTGTAAATTTTTGTTTAGACCTATATCATAAGTAGTGTATTCAAATAGATCACCTAAGAATTCTAAAGCTTTTACTATCCCTAATTGAGCTGCTAAGAAAATTCTTTGATAATCTCTTGCTTTAAAGCCTGCTTCATTTCCATGTGAAAAGCCCATAGGATCTCCAAGTATCCCAGCACATATTCCCCACTCTGCAGAAAAGAGCATCGATTTTAATGTGCCTTTATTAGCATTTACTTCATCATAAATTTCAGCATATTCAGGTTTAGTTAGTTTGCCTTTGCTATCTACTCTAGCTATTGCATCTTCAGGGATATCTATCATAGTGCATTTTAGATTACTTCTTTTTACTAGATAGATATATCTATCTCTTTTATCTTTTAAGCTTTCATAGTAAGCTTTTTCTGATTTAGTCCAAGGTGATAGTTTAGTTGAGCTTGGTTTATAGCTAATATCTAGCCATGGTTTAAATGATAGATAGTCTGTTTGACCTAGAGAATTTGGCTTAGGATTATAGTATAGGGGTTTATAGTTTTTATATGGAGATGAGTCTAGGATGGAGCGAGCTTCAAGGAGCATTTTAGATTTTTCCTCTAAGTATACACTATCATTTTTGATATTTTTAGAAGCTATTAAATTAGTCTTCTTATCAATCTCGATCATATTTCCATTCGGAGCTATTACCATATATGTATTATTGTTATCCATTAAATTTCCTTTATTCGTTCTTTTATTTATTGCTATTAGTGATATAGCTATTACTAAGATAGCTAAAGCTGTAAATATAATCTTCTTCATCTTTTATCCTATATACAAGCCATCTTCCATTACTATGGTTGTGGCTAGACGACCGATTAGGCGAGGAGGGATTATAGGCTTAGAAATGTTTAACTCTCCATTTTTATAATTATCTTTACACCCCACATATACCCCTTTAATGTTATTGTTGCCTATGGTATCTAATGCTTTTATTAGATCTCTTGAGAGATTAGAGTGATTGTTTTCATCGCTGGTGTTAAAGATTCCTTTTTTAAATTTGTTTATTATCTCAACAGCTTTTTGGTAGGCTTTTATAGCAGAAGAGAAGCTCATTCTATCTTGGCCATTGCCTTTATTGTATATATCATAAATTTCTTTCTCCTCTTTCACATCCAAATTTAACTCCCTTATCTCTACATCAGAGTTTGTATATCTGCTTCTTGCATATTTAAAGTAGCTTGCATCTACTTCATTGCCAGCTCCTCTTAGTTCATCTAAACATAGATAAGCACTAAGGTTATTTAGTGCTAGTTTTGAAGCAAGATTATGTGAGAGTTTGCTTTGTTTATTGTTTATATCATAGTAGATAAATGAGTTATAGTCTAATCCTCCACTATTTATATTAGCTCCTAGAAATAGTCTATTTAAATTTAGACTTATATAGTTTTGATAGATCATCACTGGATAGTAGCAATAGCTATTTGTACTATTTTTATCATAAGCTTCTTTTATAGACATAGGTTTATATGAGATATTATTTAGTGCGTAAGCTTCATTAAATTTATATGTATATCTTGTATGCATTATCTCGTTGTAGTTCTCTTCTAGTTTTTCATAGGATGTTTTCCAGAGTTCTATTAGACCGGTTATCATAGATATACCTATGTCTTTACCAAGAGTTTTAGTATAGTCTTTGATTTCTTTTTTCATAAGCTCTACATCTCTTATATTAAAGCTATATGTGTATCTCATAAAAGTATATGTCGTTATCTCGCTATAAGATATATTTAGTTTAAAATGTTCTATCGTTCTATAAAGCATAGAGGTATTTTGGGCTTGCAAAATTAAATTTAGCTTTGATCTTTGAAGTACTATATTTGTAGTTTTTAATCTTGTGATATACAAGAAATATTCATCTATTTGTTTAGTCTTTTTTGCACTAAATAATTTCTTTATTAAATTTAATACTCCAAGCTCGTCTAAAAAGGCATCTTTTAATTTCTTTGCATCCCTTTCAAATATAAAAGAGCTAAGCATCTCATAAATTTTAGATATGCCATCTTCACTTGCAAAGCCTGCTATTGGGAATAATCCTTCAATGGCTGTTTTTACGAGTAAAGAGCTTACCTCTTTATCCATATCTCTATCATTATGATAAGCCTTATATTCTAAGTCTATGGCTTTTTTTTAAGACGTCTTTATCTTTAGAAGCTATCACTTCTTTTATCAAAGTTTTATCTTTCTTGCAGCTTTCATCTATATCATTGGCTTGCTCTATTAGAAGCTTCATTAGATCACTTTGTAAAGGATCTTTTATATTTGTATTTACGCTACTATCATTTTCTTCTAAAAGTTCTTTTATGCTATATACATTCTTAGTATTTCCTGCACCATCCATATAATCACTAATCTCTTCTATACATAGATACTCATTTTTGCTTAATTCGCTACTTTTAGCACTATCTTTATAAAAGAATAATCTTATATCACTATCACCTAATTTTACAAAAGAATTTGCATTTATAGTACTTATCTCTTCATCACCTATTTTTATATATTCACGGGAGTTTTTTATAGATTTATTTAATAACTCTCCTGAATAGCTTTTGGTCATTATAAAGTAAGCCACGCCAAGGCAAAGTACTTCTAAAAGAGAGTAGTACGGAGTTGGCTGATCTTCTAGCGCCTTCTTTACTAAATAGTCTATATCTTCTAACTCCTTATATTCTTCTACCTCTTCTGTCTTATTGTGGTCATGCTCTTCAAATTTCATCCTGCCAATAACATTTTTATTAACCCTATCAAAGACTGCTTTAAATGCTATAGTTGATTTTTCCATATACTCTTTTTCACTCTCTTTTATTTTCTCCATATCATTTGGTTGTTTTGTATAAGCATTTACATGAGAGATATTTATATCAAATAATTCGATATATTTCATGTAATTATCTATATACTTCGAATTAGCATTACGAGGAATATCGCTATATTTTTTTCTATTCTCTTCAATATTATCTATATAGCTTTTTTCTATCCTTGCAAATGGAGATAAATTTAGTAAAAGAGTTGATTTATCATTGTTTTGATCTATATCTATACTATATTTGCTATAGTCTTTTACTGGATTTAGAGTCTTTATGTCACTAAATTTTTGTTTTACCAGGTTGCTACTTTTTGATCTATTTATATCGTCTTTTATAGTTTGATCAAGACTTTTGCTAATAACCTCCTCTCTTAATCCTGCACTTGATCTAAAAGGGGAGTTTGAAAGAACGATGTAGTTTTTATTTAAATTTGAGAAGTCTTTACTATTCATCTCATCATTTACTAAGGTATTATTTTTATCGGATTTATCTGCTATTAGATTAGCTAACTTTATAGAGTTAAAATTTGAAGCACAGATAAAATTTAAATTTGCATTTGTACTTTTTATCTCATCTTTTAATCTACTAAATAAAGTATCATCACTTGAGCCAAAGCCTAAATTTTTATTTACCACGTCATAAGAGCAAACCTCTTTGGAGTAATCAAATACAGATACATCATCTAAATATCCATATACACCATACCCTTCATCCGCATTATAGTTTGTCTCTTTTTCGTTAATGCTATATTTAAAAGGGCGGTAGTCTAAATTTAAATGAGTAAAGTCCAAGAAAAAACCAGATCTAGAATTTTTATCACTTTTAAACACCAAGACATTGCAGTTTGAACTTATATTTAAAGTATTTACGACAGAAGCAAACCTAGATGTAAAAAAACTTAGCATTGGTAAGGATACACCGTAAAATGCCCTATTGCTATCATATTCATGAATTGCATACGCCATCTTTCCAAGCTCATAAGCCACAAAACCAAGATTTGATTTTTTTATTATGGCCTTTGGATCGGTTATATCGACTAGACTTAATATAAAAAGAGCTATTTGTTTTATTATAAATTCTCCATTTTCCGAGCTTAGCTCTTTTAAATTTTTATCTAGCTCATCAAAACACTCCTTTATGCTTCTTTCAAATTTGGACTCATCCAATCCTTCACTAGCTATCAATGATTTAGCATCATTTAGTAGATCATTTTTTAGAGTATTTAAACAATCTCTTAAAATATTTTTAGCCTCATTATAATTAGAAACAATAAGCTCAAACATATGATAAAAACTTGACGGTTTATCTTCTACATCATTACCATCTTTTAGCAACTCCCTATCATGCTCATCTTGAGCTAAATCCAATATCTCTTGATTATGTATTTTTGTTTGTAAAGGGGTAAGCCCTTCTCTTAAATTTTCAAAGAATTTATCAATAGCACTTTTTTTATGAACTACTTTTACTGGGATGCCTTTATATTTAAACTCCCTTACTCTATTTAGTTTGCTATCTTTAAAGCTCTCTTTGTCTACATAAAAATCAGTTATTATTGATATGTCTTTATCTTTACCTTTACAACAGATAAGATCAGAGACAATCTCCGCAATTATATTGCCAGAATATGAAGATAGATAGTTTAAACTAGACGTATAAAGCGTTACGCTCTTTGCATCAGCCATATACTCTTTTATCTTTTTTAAACTCTCTTCGCAAGAGTAGGTTATATTTATATCATTCATCGTTATGCCACCACTACTGTTTTAATTATATTTATATCATCGCTATATTCACTATCTAACCCACAAGCAAATTTTATACATACTGCTTTTGCCTTACTTGGCGTAATATAGATAAGGCTATTATCGTCGCTAATATCATCTACAAATTGAAAAAATCCTATTCCGCTCTTAGGAAGCGTCATATCTTTATAGATAGGCTCAGTATATTTAGGGGTAATAAAAATAAAATTTTTATTCATAAGCGAGTATTTGAAGTTAAATGATGAGATACTAAATTTATCATCTCTAAATCGGGCCTTTAGATACTCTTTTAGCTTCTTATCTTTTATATCAGAGCCTTCGTCTAAATTTAGCTCCATTTCTTTAAATCCCTCTTGGTTTTTATATTCCACATCATTTAGCTTATATATACAAACGGCAAGATTATCTGTTTGATTAAGGGCTGATTTTATATGAAGCCTTATGTAGGCATTATTTAAATTTATATCTTTTATTATTTCGCTACTATCTTGCATACTAGGATTACTTAAACTATGCTCTAGTTTAAGTTTATTCTCTTTTTTTATGCACCTTAGCGAAGATCCAGTGTTGCTTAGGCAGTTTGGCACTAGATATTGCATTACAGCGTAGTGATCATTCATGCTTTTTAGACTAAGTGCTGATCTTGGCACATAAGCTACTATGACGCATGGGATCCTAGCTGAGCAGCCTACTATCGGTGAATTTATAAAATCAACATCAAGTATCACGCCTTGATCGTCTGATCTTATGCTCCTGCCTGCCCTACTTTTTAAGATCACATGACCACCATGTGGGCAAATGATAGTGTCATCCTCTATGACAGGGCATGAAGTCGCAGTAGATGAAATTTCTTTAGATTGATTATCTTTTTGTAAATTTTGCCTTTGATTTAAATTTGAAAGAGCCTCTTTAGTCTTTTTGCTCATTGGTTTTAGATCGATATTTAGGCTCTTATTTAGTAGTGAATAATTTAATATATTTGCTTGAGAATTTCTATAAGCAACATTTAGCCTTCCTATATCTTTATCCTCATCTCTTGGCTGATGAGTAAAATTTAGAGGTATATTCTCATCACTATTATATTTTTCGTCTTTAAAATAAAGTGGATAATCCTCCTCTTCATTGGCTTTAGACAAAAGGGCAGAGTTTAGATATATTCTTTGATTCATATTTTTGCTATCTAGCTTAAATATCTCCTTTAATACCTCAACATCGACTATACTTTTATCTACTGCACTTACACTAAGGGTATCGTTATTTTTATAAAAGATACTTCCCGCGCTCTCATTCATAAGAGCTTTTATATCATCGGTTGCTACTTTATTGTTGTAAGCTACATCATCATTATTTTGAGCAGATTTATTGTTAGCTATTACTATGGCTTCATCGCTAGAGCTTATATCCTTAGAGTCTATGCTAGCTAAAAAATTTTCATTTTCTTTTAGCTTTACTAGATCCGCGTATTTTAGATTTATTATGCTCTTTAGCATATCTATTCTATCTTTTACGAAGATGCTAGCCTCTGCTATATCCACTCTATTATCTCGTAGTATCGTTATATTTTTATAGATATTTTTGCTATAAGAGAAATATTTGCCAATTTCATTTACATCTATCTTTTTTTCAAATACAAATAAATTCAAAGCACAAATTGCCACTAGCATATCTATATCGCCAGCTCTAGCATCACTTACTATCTTTGTCGCATCTAGTTTATCTAGATCATCTATATCTAGTATCTTTACTAGATGTGCTTCTTTGTTGCTATTTTTATCTATGTTGCTGCCTAAATTTTCTATTATATACCCGACCATATCTTGCTTAAAATTTTCATCACTAAATTTGCCATATTCATAAAAGAGATTTAAATAAGCATAAAAGATATATAAAGGCGTATCTAGCATAGAAGCATCACTTATATCATCTATATTTACATCCAAATTTAACTTCGATCTTATGCATTTTAGTTTAAATTTAAGCGACTGGATATATTCATTTAGATAATCAAGTGCTTCAGCTATATCTTTGCCTTCTATTTTTGCTTCATTTTCTTTGTTTTCTAAAAGATAGCACAACATATATAAAACCAAAACGCTCTCTTTTAAAAAGTGAGATCTAATTAATATATTCACCAAGTGTCTATTCTCGGTATTTTCATACTTTACTTCGCCAGTTGTATCTATGCCTAGCTTATAGCCTAGATCAGATATAACCGAAAAGGTAGGTTCTATCAAAACAGCTACATCTTTCGAAAAGCTATCTTCATATCTATTTATACTTTGTTTAACGCTCTCTACGTGATGTATCTCTATGTCTATATCTTTTTCTTTGATAACTTTATTTATATTAGAGCTCACCTTTTTATCTGCAAGAGTCTTTTGAGCCTGTTCATTATTTTTAACCACATCTACATATTCGTCTACGCTACTCTTATCATCTTTGAAGCCAAACATACCTTTTATCTTGTTAAAGACTGAGCCTACCATCTTTCCTATAAAGCCATCTTTGTCTATGACTCTTGCTATCCATCTTGCACCTTTTGCTATGGCTTTGGCTACAAAGCTGAGAAGCCTTAAGCTCCAAGTAAAAGCTGAAGCTAATATACCACCATAAATTCCTGGAGCGTTATAAGTATAAAGTTCTTTTACTCCGCTATCTTTGAAAGTTACTGCATATATTTGAGCTAGATGACCTCCTAATGAGTGACCTGATAGGATGATGTCTTTGGTAGTGTTATCTAAACCACTTAAGTTTTGACTATGAGAATTTATAGCTTCTTGCATAGAGGACTGAAGTGATTTTAAAGCAGATATTTGCATAAGTGCTCTTGATGTGATGGCCATAAAGGCATCATCTAAGAGATCATTTATTTTCATCTCTGTTCCTCTAAAGCCTATTATATAGTTTGACTTAAGCGTGTCATAAAACATAGTTGAGCTAAAACCTGATTTTTGATTAGGTATGTGCTTTACTAGCTCATAGCGATTAACAAAAAGTTTTGTGCGAGGAGAGATTTTATAAATTTCATCTTTTCCAACAAGTAATCTTTGCTCTTTTGTGTCTTTATCATAGTAGATAAAATTTTTAACATCATTATCTATTTTTATATCTTTTATCTCTCCATTTTTACCAACTGGCTTCTTAACTACTTTGTCAGCCATAAATCTAGCCTCTATACAAAGGGCATAAGCAGTGGGATCGCCTTCTTTTTTTACTATATTTCCATCTTTATCTTGGATATCGCCATTTAAAATATCACCTTTTCTTATGTTATCTTTGTATCTCCAAATAGGCTTTTTTATTTCATCTTCTCTATAAGAATTTACAATGTTTTCAGGGACATTATCTTTACCAAATTTATCATAAAGCTCATCAAGTCCATTTCTTTCATTCTCAAATACATTATGAAGCATTGCATAACTTGCATCAGCTATATCAATATAGTCTTTAAAGCAATTTATTAGCTCTTTATTTGATTTTTTAGTTTGCACTTACTTGTCCTTGTTTGCTTTTATAAATTTATTGTTTATTAGAATGAATTTGTTTCCACCACCAAGACTTTCAAAGCTGTTTTTCTTAAAACTAAATCCTCTACCTTCATCTCCAAATAAGCCATACTGTGTTTTTACTCTTTCATAAACTACAGTACATGAAATTTGAACTATATTATCCTCTTTATCTTTGTAATATAAATTTGAAAATATCCAAGGTTCATATTTTTTTAAATTCTCATGACCTATGAAATTATAAATTTTTTCATAACAACTTTGTGAAATTTTACTAGATGTTCCACCTAGGAAATATCTTTTACCATTTGAGAGGATTTGAGGGAATTTTTCATCTACCAACTTAGTATTGACAGCATAAAGACCGCCACCTAAATCTTTACCTTTTGTATTTTTTCTTAGCTCTTTCCTCTCAGCTTCTATTCTCTCTATCTCTTTCTCAAATTTCTCATCAAATATATATACTCCACCATATTGTTTAGCTAAATTTTCTAGTTCAGAGTTACTTATCTTTTTATTTGCTTGATTAGCTGAGCAAGCTATTAAGAATATACTTGTTAGAAGCAAGAGTGTTATAGCTAGAAATTTCATTGGTTATCCTTTTATATTTGAAATTTTAGTTTGGATATTTTATTGTTATTGTATTTATAATATTATTAATTTATTATGTGCTGTTTGGGGTTTATTAAAATTTATTATACAGATAAAAGTTTATTTCAAGTATTTTTATAACTTAGTTCATTTATCATAAAGCTCATCAAGTCCATTTCTTTCATTCTCAAATACATTATGAAGCATTGCATAACTTGCATCAGCTATATCAATATAGTCTTTAAAGCAATTTATTAGCTCTTTATTTGATTTTTTAGTTTGTACTTACTTGTCCTTGTTTGCTTTTATGAATTTGTTGTTTGTTAGAATGAATTTGTTTCCACCGCTTATATTTACATATCTATTTTGTTTAAAGCTAAATCCTCTTCCTTCGTCACCAAATAATCCATAATCTGTTTTTACAATATAGTAATCAACTGTCATATCTATTACTTCGATATTGCCTTCTTTATCTATACAAAAATAACCTAGATCAAATCCTGGTTTATATTTGTTGTAATTATCTATACCTATAAAATTTATAACCTTTTCTTTATATTCTATTGGGATTTTTATTTTCTTTTTGGTTTGGTTTTCATAATCTGTTGAATTTTCATAATATCTTTTACCATTTGAGAGAATTCGTGGAAGTTTTTCATTAATAGGCTTTGGATCAATAGCATAAAGCCCATCACCTAAATCTCTACCTTTCATTTTTTTACTTAACTCTTTTCTCTCAGCTTCTCTTCTCTCTATCTCTTTCTCAAATTTCTCATCAAATATATATACTCCACCATATTGTTTAGCTAAATTTTCTAGTTCAGAGTTACTTATCTTTTTATTTGCTTGATTAGCTGAACAAGCTATTAAGAATATACTTGTTAGAAGTAGTAATATAAATGCGGTAAATTTCATAAATAAATTTTTAAAATAAATAATCAAAAATCTAAGAATTTTACATAATGAAGCCAAGAAGTTCATCTAAGGATTTTGTCCTTAGATGAAAGATTAAGATTTTTTGATCGCTCTAATAGGAATAACAAATATTGCTGCGATCACATAAAAAGCAATACAAAAAACAGCCGCCATCATAAATATCTCACCGATATCATAAAAGCTTGACTCAAGCCTAAATGTATCCACGTAATTTATCGCAAACCATAATGCTACGCCAAGAGCGATAGCAAAAACGAAAAAACCCCAAGAAAACAAGAAATTTAATATCTTAGTTCCCAATTTCTCTCCTTTTTAATTATTTTTCCAACCTAAATCCGCCACCAAAAGCTCTATAAACTTCGACTGCACTATCGACCTCATCAAGCTTAGCTGAGACATCTTGTAATTTTGCTTGAAGCAAATTTCTCTGCGCATCAAGAAGCTCTAAATGTCCAATGTAGCCAGCATCATATTGCTCTTTAGCAAGCGAGTAAATTCTTTGTTGGGATTTTAGCAAATTTTTCACTTGTTCCAAAGAAATTTTTGCATTTTGCCTTGAGACAAGCGCATCTCTTACTTCACCAAGGGCTGATTTTACCGCTGCTTCATAATTAACAGCGGCAATTTGTTCATTTGTTTTAGCCACTGCAACATTATTTTTTGTCCTACCAAAATCAAAAATTTTCTGTGCTAAAGAGCCGCCTATGCTCCATGTATTGGCATTTCCAACAAAGATATTTTCAAAATCAATACTTGAAAAGCCAAAAAGTCCAGTCAGTGAAATGCTTGGAAAATACTCAGCCCTTGCAACACCAACAAGAGCATTTGTAGCTTTTAAATCAGCCAGTGCCTTTGCCACGTCGCTTCTTCTTAGCAAAATTTCAGAGCTAATGCCAGCACTTATCTCGGGAGAAGCTGGTAAATTTTGCGAACTAGCAACAGCTCCACCTAAAATTTCATTATTACTTTTACCAGTCAAGATGGCTAGTGAGGTGATAGCTTTTGACTTTGCATTTAATATAGAAGTAAGATTGGTCTTAGCGCTTTCTACTGCTGCCTTGCTTTGCAAATAAGTCATCTCATTTATGCTTCCAAGATCAAGCTGTGTTTTGCGAAGCGCTAGCGTGTCTTCATAGGTTTTTAAAGTCTCTCTTAGCACAGCTTCTTGCATATTTAATGAAACTAACGCAAAGTAGCTTTTTGCAACACTTGAGCTGATACTTAGTCTCGCGCTATCGTAGTCAAATTTGGTTGCATTTAGGCTTTCTTCGGCCGCTGCTACATTATTTCTTACTCTACCCCAAAGATCAATCTCATAGTTTAATCCTAAATTTATATCTGATTTTCTATAACGAGTTTGTGGTTGTTTAGTATACGTTTCACCGCTACTTTTTGCTTTTTCGTAGCCTACATTTAAATTTATACCAGGAAGCAAGTCAGCCTCAGCAACGCCAAGGCTCGCCTTTGCTTTTTGGAGATTTAAATACGCAATGCGTAAATTTGTATTTTTCTCAAGCGCACTTTCAACAAGAATATTTAAATTTTCATCTTTAAATTCCTTCCACCAAAGATCTCTTATATCGCTTGTTTCAAAACTATATGTTGAGGTGAAATTTGTATCCACATTTGGCATATCTGGACGAAACGAGCAACCAGCCAAAAATGCTGCTGTTATAAGTATAAACGCCTTATTTTTCATCTTTTTTTGCTCCCTTTTTCCAGTATTTTTCATTTAAATTTTCAAGCAAATAGTAAAACAACGGCACGAAAAATATCGCTATCGTAGTAGAAGCGATCATACCGCCAACCACGCCAGTTCCTAGTGAGTGGCGAGATGCAGCGCCAGCACCTGTGCTTATAACCATCGGGAAAACGCCTAGAGTAAATGCGATCGATGTCATTACAATTGGTCTAAAGCGAAGTTTGGCCGCGTTTATAGCTGCGTCAAATATACTCTTTCCGCTCTCGCGCTCTTGCATGGCAAATTCGACGATCAAGATGGCGTTTTTGGCCGCTAGACCGATTAGAAGCAAGAGTCCGATCTCAAAGTAGATATCGTTTGTTAGCCCTCTTAACCAAACAGCAAGCAACGAGCCAAATACCGCAAATGGCACGGCTGTGATAACCGCAAGTGGAATGAGCCATCTTTCATACTGAGCTGCAAGGATCAAAAAGACAAAAATCATACCAAAGATAAAAGCAACCGTGCCAGTTCCCTGAGAATTTACCTCCTGATATGCCGTTCCAGCCCAGCTGATAGAGTAATCATCGCTACTTAGAGTGTCATTTACGACCTCTTGGATCGCTCTTATCGCATCGCCTGATGTGTAGCCAGGTTTTGGATCGCCCATGATCTTAGCTGATGGAAAGAGGTTAAATCTATCGACGATATCAGGTCCGATCGATCTTGTAAGCGTTACGACCGAATTTAGTGGCACCATGCCGCCATCTTTTGAACGGACGAAAATTTTTCTTAGATCCTCAGGGTTGTTTCTAAAGTTATCGCTTGCCCTTGCATATACGCGGTACGACTTGCCTGCAAGGTTGAAGTCGTTTATGTAGTAAGAGCCAAAAGATGCGCCTATGGTGCTGAAAATTTCATTCTCGCTTACGCCAAATAGCTTTGCTTTTTCTTTATCAACTGTTATCTTAAACTGGCGGTAGTTCGTCTCGAGTGTTGTTCTTACGCTTTGTAGCTCAGGCCTTGCATTTGCTGCTGCAGCTACCTTTCTAGCGTCAGCCTCTATCTCGTTGTAGCTCTTGCCGCTCTTGTTTTGTAGGTACATTTCAAAGCCACCAGTCATTGATAGGCCCATGATAGGAGGTAAATTTACAACAAAGGTCATTGAGTTTTTAGAGCCCCAAAGCATGCCGTTAAACTGCCCAGCCAAGGCATCTGCACCGTCCGTTGCACCTTTTCTTTCATTCCAGTCTTTTAGCTTGATAAAGCTGATGGCTGAGTTTTCTCTAAGAGAGCTAGCGAGCATATCATAACCTGCAAAGCCCATGGCAAATTCGACATTTGGATTGCTCAAAATGGCGTTACTAATAGATTTTACCTCTTCTTTAGTCTTTAGCATATTTGTAGAAGGTGGAAGCGAGGTGATAACCATCAAAGCACCCTTGTCTTCTGAAGGCACAAGCCCTTTTGGCACTTTCTGAAATAGCCCATACGTTGCAAATCCCATGATGCCAATGACTATAAAGCTGATAATGACGTGTTTTAAAATTTTTGCCACGCCTGCTGTGAAAATTTTGGTACTAAAATCAAAAAAGTCGTTAAATTTCTGAACGATCCAAAATGGCTTGTTCTCTTGCTTTTTAAGCATAACCGCACAAAGTGCTGGTGTAAGCGTAAGAGCGACGAAGCCAGAGATACAAACAGAGACGACAAGTGTTAGCGCAAACTGCTTTTGGATAACGCCCACAAAGCCTTCCATAAAAGATACAGGCACGAAAACTGCGCAAAGTACTAGCACGATAGAGATAACTGGAGTTTGTACCTCCTCCATAGCCTTAAATGTCGCGTCTTTTACGCTTATCTCTTTATCTTCGTGCAAAATTCTCTCGACGTTTTCTATAACGATGATTGCGTCATCCACGACGATACCGATGGCTAGGATCAGGGCAAAAAGCGTGATCAAATTTATACTAAAGCCCATGATATAAAGTCCGCCAAATGTACCTATGATAGAGACTGGCACGGCGAGCATCGGTATGATGGTGGCTCTAAAGCTCTTTAAGAAGAAGTACATTACGACAAGAACAAGTAGCATCGCCTCAATGAAAGTTTTGATAACCTCATTGATTGAAACGGTGATAAATTCAGTTGGGTTGTAGGCTATGGTGTGCTCTAGACCAACTGGGTAGGTTTTCTTTAGCTCTTCAAGCTTTGCAGCGACTGCCTCTGCAGTTGCAAGTGCGTTTGCATCATTTTGCAAAAATAGCAAAAGTGGCACTGCTGGCTTGCCATTTAGCATAGCATCTGATGCGTAGCTAGCAGCTCCAAGCTCGATAGTGGCGACCTCTTTTAGTTTTACGACGCTGCCGTCCTCACTCTTTATCAAAATTTCGCCAAACTGCTTTGGATCTTTAAAACGACCTTCAGAAACAACCGAGTAAACATAAGGATTTTCACCTTTTGATGGCTGCTCGCCGATCTTGCCGGCTGCGTATTGTGAGTTTTGAATTTTTACTTGAGAGATGACGTCGCTTGGAGTTAGTTTAAGCTGAGCAAGTCTGTCTGGGTTTAGCCAAATTCTCATTGAGTACTCTTTGTTGCCAATGAGCGCTGTATCGCCGATACCTTTTACTCTTTTGATCTCGTCGGCGATGTTTAAATTTACATAGTTATATAGCTCAACTAGGTTCATATTTGGATTTGTAAAGCCAACTACTTGAAGGATCGAGCCGCTTCTTTCACGCACCGTTACGCCCATGTTTTGCACCTCTTGAGGTAGCCTTGAAAGGGCAGCTTGGACGCGGTTATTTACATCTATCGTAGCTTGTTTTGACGATGAGCCGATCTTAAAATATACGCTTATATTCATTGTACCAGCAGAGCTTGATGTGCTTTGCATATAAAGCATATTTTCAACACCATTTATCTGATCTTCGATCGCACTTGCAACTGAGTCGGCAATAGTCTGCGCGTCAGCACCGCTATATGTCGCAGTTACAGAGACAGTAGGCGGAGTAAGACTTGGATACTCCTCTATCGGAAGCCCCTTTATGCCCATAAGACCTGCTATAACTATAATGATAGATATAACAGTCGCAAATATCGGGCGGTTTATGAAAAATCTTGAAAACATCTATCTGCCTTTACTTGCTACTTGTAGCGTTTGCATCTTTGCCGTTTATAAATTCCACACTTAGGTCTTTATCAGTTTCAACTGGTGCACCAACTCCGATTTTAAGGAAGTTATTAACGATTATCTTATCACCATCTTCAAGGCCTTCAGTGACTGCTACCATATTTTTTGTTTGATATCCTGTTTTTACATTTTTTTGGCTTACTTTGCCATCTTTTACGACTAAAACATAAGTGTTTGTAGCGCTTTGCTGAAGGGCAACTTGCGGGATGTTAAAGGCATTTTTTTGAACAAAACCGCTCATCTTTATATGACCAAACGCACCTGGTAAAATTTTACCTTCACTATTATCAAAACTAGCCTTTGCCAAAACGCTACCAGTTGCAGTATTTACGACGTTATCTATAAAATTTACTTTACCATTAAAATTTTCGCCATTGACACTTAACACAGCGTCACTATTTAGCTGCTGCCATGAGCCGTTATCCAAATTTGTCTTTCTAGTTAGATTATCCACATCAGCGATATAAAATTCCGCTTCAATAGGATTTATTTTTGTAAGCCTTACAAGTTTTGTTTGGTTTGCTATGACAAGCGAGCCAACATCTACTTGATTATCGCCCACTACACCGTCAAATGGCGCTGTGATAGTCGTGTATCCTAGATCGATTTTTGCATTTTTTAAATTTGCTTTTGCACTTACTAAATTCGCATTTGCAATGTCATAGGCTGCAACTGCTGCGTCATAGTCTTTTTGAGAGACTGCATTTTTCTTATAAAGGGCAGAAATTCTTTTAAACTCAGTCTCGGCATTTTTTAAATTTGCATTTGCTACGCCAACAGAGGCATCAAGTGAGTCGTAGCTGGCTTGATATTTCTCTGGATCTATGAGAAATAGCTTCTCTCCAGCTTTTACCTTATCGCCTGGCTTAAAAAACTGCTTTATGATCGTGCCGCCAACTTTTGGATAGATAATAACATCTTGACTACTTGTAACCGTTGCGGTGTAATCAAAACTAATAGGTATGTCTGTTTTTTGTGCAGTAAAAATATCCACATGAGATAGTGGCATCTGGCGACCTGCTGCCGCTTTATTCTCTTTATTTTCAAAACAACCACTTAGAAATAAAACTGCAACCGAAAGCACAAGAGCACTTTTAAAATTTGCCATAAAAACCTCTCTTAATTTTAAATTTTAATATCATATTTAGTTTTTTGTAATAATTGTTACAAAAATTTAAAGTTCTCGATTCTATTAGAAAACAAATAAAAAGTCAATTTTATTTTTTACTAACTCCATTCAAAAACAACTCAACACACAAGCCAACATGCTTTTTACGCTCTCTTGCACTAAGCTTTGGTTCTTCATTTATCAAAAGCGAATCGTAGTAATAAGCTCCGATCACACTTTGTATAAAGTACTTCGCAGCAAATTTGGCTGAAAATTTTGAATCAAGTTTGGCTTTTACTTCGTCTCTTTCAAAGAAATTTATAAGCACAAGATCGATCTTTTTTAAAATTTGATCCAAAAACGTCTTACCAAGTTTGCCACCATTTTTAGAACCCTCACTCATCATTATTCTGCCAAGTGAGATATGCCTTTTGCTGCAAGTAATAGAAAATATTATGGTTGCAAATTTGGTTAAAAACTCCTCCAAGCTGTGAGAAATTTTAAGATCTATCTTTTCATCGATCTCTTTTATAAGGCTATCTATCTCTTGCTCAACGATCGCCTCAAAAAGCCCCTCTTTGTTCTCAAAAAATGTATAAATGCTAGAAAGCGATCCGCCACTTATCGCTACGATATCGCTTAAACTTGTCTTTTCGTATCCTTTTTCTAAAAATAGCTCAAGTGCTGTTTTTACGATAAGTTCGTATCTTTTTTGCCCTTTTCTGAGATCGCCATCTTGCTTCCTGTTAAATTTTCGCCATTTTATCATCTTTTAGGATAGATAAAAGTACTTTGCCTTTGCACGCTAATAGCTGGCTCGTCAGTGGCATAGGCTTTTATATTTATATGTTTTAAAAGATCTTTATCGCTTAAATTTTCATTTTTTGATTTTAGAGTGACAATGACTCGTTGTTTTGCACCAGCTTTTAATATAAATGGCTTATTTGGACGAGAAATTTCTATATTCTTATCATCTACTTCAAAGTAAAAGGCATGCTCTTTATTTTGTGTGTTCTGCACCAAAAATACGTAAGAATTTTCAACTTCATTTTTATCTAAAATTTTATAAAGCTCGCTTGTTCTATTTATGTTTAAAAGCATACTTTCTTTTTTGCCACTCATCAATACCCCAGCTGTTAAGACAATGCCCAAAATGACGAGATAAGCAACCGTTCTAAAGCGTAAAATTTTGACTCTTTTTTGCTCTTTTATAGAATTTATACTTCTCCACTCAATAAGCGAGCTTTCATCAAAATGCTTCATCACTTTAGCGCAAGCATCGCTACACTCTAGACAATTTATACATTCAAGCTGCATACCTTTTCTTATATCAATGTGCGTTGGGCATACTCTTACGCATGCCTCGCAGCCAGTACACAGCGCACCCTCTTCTTTTGGCTTTTTAAATTTCTCTTTTCCGTTATAGATTACGCCGCCTCTTTTTTGGTTGTAAATAACTTGGATCGTATCGTTATCAAACATCACTGATTGCACCCTAGCGTAAGGACAGACATAGATGCAAAAATTTTCTTTTAAAATGATGACATCATAAACTAACCAAATAGCGATAACAAGCCAAAATGCAAGCAAAACTCTGTGCTCACTTGGCTCTTTTAAATAAGCAAAAAAATCAAGCGGTGGCACAAAATACCATAAAAAATTCGCCGAAATAATAAGAGCTAAAATACACCAAATTCCAACTGCTAAAGCACGCTTTAAAATTTGTCCTTTTGGCTCATTTTGCTTATTTTGGATATTTTTCCTGATCTTTAAAATTTTAGTTTGCAAAAGGTCACGAAATATCGTTCTAAAAATAGTTTGCGGACAGCTCCAACCACACCAAACGCGCCCTGCAAGTGTCGTTAAGAAAAATATACTTAAGAACAAAATAATAAACAAAAATGGCAACAAATAAAGCTCTTGCATATCAAATTTTGTAAAAAAGAGATCAACTCTACTTTTATCAAAACTTAGCAAAAATAGCTGCGCATCATTTACTCTGATAAATGGCAAAATAAAGACAAATAGCGTAATACAGGCGAAAAAAATGTAACGCCTCTTGGCGTAGCTAAGATGAAAATCCTTTGACATAATAAGCCTTTTTTGAAATTTTATGATTATAAAGCTTATGGCATTAAAAGAGTTTTAAAAAAAAATAGTTAAAAGCTTAAATTTATGAAAATTAAACTATACTCACGGCTTATTTTAATCTGAAAGGTGGTGAGGACGTTGCCTGGTATTAAGGTACATCCTAACGAGTCATTTGACGAGGGTTACAGAAAGTTTAAAAAACAAACTGACCGTAACTTAGTAGTAACTGAAGCAAGAGCTAGACGCTTCTTTGAGCCTAAAACTGAGATCCGCAAGAAACAAAAAATTGCTGCTCGTAAGAAAATGCTTAAACGTCTTTATATGCTTAGACGCTACGAGTCAAGACTCTAAAACCAAGACAAAGAGGGCTTTGCTCTCTTTGTTTAACTCTTCTTTTAGCCTTATTTTTTTATAATCAAAGCAAATTTTTTATTTTATTTTAAACGGAAATTCGATGCAAAAGCTAGCTATAAACGAAGCTGCAGAAATTTTAGGCATAACAAAAGAAGCAGTCTATAATAGAATCCGCCGTGGTTCGATAAATACAGTCATTGAAAATGGCACAAAATTTGTCATCCTTGACGAGAAACCAAGTAGCGAAAAAGCCACAAAATCCGCTCCAAAAAGCACAAAAACTAAATCCCAAAATGATGAGTTTGTAAATTATTTGCTAAATGAGTTAAGCGAATTAAAGAGCTTAAATTTAAACTTGCAAGCCGATAAAGATAGGCTTTTTAAAGAAAAAGAGCAGATGTTAATCGAGCGAAAAAATGAAATTTTGCAAATTTATAAAGATAGAGATGAAAAGCTCATGCAGTTTCTAAATGCTATGCAAAGGCCGCTTTTAGCACAAAAAAATGACGATATACCAAATAATGAAGCGATAGAGGCCGAGATAGAAAATGAGTCAAAATGGATAAATTTAAGTGAATTTTTAAAGGAGCTAAATCTAAAGCCAAAGGCAACGAAAAAAGCCAGTGAAAAGATAATAAAAGCGATACACCACTCAAAATTTATAAAATTTAAACGAGGTGTGATACTTGTTAGAAGACATAAAAATTTAAAAGAGTTGATAGGAGAGATATGAAACACATTAAAAAGATAGCTACTTATGCTGCGGTAGGCGGATTTGGTGCGATCGTTATGGCTGGCCTTGCTGGTTGTGGCAATAACAATGGCAGTGATGAAAACGCACTAAACGAAGTTGCGCAAAAAAACGGCGCCTTTGTCATTATCGAAGAGAGCGCACCTGGCGTTTATAAAATTTTAGAAGAGTATCCAAGTACTGAAACTAGAGTTGTACTAAAAGACATAAACGGTACTGAGCGTGTGCTAAGCAAAGACGAGATCGATAAGCTCCTAGCTCAAGCAAATGCAAATATCGACAATGGCACTTCAAATTTAACAAAAACGAGTGACGCACAGCTAAGTAGTGGCGGTCTAAGCCTTGGTGAGACGATACTTGCCTCAGCAGCTGGCGCGATACTTGGTAGCTGGATAGGTAGCAAGCTTTTTGGAAATCAAAATTTCCAAGCTACTCGTCAAAATTCTTACAAAAATCCAAGCGCATACACAAGAAGCGTTGATAGCTTTAATAAGCAAAAAGCAGCAAATTCTGCTGCAAGAAGCAGTGGCGGCAAGAGTGGATTTTTCGGTGGTGGCTCAAAATCAAGCTCTAGCTCATCAAGCTTTGGAGGCTAAAAAATGATAAATTTAAGAAAAATCACTCCGTTAAATAACGAATTTATGGAAAGAATCGGCTTTGCGTGGCACACAGATAATGACAATAGCTCATATATCGCAGATGAGATCGTACAGGTAAAAGCAAGTGAAGCGGATGCTTATTATGAGGCGGCAAATGAGCTATACGATATGTATGTAAATGCCGCTCAGCACGTCATTGACAATAACCTTTTTCACGAGATAGGCATACCGTTTAATCTCGTTGATAGTATCAAAAATAGCTGGGAAAATGACGTTCACTGGCACCTTTACGGCAGGTTTGATCTAGCAGGTGGGCTTGATGACAAGCCGATAAAACTGATAGAATTTAACGCCGATACGCCAACGGCGGTCTTTGAGACAGCGATTATCCAGTGGGCGATGCTAAAGCTAAATCATATGGATGAAGCCGAACAATTTAATAACCTTTACGAAGCTTTAAAACAAAATTTCAAGCGTCTAATCACACTTGGTGACAATAATGTAAATTTCGAGGATGTTTACGAGGGTTGGGGGATACTCTTTAGCTCTATCGCTGGTAGTATCGAGGACGAGCAAACCGTGAAATTGCTGCAATACATCGCAAAAGAGGCCGGCTTTAAAACCGACTTTGCCTACGTTGATGAGGTCGTTTTTAACGATGACGAGGGCATTTTTAAAGGCGATGAAAATTTTGAATACTGGTTTAAGCTTGTGCCTTGGGAGAGCATAGCGATCGATGAAGGCGAGCTAGCACTCATACTCTCAAATATCATCAAAAATCAAAAAGCCATCATCATAAACCCAGCCTACACGTTACTTTTCCAAAGCAAGGGAATTTTAAAAATTCTTTGGGATCTTTATCCAAATCACCCGCTCTTGCTTGAGACTTCAAACGAGCCACTAAAAGGCAAAAAATATGTGAAAAAGCCGGTATTTGGTAGAGAGGGCGCAAACGTCTCGATACACGATGAAAACGGCGCGCAAATAGCAAGTAACGAGGGCGAATACGACTCAAATAAAGCCATTTATCAAGAATTTTACGAGTTTAATCAAGATGAAAGAGGCGATAACTACCAAGCAGGCGTATTTTACGCTTATGAAGCGTGTGCGCTTGGATATAGAAAGGGCGGCAAAATTTTAGATAACTACTCTAAATTTGTAGGACATTTCATTAAGGACTAAAGATGAAGATCGTTTGTTTAGACGCGGCCACGCTGGGAGAAAACGTAGATCTTAGTGTTTTTAAGAAATTTGGCGAGTTTATCAGTTACCAAAAAACAAAAAGCGAAGAGGTCGTGCCTCGTCTAAAAGGCGTTGATGTGGTCATCACAAACAAAGTCGTCATCGACAAAGCCGTGATGGATGCGCTAAATTTAAAGCTTATCTGCATAAGTGCAACTGGGATGAATAATGTCGATCTAGAGCACGCAAAAGCTAAAAATATAGCTGTTAAAAACGTCGCTGGCTACTCAACAGCAAGCGTCGTGCAGCACACATTTGCCATGCTTTTTGAGCTAACAAATCGCATCAAATTTTATGATGAATACGTAAAAAGTGGCGAGTGGGTGAAAAGCGAAATTTTCACCTATCTTGGCGCAGACATCAGCGAGATCGCTGGTAAAGAATTTGGCATCATCGGACTTGGTGAGATAGGTCGTGGCGTGGCGGTAGTGGCACGTGCATTTGGCGCAAATGTGAGCTACTACTCGACAAGCGGAGCAAATACAAATAGCGAATTTAAGCAAAAAAGCCTAGATGAGCTACTAAGAAGTAGCGACATCATCAGCATCCATGCACCGCTAAATGAAAAGACTAGAAATTTACTAGGCGCAAACGAGATAAATTTGCTAAAAGATGATGCGATAGTGCTAAATTTAGGACGTGGTGGCATAGTGGATGAAGCTGCGATGGCGAGGGCGATAGATGAGAGAAATTTACGCTTTGGCACCGACGTTTTAGAAAGCGAGCCAATGAGCGAAAATAGCCCATTTTTAAATGTAAAAAACAAAGAAAATCTACTCATCACGCCGCACGTGGCATGGGGTAGCCTGGAGGCTAGAAAGACGCTCATCGCAAAGATCGTCGCAAACATCGAAAATTTCATCAATGAGAGCAAGTAATGGGCTATGATATAAGCCATCACGCTATTAGCGAAGATGAAATTTCAAAGTGGTATTTTGAGGCACTTGAGCTTGCAAGGGCTGGTAAATTTGACGAGGTTTTAGTGCTTGCCAGCAAGGCTGGCATAGAGGAATTTTACGCGCAAAAGTACAAAGATACGCTAAATGCTGCGTTGCAGTATAAAGACGATGAAATTTTTAATAAAACTCACGGCTTTTGTATCGCCGTCACACAAGGATTTTTTAGAAAATATTTCTACACTCGGGGCACAGCACTAAGCTCTTTGGCACAGCAAAATGAGAAATTTAAAAACTACATTAGCAACTGGCAAGAAATTTTACCAAGTGAGTTTTTGGATAAATTTAGTGGCGAAATTTATAATGAGATCACCGAAAACTACTGCTGTGGCGCTTATGTGAGCGCTAAAAACGTAGCTAAACTAAAGGCTGACTATGAAGCAGGTGGCGAGGTAAAAGAGGCGGTTGATGGTTTTTACGCTCAAAATTTACCTGCATTTTTAGATGCTCTAAACTATGCATGCGAGCTAGAAACAGGCCTGCTTGAGGCCACTGAGGTCGTGGAGCCAAATCCACTTGATCTAAACAAATCAAGCTCGTATTCAAACCTCTTTAACTGCGATCCAAAGGGTGCTATCATCTACGCACAGACCGCAGTGCAGCAGATTGGCGAGGCTATAAATCAAGAAGAGACTGGCAAAAAGTCGATTTTTGAGAAGATCAAAGGGCTATTTAAATAAATTTAAAAGGATAAAAATGGCAACTGAGCATAGTTTTGATATAAGTGCCGAGGTCGATATGATGGAGGTTAAAAACGCGCTGGAGACGGCAAAAAAAGAGATCGCGGCGAGGTATGACTTTAAAGGGCTTGCGGCTGAGGTAGAGCTAAACGAAAAAGAAAAATTTATCACGCTTCTTAGCTCAAGCGACAACAAGATCGACGCACTAAAAGACATCGTGATCTCAAAGCTCATCAAGCGAAACATCCCACCAGTAGCGATCACAGAGACAAAAAGAGAGCCAGCGAGTGGTGGAAATTTAAAGGCGACACTAAAGCTAAATGACACACTTGACGCTGAAAACTCAAAAAAGATAACCAAAGCGATCAAAGACTCAAAGATCAAAGTGAGCGCGCAGATAAGGGGTGAAGAGATCAGAGTGACAAGCAAAAGCATAGATGATCTGCAGGAGTGTATAAAGCTCGTTAGGGGGTTAAATTTAGAACTTCCAATAAGCTTTAAAAATCTAAAATAACAGCTTCTCGTGAGTGTCTTTAAATGAGCTAGAAAAATTTTCACTCCGTAGGCTATATGCCTAGCGCACGCTTATTTTTTAGTCGCAACATTTAAATCCATCTCACGACATTTTTGTTTAAATTTGAAGTTGGTAGGCTAAATTTTGAAATCATTACGTAATTTTTGGATTTAAAATTTTGTAGGATTTTGGGCTAAATTTGCGAAATTTCGCATAGTTTTTGTATTTAAAATTTGTCGGATTTATGAGTGAAATTTATCTTATCATTTTGCATTCAATTTTGATCTACCTAAAAAAGAAGGACAAAAAATGAGCTTTTTTAAGAAAATTCTCGGTAAACAAATCGATCTTGGCAAGCAAATGCCGATCTATTTTGTAAGTAGCGACGAAGACTACATGCAGCGTGCATTTGAGCAAGCTCGTGAGAGCTTTAGATATTTTTGGCGTGAGGTTTACTGGGAGCGCCACAGGATCGTACCTATGCTTGACTATGCAATGGTAAAAATTTGCTTTTTAGATGTCGTAAATGGCGAAGAAGTTGGCGAGCACATGTGGATAGACGATGTGGAATTTGATGGCGAAACGATATATGGAACACTCGTAAACGAGCCTGACGCCGTGCAAAACGTTAAAGTAGGCGATCAAGTAAGCGTGAAGATAGATGAGATGAGCGACTGGCTCTTTGCGATAGATGGACGTGCATACGGCGGATTTAGCGTGCAGGCGATGCGTTCACGCATGCAAAAGAAAGAGCTAAAAGAGCACGATAAAGAGTGGGGGCTTGATTTTGGGGATTTTAACGATATTTTGGTAGTTTATGAGCAAAAAGAGCATCCTGAAAATTTGATAGAGCATCCAATGAGCAAAAATACATATGAGCAAGTAAAGCAATATATAAAAGAGCACCCAAATATGGTCACGGATGCTGATGAGTTTGGCTATACGCAGCTTCACCACGAGGCGATCGCAGGAAATTTAAATCTTGTAAATCTTTTACTAGAAAACGGCGCTGATAAAAATGCCCGCACAAAAAGTGGCAAAATAGCGGCTGATTTTGCTGAGAATTTAGGCTGGAGCGAAATCGCAAAGGTGCTTAAATAGCAAAATTTGTAAATTTAATTTAGGGACAAAATTTGAGTTATCAAGATATTTTAAATAAAAAAGATGAGAGCGTTAAAAACTCTATAAATTTTATAAATTTCGTTAAGGCAAAGTTTTCAAACGCTAACATAGCAAGCAGCAAACAAGGCAAGCTCATAGCTCTTTTAAATGAAGAATATGAGTCTTATCTTGAGCTAAATAGAACAAATTTTATTGAAATTTCAAAAAAACTTAACGAATTAAAAAAGCAAATTTGTTTTATGATTTTGGATATAAAAGATGAGATTATAAAAGATTTCGATGAGAAAAACTATGAAATTTATATAGGTGCAAGCTATAAGGAACCAGAATATCTTGAAAAAATTAAAAATGATTTGCTAAATAACACTTATTTTGAGAGTAGACTCAGCGAATATTCAGCAAATTTAAAGACTAATTTTATAAAAAATTGCGTGGAAAATTTCTTTAAATATTCAAATTTTATCGTGCCAATCGCTAGTATCTTTTGCTACTTTTTATATTTTGGCTTTGAAGTAAAATATTTCCCGATTTTAGACAGCTCAGAGATGATATTTACAGGTATTTTGCTATTTTGTGCGACTGCATTTATCACGGTTTTTGAGATCGGTATCTTAGTCTTTGTCTCAAACCTTTATCAAAATGACAATAAAAAATACAAATTTAAAAAGCCAAAATTTCTCTTTTTCTATAGCTCAAATTTCATATATTTTTTGACATCCATATCATTTTTCATTTTTGCTTTTATAGCTCATAGGCTTTCTTGTAATTTACTAATGATACTATCGCTATTTCCGCTCTCTTATATCTGTGTAAATTTAGCGGTTTTTTTAAGGATAGATCAAATTTTGTTATATATTTCTTGACTATTATAATGCTTATTTTATTTATCGCATCGACTGTTATTTCAAATAGCATTAGTGGATTTTTGGCACTTTGGATATTATTTTGCTCTTTTATGCTCTCATTCATTCTTGGAATAGCTAGCATAAAAGAGGCGAAAGATTTTACTATTATTTTTTATTCGGCGCTCATTTTCATGATCATTTCAAACTCTCTTTTATTTATAAAATACACAGCAAAAACGCTTGCTATAGGAAATGTTGATTATAAATTTTTACTTATTGACAAAAGCGCTTTAAAAGCTTTGCCAAGCTCGTTTTGCGAGACAAAAGATAAAGACCGAACGGCTTGCGAGATAGATAAAAAGGCAGTTAAAATTTATGACGTGAAGTCACTTTGCAATATTGGTAAATTTTATTATTTGCAGACGAAAGATGGAGTAAAATTTGAGCTTGATGCAAGCAAAATTATCTCAAGAGCTAAGAAGTAACTTCCTTAAGCTTTGGGGCTAAAATTTGATCGATACGTGAAATTTGCAGATTTAATAAATTAAAATTTATAGGCCAAATTTATGTGGCTAAGCTAAAAATTTCTTTAGCACAAGGCTAAATTTATTAAAAGTTAGCTATCCTAACACATAAATTTAAAACCAAACTTATTTAAGGCGATTAGTTATGATATTTAAAAATATTGTCGAGAATTTTGCCGTAAATTACGCTCATAATTCTATTCAAAGATCACTATATAATGAATTTAATATAGACATTTTAACCACAGCCTACACCAAAACTCCCAAAAAAGACAAAAAGTATATGCTCTACGCACATGTACCATTTTGTCACACATTTTGCCCGTATTGCTCGTTTCATAAGTACCACTATGAACAAGAGCTTGCAAAAATTTACTTTGAAAATTTACGTGAGGAGATGAGGCAGGTTAAAGAGGCTGGATTTGACTTTGATTCACTTTATGTTGGTGGTGGCACAACGCTTATAAATGAGCCTGAGCTTGAAAAGACACTTAAACTTGCAAAAGAGCTTTTTAGTATAGATGAAATTTCAGCAGAAAGCGATCCAAATCACATCTCACCCGAGAGTTTAGCTAGATTTGATGGATTAATAGATCGACTAAGCGTTGGCGTACAAAGCTTTGATGATGAAACGTTAAAAAGAGTTGGCAGATATGAAAAATTTGGCTCAGCCAAGGAGATAAAAAGAAAGCTTGAGCTTGCTCTTGGTAAGATCCCAGTCATTAGCCTCGATCTCATCTTTAACCTGCCAAATCAAACAAAAGAGCAGCTCATAAACGACATAAATACTGCAAAATCGATCTCTCCACAACAAATCACCTTCTATCCACTCATGAAATCAGAGCTAACAAGAGAGAATATAGCTCGCTCGCTTGGTGTTTCAAACGTCGATAACGAGCGTGATTTTTATGAGATAATCACTGAAGAATTTAGCAAAAGTAACTACAAACAAAGCAACGCTTGGGCATTTTCAAACGAAAAAAGTGCCGACCTTCGCGACGAATATGTTGGCTCAAATTTAGAGTATCTTGGCGTTGGCAGTGGAGCATTTAGTTTTCTTAACGGTGAGCTTGTAATAAATGCGTTTAATCTACTTGAATACGGCAAAAGGATAAAAAATAGGCAAAGCCCAGTCATTGCAAAATGTGGTTTTAGCAAGAAAGAGAGACTTAAATACACATTTTTAACAAGGCTTTTTGATGGCGGAGTTGATATTAAAAGATATAACGATGAAAATAACACAAACATTAACAAAGCCTTATTTATGGAGCTTAGCTTACTTAAACTTGTAAATGCGATATACGAAGAAAATGGCATTATAAAGCCGACATTTTTTGGCAAATATATCTGCATCGTGCTTATGCGTGATTTTTACGCTGGTATGGACAAAGTTCGTGCGATATTTAAGGATGATGCTAAGATAAAACGAAGCAAGGTACTTCGTATAATGAGCGAAAATACTGAACAAAAGTATGAGCCAAATATCATTCAGCCACGAGCTGCGATGTAATGCTTGCAAATTTAATCAAAAAAAACATCTATCAAATTTCTAAAATAGTGTTATTAACACTCCTATTTAGCGGACTTGGTGTCTGGACTCTTTCATTTATAAATAATGAGCTTGTAAGTTTAAAAGAATTTGACACCTTTGTAGCGGTTAAATTTATAGTGGTTTTGCTCTTATTTTTTGCAAGCGCTATCTCTGCAAATATATCGCTTACGAATTTTGGGCATAAATTTATCTATGAGCTAAGATATCAAAGTGTAAAGCAAATTTTAGATACGCCAAATAGCGTGATAAACGAGATCGGCAAGGCAAAGATCATAGCTAGCCTAAATAATGACATAAAAACGATCACATTTGCTTTTATGAGCGCTACTGGCTTTATACAAAGCTTGGTTTTTATCATCTGTGCCAGCATCTATCTTTGTGTAATCGCTCCAAAAATTTTTATCTTTTTATCCATTTGGATCGGTGCAACTCTTTTTATAAATACGCTTTTTATGAAAAAAATTCATCTTTATTTTAAGTATTCTAGAGTTCAAGATGACGCATTGCAAAAGCACTACGACGATATCGTAGAGGGGCATAGAGAGCTTAGTTTAAATAGAGCAAGGGCAAGTGTCTGCTTTGATGAGTTAAATTTTACAGGCGATAAAAAACGCCAAAATATGGTAAAAGCTGATATTTATCACGCATTAAGTGATAATTTCACAAACATTATGCTTCTTGGCTCAGTTGGTCTTTGTGTATTTTTGTGCGTAGCATTTGACTGGGCGAGCCTGCAAACTGCGCTTAGCATAAGTCTTACGATACTATTTTTAAGAGGCTCATTTATGAGCATGGTTGGCTCCATACCAGCTGCACTTAGCGCAAAAGTGAGTTTAGAAAAGATCATGAGTTTAAATATAAATAAATTTAAGGAAGGCTTTAAATTTGACGATAGCCTAAGCGATAATTGGCAAAACATAAAAATAAAAGATATAAATTTCAACTACACTCACGGCAAATTTAGCCTAAAAGACGTAAATTTAGAGATCAAACGCGGCGAGATAACATTTATCATCGGTAAAAATGGTAGCGGCAAAAGTACGCTTATAAATTTACTTTGCGGGCTAATGCGTCCAAGTAGTGGCGATATTTACCTTGATAGCACAAAGATAGATGAAAGAAATTTACAAAGCTACCAGGCAAAGATTAGCGCTATTTTTGCCGATTTTTATCTATTTTCACAAACGCTCTCTCATAATGGCTTCGCTAGCCAAAGCGAAATAGACGAGCTTTTAGCCTTACTTGAGATCGATAAAAAAGTAAGTGTCATAGATAATAAACTTAGTACCACGCAACTCTCAACCGGTCAGCGAAAGCGTCTAAGTCTTTTAATAGCTATTTTAGAGCACCGCTCTATCCTTATCCTAGATGAATGGGCAGCCGATCAAGATCCACTCTTTAAGCGAAAATTTTATAAAGAAATTTTGCCATTTTTACAAAGTAAAGGCATAAGTATAATCGCTGTTAGCCACGATGATAGTTACTTTGATGTAGCAACTAGGATCATCTTGGTAAAAGATGGCTTTGTGCGTGAACTAGACGAGGGCGAGCGAATAAGTGCTGCAAAGGATGCAGTCGAGAAGATAAAATAGGAGTAATTTTTACACAAAAGCACAATACTCACCCTACTCTTAAGCCGTTTCAAGCTCAAATAAATTTAAATTTAGTAGAATCTTAAAAATTAAAAAAGGCAAAGTATGTCACATTCAGAGCTTGAAAGCACCTATTTTGGTGCATTTATCATACTTTTACTAGCGACTTGTTCATTTTGTTTAATAACATTCTTATCTTCAAAAATAAGTAAAAAATTAGCCAACCGCAATACCGAGCGCTTAAAACTTGGCTTTTATGAGTGTGGTCCAACCACCGTAAAACAGCCAAATAAGATAAATATCCACTACTTTTTTTATGGAATTTTATTTATTTTGTTTGATGTTGAAGTCATCTTTATGTATCCGTGGGCGGTGGATTTTAGGCTACTTGGAATTTTTGGACTAATCGAAATGTTACTTTTTGTGGCGATTTTACTTATCGGCTTTGCTTATGCTTGGCAAAAAGGAGTCTTTAAATGGCAAAGCATCAGATAAATTACGCTGCAAATGGCGGTTTGCCAGTAGTTTTAACAACAGTTGACAAGCTAGTTCAGTGGGGCAGGAGCAACTCACTTTGGGCACTTAGCTACGGGCTTGCTTGCTGTGCGATCGAGATGATGGCAAGTGGCGCTAGCAGATATGACTTTGATAGGTTTGGTACCATTTTTAGGGCTAGCCCAAGACACTCAGAGGTGATGATTATAGCTGGCACGCTAACTAAAAAGCACGCTGAATTTACAAGGCGCCTTTACGACCAGATGCCTGAGCCAAAGTGGGTCATCTCGATGGGTAGCTGTGCGAATACTGGCGGCATGTTTAATACCTACTCTACCGTTCAAGGTGTCGATAGAATAATACCAGTTGATATCTACATCCCAGGCTGTGCCCCGCGCCCAGAGACGCTTCAGTACGCACTTATGATGCTTCAAAAAAAGATAAGAAAACAAAGTGCATTTAGGGCGCAAAAGCCAAGAAAGCTAGATATATGAGAGAGTATAAGCCAAAAAACGACCTGCAAAAAAAGCAGTACTACAGCGAGAAATTTTACATCGCCAAGCAGACGCCAAAAGAAGCAGCAAATGGCTCTAAATTTGACGAGGAGCTCGCTGTTTTAGAGCAAAGCGGAGTGCAAATTTTATCTAGCTACGTGGAGTTTGACCAGCTTGTTCTCTACGTAAATTCTAGTGAAAATTTTAAAGCGCTTGAAGTGTTAAAAGGCTTTGGCTACGAGCAGCTTTGTGAGCTTGCGGCGATTGATTATATAGCGCAAAAAGGTGGATACGAGGTCTTTTATCAGCTTTTAAGTGTTAGTAAAAATAGGCGCACGCGAGTAAAGTGCTTTGTCAAAAAGGACGAAATGCTAAAAAGCGTCTGCGAGCTTTATAAAAGCGCAAACTGGGCGGAGCGTGAGATGTATGATCTAAGTGGCGTCTTAATCAAAGATCATCCAAATTTAAAGCGTCTTATAATGCCTGATGACTGGCACTCGCACCCACTCTTAAAGAGCTATCCGCTAGTTGGCGACGAGGCTGCTAAATGGTACGAGGTGGATAAAATTTTTGGGCGTGAGTTTAGAGAGCAGATCGGCGAAGAGAACCGCGACCCAGCCTTTGTGAACGAGAAAGATACCTTTGGCTTTTCACGTGTCTTTGACGAAAATGAAGACTATGAATATCAAGAAGAAGGCGGCGTGAGATTTGTCAAAAAGGCTAAATTTAACCAAAGCCAGATAGTAAAGGAAAGACCTTGAGCCAGTCACCAAACCTCTTAAAACCATTTTTTGAAAATTTAGAATTTGAGCAAAATGATGGCAAGATGATACTAAATTTTGGCCCACAGCACCCAAGCGCTCATGGTCAGCTAAAACTAGTGCTTGAGCTTGATGGCGAAAAGGTCGTGCGCGCTATGCCAGAGGTTGGCTTCATGCACCGAGGCGTTGAAAAGATGGCTGAAAATATGACCTATCAGGAATTTATCCCAATAACTGACAGGGTGGATTACATCGCCTCAAGTGCGAATAACTACGCATTTTGCGCAGCTGTGGAGAAGCTTTGCGCCATAGAAGTGCCTCGCCGTGCGCAGATCATTAGAGTGATGCTTTTAGAGCTAAACCGCATCAGCTCGCACCTTTTATTTTTAGCTACGCACGCCCTTGACGTGGGGGCTATGAGCGTATTTTTATACGCATTTAGAGAGCGCGAATACGTCCTTGATCTCATAGAAAAATACTGCGGCGCAAGGCTAACTCACAGCTCGATAAGGATCGGTGGTGTGCCACTTGATCTGCCTGATGGCTGGTGCGAAGAGTTGCTTAAATTTTGCGAGAAATTTCCAAGCGACATCACGCTTTATGAAGATCTGCTAAGCGAAAATAGAATTTGGCAAGCAAGGCTAATAGACGTGGGCGTAGTTAGCAAAGAGCTAGCTCTTAGTAGCGGCTGCTCTGGCGTCATGCTAAGAGCAAGTGGCATCGCGCGCGACATCAGAAAAGAAGAGCCATATCTCATCTACGACGAGCTAGAATTTGACGTGCCTTACGCCACCAAGGGCGACTGCTACGCGAGATACCTACTTTATATGAAAGAGATGCGAGAATGCGTGAAAATTTTAAAGCAGTGCGTTAGCAAGTATCAGACAAGTAACCCCGCTATCATCGCCGACGCACCAGAGTATGTGAGCGCCTCAAAAGAGCAGATAATGAGCCAAAACTACTCTTTGATGCAGCATTTTGTGCTAATAACTCAAGGACTAAAGCCACCAAAAGGTGAAATTTATTTTGCTAGCGAATCGCCAAAGGGCGAGCTTGGAATTTATATAAACTCAGACGGTAGCGCAAGCCCATATCGCCTAAAAATTCGCACACCAAGCTTTTGGCACTGCGCTATTTATGAAGATTTATTGGTAGGCCAGTACGTTGCTGACGTCGCTACGATAATTGGTAGCACAAATATCATCTTAGGCGAGGTCGATAGATGAGAAGGGTCGATCTTAGGCACTTAAAGAGTGAGTTTTTGAGCGCTCTTGGACAGCAGATAAAGGCTAGCGAGGCTGGCGAAGTGATTATATTTTTATTTGAGATAGGTGATTTTAGCGGCGTGACAAAGGCTGTAAATTTAGCCTATAATCTAAACTGCGAAGTGATGAACTCGCTTAAATTTAACCAAGTTGATTGGGTATTAACCATAAAAAAGGGCAAGATATGAAATTTAATGATTTAATAGCAGGCAAAAGCTTAAGCATCGCAAATTTACTAAGCTTGAGCGATAAAAATTTAGCAAAAAAGATAAAAGAGCATGAGTTTAAATACATCTCTTGCATCGAAGATAACGAGCTTGGCGGCGAAAATTTAATACGCTGCGAAATAGGCTCAATAAGCTACGTCTTGGCTCTTCTTTGCAAATACGCAAATTTATCTTGCGATGAGTTTTTTAGCGAGCTTGATGATGGACTGATAAGTGGCGAGTGCAACGTGGGCGAGGAGGAGTTTGAGGAGCTTGGCGAGTGGATAAAGGACGTTAAAAACATCGTTATTGATGATTCATTTTTTACTCATCCAGATAAAGATGCGATCTTTTGGCTACTTGAAATTTTAGGCAAAAATGTCATTTTGGCTGGTGATTGCAGGAAAGAATTTAATGATTATCACAAAATAGACGAGCTAAAAGAGCTTGAAAATTTTGATGGAGCAGTCGTTTATCTAAACAAAAATGCAAGTGATGAGATCGTAGGTGGCGTGCAATTTGGTATCGTAGCAAAGGCAAAAGATGGCGATATGCTAGAGCTTAAAGCAAAAGATTTTAGTGTGAAGGCAAAATTTAAACTAGACCATTCGCTAAAAGGCACAGTTGCGATATTTGGCGCAAAAGATTTTGATGGATACGCATTTAAGCAAGTAGTAGTTAGTAAATGAAAATAAGCATAGATGATCAAATTTTAGAAGCAGATGAAGGCGAGAGCATCTTAAATATCGCAAGAGCAAATGGAATTTATATCCCAGCTCTTTGCTATCTTAGCGGCTGCTCACCAACTCTTGCTTGTAGGCTTTGCATGGTCGAGGCAAACGGTAAAGTAGTTTATAGCTGCAACGCCAAAGCAAAAGAGGATATGCAAATTTATACAAACACGCCAGAAATCGCTGCCGAGCGAAATGCGATCATGCAGACTTACTGCGTAAATCATCCGATTCAATGTGGCGTTTGTGACAAAAGCGGCGAATGTGAACTACAAAATTTAACCACACATCTAAAGGTAAATGAACAAAAATTTGCCATCGCTGACACGCACAAACCACATAAAAAATGGGGGCTAATCAACTACGATCCAGCTCTTTGCATAGTCTGCGAAAGATGTGTCACTGTTTGTAAAGATAGGATCGGCGAGAGTGCGCTAAAGACCGTACCAAGGGGCGTTGAAGTGCCAAAAGAGCTAAAAGAGAGTATGCCAAAAGATGCCTATGCTGTTTTTAGCAAGATGCAAAAAAGCTTAATAGGCCCAAGCGTGGGCGAGAGTTTAGACTGCTCATTTTGTGGCGAGTGTATCAGCGTTTGCCCTACTGGAGCACTTATTAGTTCGCATTTTCAATATAGCACAAATATCTGGGAGCTAAGTCCTATTCCAGCAGCAAATCCACATCAAAGCGATTGCGAGCTAATTTACTATGACGTAAAAGAAAAGAGCACTAGCGACAGAAGTAAGCAAATTTACCGCGTCAGCAATGATTTTACATTTGGCGAGATAAGTGGAGCAGCTAGGTTTGGTTATGACTTTCACAACGAGCTTGCCTGTAAGAATGAAGAGAAATTTGAAGAGATTGTTTTAAATATTAAAAATGGCGCGATCAAAAATATAAAATTTAATAGCTTTATCACGAACGAAGAGGCCCTTATTTTAGAGCGTTTAAGAGAGAAATTTGATCTAAATTTAATAAATAATGAAGCGCTAAATTATCAAAAATTTTTAAATAAATTTAGCGAATTTAGTGGGCTTAGCTCATATAACGCAGACTATGAAGATATTAAAAATAGCGATTTTATCATCAGTGCTGGCAGTTTCTTAAGGCATGAGAGTCCAGTGACAAGCTTTAAGTTAAATAACGCTTTAAAAATGAATAAAGCAGCTGGAATTTACTTTCATCACATAGCCGATGAGATCGTTAAAAAATATTCTAAAAATTTTATCTATGTAACGCATGAAGCTGGAAAATTAGAGCAAATTTTACTTTTTATACTTAAAAACTGGGGTGAGAATTTACCAGCAGCACTTCAGGCTAGACTTGAAAAATTTGATAAGAGCTTTGGCTTAGAGATAGCCACCCTCTGCGAGAGCAAGGCTAAATTTACGCTCATTTTAGGAAGCGATTTTTATACGGACGAAAATGCAGATTTACTAGCAGCACTTACTGGAGTGATCGCAAGAGCTACGCCGTTTCGTGTGATGCTAATACCGCCACGCACAAACTCACTTGGCGTTGCTAAAATTTGCACTCTTACAAGCGAAAAAAAGCCTGGCAAGACGCTTGGCTATAACGAAAATGGTGATTATAAATTTAGCATCTTTGAAGGCGATATCGATGCTAGCGCACTAAATCAGCAAGAAGGCACATTTACAAGCATAAATAACGCCTTAGTGCCAACAAATGTGGCGATACCGCACAAAGGTTATTTTCTAAACAATATCGCAAACGCGCTTGGACTAATGGCTAAAAATACGATTGATTACACGCCAAATTTACCAAAAGAAAAGGGTTATAAAGGCATTAAATTTGATGATTTAGAAAATTTTTACGCAAACGACGGCACAAGCCACAGAGGCTACAAGCTTGAAATTTCAAATTTCACACCAAATGATGATATAGAGCCACTTTTAAAAGATAGCAAGAGCATAATTTTAAAAGATGACGAGGCACTTATAAATCTTGCAAATCCTATAAATTTGCCATCATTTTTTGCGAACTATGCCACACAAACAGCCAAAAGAGCGAAGCTTTATGCAAGTAGCGAATTTATGGCTAAATTTGAAATTTCACAAAATGAAGCAATTATTTTAGAAAAAGATGAGCATAAGCTTGCCATTTGCGTGGAGCTTGATAGCGAGCTTGGCGGAGTCGCTGCGTATTTAGGCGATTATGACGATAAGCTTGATGTGGGGGTTATATTTAATGGCAAAAGCTACGCCGTAGTTAAAATCATAAAGGCAAAAGATGAATGAAACACTATTTTTTGTGCTAAGCACTATCATTAAAGCCGTGGTCATCTTAGCCGTCATGGCAAGCCTTGCAGGGCTTGCAACCTATGCTGAGAGAAAGGTACTAGCCTACATGCAGCGCCGCGTGGGACCTGATATGGTAGGGCCAGCTGGAATTTTACAGATAGTAGCTGACATGATAAAACTCTTTACAAAAGAGGACATCGTACCAGCAAATACGAATAAATTTATCTTTTTAATAGCTCCACTAATATCAGCCATTGCCGCCTTTGCAGCGCTTGCACCTGTGCCGTTTTTGCCTGAGTTTGAAATTTTTGGACATACATTACGTCCGATTCTCTCAGATATAAATGTTGGTATTTTATACATCGCTGGTGTTGCTTCAGTTTGCGTCTTTTCTCCACTTGCAGCAGGTCTTGCAAGCTATAATAAATTTGCATTAATTAGTGCAGCTCGCGCAGTAGTCTCACTTCTTAGTTTCGAAATAGTCGCTGGCATGGCTCTTTTAAGCGTCGTAATGGTAACTAGCTCACTCTCACTTGTGGATATAAACAACTATCAAAAAGGAATTTTTGGCTGGCTTATATTTAAGCAGCCCCTTGCCTTTTTACTCTTTTTAATAGCAAGCTTCGTAGAGTGCAATAGAACGCCATTTTGCTTAACAGAAAACGAAACAGAAATAGTAGCAGGCTATGGCACCGAGTATAGCGGCATGAGATGGGCGATGTTTTTCATCGGCGAGTACACAAATATGATCGCTGCTAGCATCATCATTACGATTTTATTTTTAGGTGGATTTAACGAATTTTTATTTATCCCAGGTGCTTTAATGATCATCTTAAAATCAAGCATTGTCTTTTTCTTTTTTCTTTGGGTAAGGGCTTCATGGGCACATTTAAGAGTTGATCAGTTAAGTGCATTTTGCTGGAAAATTTTACTTCCGCTTGGAATTTTAAATATCGTAATCACTGGCTTTATGCTACTAATCTAAGGCGAAAAATGAGTGAGAAAAAATATATTTTAATAGATAAAAAGTTAAAGCCAAAGAGCGCGTTTGATAAATTTAAGCACTTCATCGCTGTCACATTTAAGCCTGATCTTTTGATCGGACTAAAAGTCACGATAAAGCAGATGCTCTTTAGCAAGTCGCATACTTTAAAATATCCTATGCAAAAGATGGAGCTAAATGCTAGATATAGAGGTATTCACAAGCTTTTAAAATTTGTTGAAAGTGAAAATGAACGTTGCATTGGATGCGGGCTATGTGAGAAAATTTGCGTTAGCAACTGCATTTCGATGAAGACTTCACTTGGCGAAGATGGGCGCAAAAAGGTCGCAAGCTACTCAATAAATTTAAGTAGATGCGTGTATTGTGGATTTTGCGCTGATGTTTGCCCTGAGCTTGCGATAGTTTGCGGACAAGAGTACGAAGTTGCTAGCGAGAGCAGGATTATATTTGGCACAAAAGATGAATTTTTGACAAAAGATAAATTTTTAAAAGATCAAAGCGAGTTTGAAGGCTATGGCGCACTTCCTAAAAATGCTGACAGCTTAATCAAAAAGACGCCAAATGCATTTATAAGCGAAAATGAAAATGAGACAAAAAGTGATGAGTAGTATAAATTTTAAAAGGGCAAAAGATGTATGAGAGCTTTGCATTTTATCTTTTTAGCGCCTTGGTTTTAGTTAGTTTTTCTTTTAGCGTATTTTGTAAAAACGCACTAAATGCAGTCTCTGCGCTAGCTGCTGGCATGGTCTTTATCTCGGCTATATTTTTCTTACTTGGAGTGGAATTTCTAGGCGTAGTGCAGATAATAGTCTACACAGGTGCTGTGGTCGTTTTATACGCATTTGCGATGATGTTTTTTGATAGCAGTAAAGAATGTGAGCCAAAAAGTAGCAAAAAAGCAAAGATCACCATCTATCTTCTAAGCAGTTTCATAGCGCTTCTTTTGATATTTATCTTTTTAGCGCCGATTTATAGCGCTAAGCAAGAGGTGGTAAATTCTACCCTCGCTAATCTTGGCAACATCGAAGCGGTTGGAATTTTACTCTTTAGCAAGTATCTGCTAGCCTTTGAGATGTGCGCTATCATGCTACTTGTGGCGATGGTGGCTGGCATCATCTTGATACATAAAGACCTAGACGCGCAAAGCAAATTTGAGGAGATGCTATGATAGGCCTTACTCACTATCTCATCCTAGCAAGTCTGGTCTTTGTCATAGGGCTAGTTGGCATAATGAGAAGAAGAAATTTGATAATGCTATTTTTCTCAAGTGAAATTTTACTAAACTCAGCAAACATAGCACTCGCTGCCATCTCAAAATACTACTTTGACCTAACTGGGCAGATCATCGCATTTTTTATAGTAGCCATCGCAGCTAGCGAGGTCGCCGTGGGACTAGGGCTACTCGTACTTTGGTATAAAAAGACTGGCAGCATCAGTTTAGAGTCGATGACAAATATGAAAGGCTAAGAGATGACTTTATTTTGCATTTCACTATTTTTCCCGCTTCTTAGCTTCATTATAGCTGGCATCTTTTCGCATAGCAGCAAGAATTTATTTATCGGTCTTTTTTGCTCGCTTCTCATGATCATTAGCGCCACAGCTTCACTCATGCTAACGGCTAGTCTTAGCGTAGATGAGCCACTAAATTTAACCCTAAAAGAGTTTATAAACTTAGGCTCGCTTGATCTTAGCTTTAGCTTCTACCTTGATGCCATTAGCCTTGTTATGCTTAGCACTGTTGGCGTGGTCGCAAGTATCGTGCATATCTACTCAGTTGGCTACATGAGAGATGATGCGAGCTTTAACCGCTTTTTTAGTTATCTTGGGCTCTTTGTCTTTTGTATGAACGTCCTTGTATCAAGCGATAACTTTATAGGCCTTTTCATCGGCTGGGAGGGCGTTGGGCTTTGCTCTTGGCTGCTCATTGGCTTTTGGTATAAAAGGCCTAGTGCAAACGTCGCTGCAAACGAAGCCTTTGTGATGAACAGAGTGGCTGATCTTGCCATGCTTGTTGGTATCTTTTATATATTTTATAGCTTTGGCTCACTTAAATTTAGCGATATTTTTAACGCCAGAAGCGACTTTTCTGGGCTAAATTTAGGCATCACCGCCGCACTTCTTTTTATAGGTGCTATGGGCAAAAGTGCGCAGTTTCCATTTCACACATGGCTTGCAAATGCCATGGAGGGACCAACTCCAGTTTCTGCACTCATTCACGCAGCGACCATGGTAACGGCTGGCGTTTATCTAGTCATACGCGCAAATTTTATCTTTGCAAACGTACCTGAAGTTTCGCACTTTATAGCCTGCCTTGGCACATTTGTAGCGGTATTTGCGGCTAGCATCGCGCTAGTGCATAATGACCTTAAAAAGATAGTCGCCTACTCGACGCTTTCGCAGCTTGGATATATGTTTGTTGCAGCTGGTCTTGGGGCGTATAAGATCGCACTTTTTCACCTTGTCACGCACGCATTTTTCAAATCACTTCTATTTTTATGCGCTGGCAACGTTATGCACGCGATGAATGATGAGTTAAATATCAAAAAAATGGGCGGACTTTATAAATTTATGAAGCCAACAGCACTTCTTTCTATCATCGCAAGCTGTGCACTAGCTGGCTTTTATCCATTTGCTGGCTTTTTTTCAAAAGATAAAATTTTAGAGGTTGTCTTTAGTGAAAATAAATTTTTATGGATTATTTTACTCTTTGGTGCGGTGCTTACGGCATTTTATAGCTTTAGGCTTGTTATGCTCGTCTTTTTTACAAAGTCAAAGAGCGAGAAACATGTGCATGAAGCTAAAAACTACATGCTAGCCGGCATGGGCGTACTTGGAATTCTCTCAGTCATAAGTGGCTTTTTTTGGAGCAACTTTAGTGAGTTTTTAGAAAAAAGTTTAAAAGATTTCTCACTAAATTTATCTCACGGTAGCGAAATTTTTTTACTTGTTTTAACACTTAGCTTAGTGCTAGCAAGCGCTGGCTTTGCAGTATTTGCCTATAAAAGAGAAATTTTTAAAGAGAGTGTTTGTGAGAGCAGAATTTATAAAATTTTGCAAAATGCCTACTTTATCCCAAAATTTTATGAGAAATTTTTCATAAATGGCTACGCATTGATCTCACAAATTTGTAAAAAGATTGATGAGATGATAATCGATCGTAGTGTCGATCTAGTCGCAACAGCGCTAAATAAATTTGCATTTTTAGCAAACAAAATGCAAAGTGGCGACTTAAGCGTCATGCTTAGATTTATGGTTGCAGGATTTGCCTTGCTTTTAAGCTTTATATTTTTATTAAACGGAGCCAAATAATGCTAAGTGTCATCATATTTTTCCCAGCAATTAGCGCAATACTTGGCTTTTTGATAGAAAATAAAAGCATCAAATTTTATGGAGCAAGCATCGCACTAATCGAGCTTTTGCTAGCTATTTTTATCTGCGTAAATGTCGATTTTCAGGGTTATGACTTTGTTTTAACGCATCAAGTCTCGCTCATACCAAGCCTAAATATCAGCTATTTTGTGGGCATCGACACCATTTCGCTAGTGCTTATCGTACTTAGTGCGTTTATGAGCTTCATCTCTATCGCAGCCCTTAGCGATGATGGGAATTTAAAGCACCTTGTTATTAGCGTGCTATTTTTAGAGAGCACGATGATGGGCGTCTTTAGCGCGCTTGATATGATCTTGTTTTACAGCTTTTGGGAGCTTAGCCTCATACCACTTCTTTACATCATCGGCGCATTTGGCAGTAAAAATAGAATTTATGCTGCGATTAAATTTTTCATCTACACATTTTTAGGCTCTGTCTTTATGCTAGTAGCGATCATTTTTATCGGATATCTGTGTTATCAAAAAAGCGGCGTCTTTAGCTTTAATCTTCTTGATTGGTACAAGCTTGGCATCGGAGAAAATGCTCAAATTTGGCTATTTTTAGCATTTTTCTTTGCTTTTGGCGTGAAAACTCCGCTATTTCCATTTCACACGTGGCTACCTTACGCGCACGGACAGGCTCCGACTATCGGCTCAGTGCTGCTTGCTAGCGTGCTTTTAAAGATGGGTACTTACGGCTTTGTGAGATTTTCACTCCCGCTTTTTCCAGACGCGAGCCTACTTTTAAGCGGCTTTGTCTGCATTATAGCCATCATCATGATCATCTACGCAGCCCTTGTTGCCTACGCGCAAAGCGACATGAAGCAAGTGATCGCTTATAGCTCCATTTCACACATGGGCGTCATCATGCTTGGCATATTTTCACTAAATTTAATAGGCCTTGGCGGCTCAATATTTTTGATGATAAGCCACGGCATCGTTAGTGGCGCGCTATTTTTATTAGTTGGCGTCATCTATGAGAGGGCTCATACCAAAGAAATTTGCGAATTTGGCGGCCTTGCTAAGGTTATGCCAAAATACGCGCTTGTATTTTTTATAGCAACGCTTGCAAGTATCGGCCTGCCACTAACCATTGGCTTTGTTGGCGAGTTTTTGAGCCTGCTTGGCGTCTTTAAGCTAAACAAGCTCTTTGCGCTACTTGGTGGCTTTAGTATCATTGTGGGCGCTATTTATATGCTGGTGCTTTATAAAAGGGTCTTTTTTGGCGAATGCAAGGAGAAAAATTTAAGCCTAAAAGATCTAAATTTCAAAGAGTTAGTCGCTCTTGTGCCACTTTGCTTGCTTATAATCGCCCTTGGCATCGCACCAAATTTGATCCTAAAGCCACTTGAGCCAAGCGTGCAAAATATAATAAATAAAATGCAAACTAGAGCCGTAAATAGCGACACAAAAGATAAAATTTTATCTTTAAATGGCGGGAGCAAACTATGAACGAAATAGCCTTTTTAGACCTTAAAGAAATTTCTTTATCTTCGGTTGCTCCGATGCTTAGTATGATAATCTTTGCGCTTTTTATCTTAATCGTTGGCACCATAAAAAAAGATCTTTCAAGAAATTTCTACTGCGTATTTTGTATCATCGCAATATTTGTAAATTTGGGCCTAATACTTGATTTTAACGGTCTTAGCCTTAGCTTTTGGGATATGCTTTTGGTTGATGGCGTTTCGGTCATTTCTCAAGTCATTATCTTAATCGCTTCAGCCCTTTTTATCCCGCTTGCACTTAGCACAAAAGAGTATTTTGAGTACAAAATTTATGAGTATTACGCTCTATTTTTGTTTATGATAGCTGGATTTTTATTTATGGTGAGCTCAAATAACCTACTCATAATCTTTTTAGGCCTTGAGATCAGCTCGCTTTGTCTCTACACGCTAATAGCTCTTCACAATAAGGCAAAAAGCGTCGAAGCCGCCATTAAATACTTCGCTATGGGCTCGCTCTCGGCTGGCTTTTTTGCGATGGCAATAGCGATGTTTTATCTAGCGACAAACTCAATAGACATCGCTCGTATCGGCGTTGTGATAAAAGATCTTAGCCTAAATCAAAACTTGATCATCTTACTTGGCTGCGTTTTCATTGCCTCGGCTATTGGCTTTAAGCTCTCACTCATACCATTTCACACATGGATACCAGACGTTTATGAAGGCTCAAATGCCCCACTTGCTGGCTATATGTCGATCGTGCCAAAGGTAGCAGCTTTTATCGTTGCGTTAAGAATTTTTGCGATGTTTGAGGGCTCACAAATTTTGTGGATAAAAGATATGCTCTATATCATCGCCGTGCTTACGATGAGCCTTGCAAACATCATGGCGCTAGTGCAAAAAGACGTAAAAAGGATGCTTGCTTTTAGCTCCATAGCTCACGCTGGTGTCGTACTCTGTGCGCTTGTGGCAAATTCTCACGAGGCAAATGTCGCCTTATTTTTTTACTGGATCATGTTTTTGTTTGCAAATTTGGGTGCATTTTCTATGCTCTGGGTGGCAAGGTGCGACGATGTGGTCTGCTGGGATAAGCGCTTTAAGCACCCATTTGAGAAATTTTCAGGACTTATAAAAATTTTACCAAGTTACGCTGTGATAATGGGAATTTTTATGATCGCCCTTGCTGGCATTCCGCCTTTTAGCGTCTTTTGGGGCAAGATGGTGCTTATCTCATCGCTCATAAAATCTGATTACGTCGTGCTTGGCGTTATAATCATGATAAATTCTGCCATTGCGATTTATTACTATTTAAAGCTAATCGTCTTTATGTTTTTAAAAGAGCCGATCGTAAAAGATAAAAATCTCTACACCGCAAATATCTCGATGGCGCTAAAAGTAATTGTTGGCATTGCGGTAGCTGGAACGGCCTTTTCGTTTTTATTTTCTGGAGCGATTTTGGAATTTATTGAGCATTTTGTCTTTGCTTCAGGATTTTAGAAAATTTAACTATAATTGCGGCATGAAAAAGCTCTTAATTATTTTATTTTTTCCGCTTTATCTAACCGCTTTTAATCTTAGCCTAAATAGCGGCGCAAATGGTGATAAACCTTATAGCGTTCTTCAGCTAAGCGATGAGCAAGAATTTGAATGCGTGGAGCAAATTTTAGCTTACGATACCAAACGCTATGTCTGCATGCTTGATGATGAAATTTTGCCAAAAATTGAAGATACGACACTGCCATTAATGGATATAAAATATAAAAAGCAAGATGGCAAGCTTTTTATCGTCATAATGCCAAAAGCACCGTCAAAACTGCTAAATATAAAAACTGAGCTTTATAACAGCCAAAACGTGCAAGATAGCCCAAAAACAACCATTTCAAAACACTTTAGCATAATCATAGATACTTCACTCAGTGAAAATAGCAAGAGAAAGTCTGGGCTAAATTTTAAACCTGATTTTAAAGATATGCTAAATCCTAGTATCGGAGCGCTTGATCTTAACAAAGCCCCTATTGCTGGGCTTGATAGTAATGACATTGATATATACATAAGCATAAAAAGAGCTTATGAAAAGGGCGCTTATGAAAATGTAGTAAAAGATACTCAAACAGCGATAAAAAGGCATCCAAATAGCCTTTTTTCAAGTGAATTTTTACTATTTCGTCTAAGGGCTCTTGATAAAATTTTTGAGACAAAAAATGAGTTTGAAGAGATCGAGCCAAAAGATATCGTAAGTGAAGGTAGGGCTTGGATCAGAAAATTTCCATCCGATGAAAACTATCCAGAAGTGCTATATCTAATCGCTAGAGCCTACCTAAAAGATAGCATTGCAAGTGATGCAAAATATATGCTTGATATCTTAAACGAAGAGCATGCAAACTCAAAATTTACAAAACTTGCAGCGCTTGATTATGCTGATTATCTCTACAAAATAGGCAGACAAAAGGAGGCGCTAAAAGACTATGAAAAAGTGCTTTACTCCACAAACGACATCGACCTTGCAAGTAGAGCAGCACTAAGCCTAGCTGATGCAAATATCGATAAAGAAAAATTTGATGAAGCAAAGAAATTTATACTAAAAATCGCAAATGCGAATGAAAAATTTTTTATGAATAACCCAACAAAGTCGATGAATCTTGCAACTACATTTGCAAGTAAAGATATGCCTGATGTGGCTGCTAAAATTTATGAAATCTTGATAAATAATAGTGATAGGACGAAAGATTTTTATGAAGTTGCTTTAAAAAATTTAGCACTAAATCTAGCCAAAACAAAAGATGAGAAAAAAGCATACGAATACTTAAATAGATATGAGACAGAATTTAAATATGGTGATTATATCGATGAAGTCACTAAGGCAAAAGATGGATTATTTTTTGAAGAAAAAGATAAAAATGCTACTGCACTTCATGCTAGATATAAAGAGTTAATTGAAAAATATGCTGGGACAAATATTAGTCAAAAGGCTCTAATAAGCGAGCTTGAGCTGGATATTAAAGAGCGTAAATTCTCCGATGCACTATCTTACAAAACCATGGCAAAAGATGGAAAATTAAGTAAGGCAATGGAGCTGATAAATGAGGCTGCGCTAGAGCTTACAAAAGAGTATTTTATAAAAGATGATTGCACGGCTGTTATAAATTTACTTGAAAACTACGATATAAACAAAATCTCATTACCGCAATTTAAGCTCTTTAACTGCTATTACAGAACGGCCCGCTACAACGATGCACTTGAGCTGGCAAAAGCTCATGCAAAAGACGAAAATTTAGAAGATAGGGTCGAGTGGCTGGTAAATTTGAGTAAAATTTTATATAAAAACAAAGACTACGAGCATGCGATCATTGCCGCAAATGACGCACTCTCACTTGGCTCATCAGTCGAATACTCAGATCCAACACCATCTCTTTTTGACAGGTTTTACTCATTGCTTGCGTTAAAACGCTTTACGGAGGCGATCTCAACCATTAGTGCTATCGAGCAGCTAAGAGGCCAAGACTTTAAGATTATCGAAGCATATACAGCTATAAGCGACTATGCGATGAAAAGTAATGACTACGCCATCGCTACAACATATGCCAAAAAAGCTCTTGAGCTACAAACAAAAGCCAAAATAAATACATTTTCGCCAAAGATAAATTTTAACTACTCAGAAGCTTCACTAAAGACAGATAACCTAGGTGAGGCACTTGATGAGGCAAAATTTATACTGAACATGAAGCTTGAGCCAGAAGACCGCTTACATGCTTTAAATTTGATAAGCGAAATTTATATAAGGCAAAAGCAGTTTAAGTTGGCTAGGCCTTATTTAAATGAGTGCTCTGACTCAAATTTTGTAAGCCCGTATAAAGATGCTTGCAAAGCTAAGCTTGACATGATAGGTAAAAACTAAATGCAAAGAGATAGCTTGTTTGCTAGTTTTATATTTGAGCTTAAATTTTGGCCTTTATTTTTGCTATTTAAGTTGAGTTTTCTTTATAATTGCGTCTTTAATATTTTTACATTGCCACCAAATGCTCTTTATATTATAAAAGAGCTATATTTTATCGTAAGCTTTAATATATTTTTACGCATGGATCCTGGCTGGTATGATCTTAAAAATTTTAAGCACCTTTCTCACAAACAAGAGAATTGGCCATTTTATTACCAAATATAGCTGTTTTATGTTTTATAAGCTTAAAAATTAAAAATGCTTATAAGTTTTTTGTCCAATAGATCAAAGCAAAAATAATTTGCAATGCTCTGTAATCATGTTTCTATGATGTACTTTTATTATATTTATAAAGATTTTTTAGCTTACTACAAGCTAACTTCTAGAATTTATCGCTTAATACACACTCATTAAGCACAATATTATAAAAATTGATTTTTACGTTTTTAGTATCAATTTGCCAAGCAAATAAGTATACATTTTTAAGAAATTTCTATAAAAATTCTGCGTAACAAATTAAAAAGAAAAAAGGATTAGAAAAATGGTGACCCATACGAGACTCGAACTCGTGTTACCAACGTGAGAGGCTGGTGTCCTAACCGCTAGACGAATGGGCCAAAGGATGGTGCCCCGTGTAGGCCTCGAACCTACGACCCCATCATTAAGAGTGATATGCTCTACCAACTGAGCTAACGAGGCAAGATTAAATAGTAATAATAAATCTTAAAGTGTTATCTTAGAACATATAATCTTAAAATTTAATTTGACACTCAATAATGGGTGCTTTATGAGACATGACCTTAACCTAAGGTTTAATAGATGGCGCAGCGGACGGGGCTCGAACCCGCGACCTCCGCCGTGACAGGGCGGCATTCTAACCAACTGAACTACCGCTGCACCTAAAATGGTGGTCGCTATAAGACTCGAACTTATGACATCCACCTTGTAAGGGTGGCGCTCTACCAACTGAGCTAAGCGACCTAAAAATTTAAAAATATCTGGCGACCCTTAGAGGATTTGAACCTCTGTTTCTACACAGAGAAAGTAGAGTCCTGAGCCACTAGACGAAAGGGTCATAAACCCAAAAATGGTGTCCTGCGTTGGATTCGAACCAACGGCCCCCTCATTAAAAGTGAGATGCTCTACCGACTGAGCTAGCAAGACATTTATTTAAAAAAGAATTGAGATTATACAAAAAACATTATTACATGTCAAGAAACAAGAAAAAGTATCCAGTGCTTTACAATAAAGGCTAACTTTAATTTTTAATAATATAAGTTTATCTCAAATTATAAAAAAGAATGGTGCGGATGAAAGGACTTGAACCTTCACGCCGTGGGGCACCAGATCCTAAGTCTGGCGTGTCTGCCAATTTCACCACATCCGCACAACAATAATAAAGTGGTACGCCCATCAGGATTCGAACCTGAGGCCTACGGCTTAGAAGGCCGTTGCTCTATCCAGCTGAGCTATGAGCGCATAAAGTATTTTAAGTGGCGCGCCCGATAGGAGTCGAACCCATAACCTACAGATCCGAAGTCTGTCGCTCTATCCAATTGAGCTACGAGCGCCCAAAATGGGGTGAGTGATGGGAATCGAACCCACGACCCTCAGGACCACAATCTGATGCTCTAACCGACTGAGCTACACTCACCATTTAACATGGTCGGGGTGAAAGGATTCGAACCTTCGGCCCTCTGGTCCCAAACCAGATGCGCTAACCAGACTGCGCTACACCCCGCCTGAGTCGTGTTTGTAAGTTTATGCCACTACCTCATTAAAAAGTCGTATTTTAACTTGTTTTTTTTATAAAGTCAATTAAAAAACACTTAAATTAATAGAAATTATATATAAAAGATAATTCAATCAAAAATATTAATTAATACTTCGCCAAATACTTAATTTTTTACGCACGCAAGCTTTTTATACTTCTCTATTTTACTACCTAGCTATAAAGTATGTCCTTTATTTCACGGATTTTTAAGTAGCTTGACACGAATATTTTACACTGATATTACAACAAAACAAACATCGATCTACTATCTATTATGCATTTTATGCTTATCAAAATTTTACCTTCAAATTTCAACAGATTTATCTTTTCGGGCTAGAATTTTTTGATTGATATTTTATCCATCATATCATTAGCTTTTTCATTGTCGTAAAAATATTATTTAGCTATTGCTTTCTTTTTGGCATATATATTTATACTTTCCACTGCCAATGAAAATGCCATCGCAAAATAGATATATCCCTTTGGAATATGAAATCCTAATCCTTCAGCAACTAGTGTCATGCCCACAAGCACCAAAAACGCAAGTGCTAAAATTTTTATAGTAGGGTTATTATCTACAAAATTAGAAATACCTTTTGATGCTAGCATCATCACGCCAACTGCTAAAATAACAGCTATGATCATTATCTCTATATGCTCAGCCATACCAACAGCCGTAATAACACTATCAAGAGAAAAAACAATATCCAAAACAGCTATCTCGCTTACAATAACCAAGAAATTTGCATGTGATTTTTTGCTATTTTTACGCTCTTCGCCCTCACCAGAAACGCTAGAGTGTATTTCAAGGGTTGATTTTACAAGTAAAAATAGGCCGCCTAGTATAAGCACCAAATCTCGGCCACTTATGCTAAATTCTGCGATAGTAAAGAGTGGCTTTGTTAGCTTCATGATCCAAAACAATGAAAGTAAAAGTAAAATTCTAGTCACCATAGCTAGCCCTAGGCCGACAATCCTACCACTGCCGCGCTGCTGCGGAGGTAGTTTACCTACCAAAATAGCGATAAATATAATATTATCTATGCCTAAAACTATCTCTAAGCCAGTTAACGTAAGTAGCGATATCCACGCCTCTGGCGAACTAAACCATTCAAACATTTGCTTCCTTTGTTAAAATTTTTATTATGCTTTGTGGCAAAATTTCATGTTCTATCGCATGGATTTTGCTCTCCCAATCCTCCAAGATCATACCGTCTTCTCTTTCAAACGCCCTTTGTGCGATGAGTTTACCTCCGTCAAGCTCCTCGCTCACGTAGTGCACGCTCACGCCGCCAAGCATCATGTCACTCTCAAAGCTCTCTTTTATCGCATGAGCGCCTTTAAAAAGTGGCAATATGGAAGGATGTAAATTTATGGCTTTTATCTGTGATGTAAAAACAGGAGTTAATATCCTCATAAACCCAGCAAGCACCGTTAGTTCAGCGCCGCTTTTTAAAATTTGCTCCACAACTTCAGCGTCAAATTCTTCTCTATTTGTAAATTTAGCGCTCTTTATTATCGTCGTCTCAAGCCCAAATTTCTTAGCGCGCTCTATGCCATATGCACCTGGCTTGTTGCAGATACAAAGACAAACTTCAATTTTTATACCATTAAAAATTTGATTATGAACTTTTTTAAGTATCGCCTCTAAATTTGAGCCACTACCACTAAAAAGTACGGCTATCTTTTTCGTAAGCATTTTACTCCTTTTATAATGTCTGTTGGGCTAAGCGCATAGCTATTTTTTTTGAAATTTTTAAGGCTTAGTGCATGAGCTAATGTAGCCGAGATGGCGGCATCCAGTGGTTCGTAGCCTTGAGCTAAAAGAGCAAGTACAAGTCCGCTTAGTACGTCACCACTGCCACCTTTTGCAAGTATATTTTTACCATAAGGCATGATGTAAATTTGCCCATCTTTGGCGATTATGGTGTTTGCACCTTTTAACACAAGCACAGCCTTAAATTTCTCGCTCCAAGCCCTCGCATAAGCAAATCTATTTTCTTGTAATGTTTTTATGTCGATATCTGCTATATTACAAAGCCTTAAAAGTGAGCAAAACTCCTTTGGATGAGGTGTCAAGACGCAGTTCTCATCTAGTATATCAAGCACTTTTGCGCTGTAAAAAATATCAGCGTCAAGAACAAGCTTTTTGCCTTTTAAAATTTGCACCTCAAGCTCTTCTACGCCCTTTTTGCCAAGCCCCATACCAACAGCTCCAGCATTCATTTTATCGCTTATCTTGCTAGCTTGCATGATATGCGTTGGTAAATTTAAGCCCTGCTCGCCTATCACGCTAACTAGCCCGGTCCCAAAGGCAAATGCCGCCTTTGCGCAAAGCATGCTAGCTCCAACATGCTCGCCAGATATGATAAAAGCATGGCCAAAGTCGCCCTTATTTACGCACTGATTTTTTCTATTTGGAAGCATAAGATCGCTTTTTTGAAGTAGGTGATAGTCGCTCTTGCACTCATAGTTTTGAGTGCTTATGCCAAGAGTAGCGAGCTTTACCTTGCCAACAAAGTCTTTTGCCGCGTCGCTATAAAGCCCAAGCTTTCTAGCTCCCATCGTGATCGTGATGTCTGCTTTTACGCAAGAGCCAAGCACCTTGCCATCGCTACTTAGCCCGCTTGGTACATCACAAGCGATGATGTAAGCAGAGCTTTTGTTTATCTTTGAGATGAGCTCTATGTGATTTTTGTCTAAATTTCTATTTAGCCCTGAACCAAAAAGCCCGTCTATGACGCATTTTGCACCATTTAAGCTATTTTCTACATCTTTACTCTCACACACGCCAGCAGATTTAGCTCGCTCAAGCTGCTTAATGGCTAGTGGCTTTAAATTCTGACTAGCTAAGATAAATTCGCATTCAAACTCGCCCTCAAGCATTCTTAACGTGCAAAGCACGTCAGCACCGTTATTCCCACCACCGCAAATGCCAAGCACCCTCTCGCCTTTTTTAAATTTCTTACGGATGAAATTTGCTATGCCAGCGGCAGCGTTTTCCATTAAAAGCTCTTCACTAAGGCCAAATTTCTTGCTCGCTCGCTCGTCTAAAATTCTTGTATCTAAATATAAATTTTTCATCTTTATGCCCTAAAACTAAGCGCCTCTAAGATATGGGGCTTTAAAATTTGCTCGCTATCATCAAGGTCAGCGATACTTCTAGCCACTCTAAGTGTCCTTTTTATGCCTCTTTGAGAAAGATTGTACCTCGAGGCTGCCTTTTGTAAAATTTCTCTTGCTTCATTATCCAGTAGACAAAATTTTTCTACTTGTGCATCATTTAGCTTGCCGTTTAGCTCATCTTGATCGCGCTTTTTTTGAAACATAAACGCCTTTAAAACCATATCGCTCATCTGTTGTGAGCTCAAACTCGCCTTGTCACCTGGCGAACTCTCGTCCATAGCAACTTTTAAATCAATGCGGTCGAGCACTGGAGCTGAAATTCTTGATTTATAGTTTTTTATCTCATTTTCGCTGCATTTGCAGTTTAGATTGCGAGAGAATAAATTTCCACAAGGACATGGATTTTGAGCTGCTACGAAGATAAATTTCGTTTCATAAGTCACTTTTGAATTTACCCTTGCGATGTGGATTTGATTGTCTTCAAGTGGCTCTCTAAGGCTTTCTATCACCTGTTTAGAAAAGTGAGGAAACTCATCAAAAAAAAGTACTCCACCATTTGCAAGCGCGATCTCACCGATCTTTGCGACATTTGAGCCACCACCAAAGATAGAGCTTTTAGTCGAGGTGTGGTGCGGCGAGCGAAAAGCTCTAATACTTGTAAATTCGCTATCTTGCAAATTTAGCGATCGGTAGGCGGCAGACTTTAACACCTCTTCTAGGCTTTGTGGTGCCATGATATAAACGAGGCGTTTTGCACACATGCTTTTGCCGCTACCTGGGCTACCTTCAAATAAAATATTGTGCATACCAACAGCTGCGATGACGCAGGCTCTTTTAGCTCTTTCTTGACCCAAAACATCCTTAAAATCAAGCTCGAAGTTTAAATTTGGAACGTATCTTTTGCCAGAAATTTCTATAACGTTTGAAAATAGCTCATGTGTAGCGTTAAAACGTATGCTTTTTGCAAATTCTGCGTCATTAAAAAATCTAATCGCTTCCTCTAGAGTACTAACCGCATAAATCTCTAAATTTGGGATCATAGAAGCTTTTTGCGCTATCTCTTTTGGCACCAAGACTTTTAAGTTTTTTACCTGCGTGCTTAAAAAAAGAAGGATCGAGAATAAATTTGCTGTGCTTTTTACGCTTCCATCAAGTCCAAGCTCGCCAAAGACAAAAATTTTCTCTAAGCTTTTTGCCTTTTGAAGAGCTATAAGAAGGGCGATAGCTAGGTCAAAATGTGAGCCACTTTTTGGCAGATCTGAAGGGGATAAATTTATGGTTATCTTTTGTGCCGGGAAGGAAAAATCAAGTGCCAGAAGTGCTGCCTTTACACGTTCTGTGCTCTCTTTTATACTTGTGCTTGCAAGCCCAACGATGCTAAAACCAGGAAGCCCACGAGAGAAGATAGACTCAACGTCAATTATCTTTAGCCCATCGCCGTAAGTAGCACATCTTAAAGACTTCATGAAACTTTTTCTTTTTTTTGCTTTTTGTATTCCTTATCAAATTTTTTACGTTTATTAAAGCCGATTTTTTCTATAAAAAGATGTCCATCTAAATGATCATTTTCATGCTGGATAGCGATAGCCAAAAGCCCATCAGCCTTTAAACTTTGCTCTTTGCCAAAGCGGTCTTGATATTTGATAGCCACAACCTCATTTCTTTTTACATCTTCATAATATCCAGGCACACTAAGGCAACCCTCTTGATATATGCATTCTCCTTCGCGTAGTTCAAATTTTGGATTTATGATCTCGATTAAATTTTCTTTATCTTGTACGCCCTCGTCATTGGCTAGATTTATAATAAAAATTCTTTTTGCAACACCTATCTGAATAGCAGCAAGGCCGATGCCTTCTTTTGCAATCATCGTATCATACATATCATCAAGTAGTTTGTGAAGTTCCTCGTCAAAAATTTTAACCTCTTTTGAGACTTCATAAAGCTTTTTATTTGGATAAGATAAAACCTCTAAGATCAAGCCCAAACTCCTACTTATTCACCCAAAAATATAGGCTGCTCATCATCTTGTGTTAGCATTAGTTGATCTAACGAGTAAGAGATTAATTCTTCAGCACTTCTTGTCTTTGTTATCATGCTTGAAACCACTTGGATGTCAAGCTTGCACTCTTCACCATCTATCTTCCAAGGTATAGATGAAAGCATATTTAAAATTCTACTACCGGCTTGTTTTGTACCATTTTCATCAGTATATTTCATAACCATAGCAAAACAGCCATCTCCGTAATGAGCTACTATATCGCTTCTTCTAGAAGTTCTTAAAAGAAGCTGTGATATAGCTTTATACATATTGTTTCGCTCTTTTAAATTTTTAACACGATTTGTAAATCTATCTTTTGCTCTTACTAGTAAAAACGATGCGTTATAGCCATATCTTTTAACAGCTTCTACTTCACTTTGCACTGTGGCTACTAAAAATTTTTTATTATAGACGTCATATGTCGTATCATAAATCGACTGCTCTTCAATAGATTTAAGCATCTTGGCTACTTCGTCATAGCTTACTTTAATGACATCAAGATGCTTATCCATAAGGCTATTTAATTTTATTAGGTCATGATTAAATGCACTTAAAACATTTTGAAGAGCTAGGATATTTGTATTATTTTTGAGTGCATCCATGCGCTTTTGCACTAGGCCTCTCATGATGCCTAAATTTTTATAGATTAGTACCACGGCTTGAAGCATGCTTTTTATCTGGATAAATCCTTGCTTTATCTCTTTTTCAATAGAGATATTACCATTTGTAGGCACTGAAATTTCAGAATTTGCGACTATAATATCACCGATCTCTTTTCTAAATTCATCAGGCTGTCCATCAAGCATTTTCTCAAAATAAATAGAATAATTATTTGGCGTAGATGGAACATTATCATCGCTTAATTCATGCAAAACATTTTCTGAAAATCTGTAGATATCTACCTTTTCTTTTTCTAGAATATGTTTTACCTCAACCGCTTTTTTCTTAGGGTCTGGTGCATTATCTATCTTTATCACTTTGGGCCTTATTTAAAACTTTTCTCCAAAATTTTATCAACAAGTCCGTACTCTTTGGCTTCGGCCGAACTCATAAAGAAGTCACGTTCAGTATCTTTTACGATCTTACTTAGCTTTTGACCTGTATTTTTGGCCAAAATTCCATTTAAAATCTCTTTCATACGCAAAATTTCACGAGCTTGTATCTCGATATCAGTCGCTTGTCCTCTAGCACCGCCAAGTGGTTGATGTATCATGATGCGAGAATTTGGCAGTGCATATCTTTTACCTGGTGCGCCACAGCTTAGCAAAAATGCACCCATGCTAGCAGCTTGGCCGATACAGATCGTGCAAACATCTGGCTTTATGTAATTCATCGTATCATAGATGCTAAAGCCACTTGTTATAACGCCACCTGGTGAGTTTATATATAGATAGATATCTTTATCTGGATCTTCAGCCTCTAAAAATAGAAGCTGGGCGACAATAGAAGCGGCCATACCGTCCTCTATCTCACCACTTAGCATAACGATCCTGTCTTTTAAAAGACGGGAGTATATATCATAGCTTCGCTCACCTCTACTAGTTCTTTCAACTACGACAGGAACGTAATAGCTCATTACTCAGCCTTCTCTTTTTTGCTTGCTTTTTTCTCATCTTTTTCTTTGTTGAAAAGCTCGCTAAATAGCTTCTCCTCGATCATCGACATCTTTATAGCTGGAAGCATGCCTTGGTTGCGGTACATCTCAAGGTGTGCTTTTGGATCTTGACCGCTTCTATATGCCTCAAAATAGATCGCTTGAACGACCTCTTGATCGCTCACTTTCACGCCTCTTACGCGAGCTAGCTCATCTATGATGAAAGTTAGGCGAACGCTATTTTCAGCGTCTTTTCTATACTCGTCACGTTTTTTGGCTAGAGCGTCTTTGTCTTCTCTAAATTTCTTCATATCATCTGGAGTAAATGAGCTCCATGCGTTTCTAAACTGCATATCGATCTCTTGCTCGACGATATTTTTTGGCACGTCAAATTTAAATTTCTCAACCGCAGCTTCAGCAAATTTTGGTTTTAGCTCTTCATTTATAAGTTTATAAATTTTCTCTTGACGAATTTGCTCTTTTATGCGCTCTTCAAGTAGCTCTTCAGTTGGTTTTTCTTCGTTTGGAAGGATAGTTTTTAGCATCTCTTCGTCTAGTTTTTCAGGGATCTTTCTCTCTTGAATTTCATGAAGTTTGACTTTAAAAACAGCATCTTTGCCAGCTAAATGTGCAGCGCCGTAGTTCTCTGGAAATTTAACCTCGATATCTTTTTCGCCGCCAGCTTTTATGCCTACCATGCCATCTTCAAAGCCTGGGATGAATTGGTTTGAGCCGATCTCAAGCACGTAGTTTTCAGCCTTGCCACCTTCAAATGCAACGCCATCAACAAAGCCTTCAAAGTCAAATTTAGCAAAATCGCCTACTTTTAGGCCTCTTTTGCCTTCTACTTTTTCAAGTGGAGCTATCATTTTTAAAAGTTCAGCTTTTTTCTCATCGATATCTTTTTTCAAAACGCGTGGGTTTGAAAACTCAGGTATCAAGCTCTCATAGCCGCTCACATCGACACTTGGCTTAAATGAAACTGTTAGCTCAACGTCGATCTTGTCATCTTTTCTATCAAATTTTGAAACGATAGGCTCGCCGATAAGGTCGTCATTTTTCTTGCCTGCTTTTTTGATAGCCTCTTCGACTACATCTCTTAAGACATCTTGCTCAGCGTCGTTTGTCAGCTCTTTCTCGTAGCGTTTTAGCACGACAGCGACTGGCACATGACCTTGTCTAAAGCCATCTACTTTCATAGTTTTTGCCGCTTTTTTTGCTAGTTTTTCTACGCTAGACTTTATAGCATCTGCACTTATAGTTGTGCTAGCTAGGGTATTTACGCTATCTAGAGCTTTTGTTTTGATTTCCATCGAATTCCTTTATGAATACAAATTTTTAGCCCAAAATATAGCAGAATTTTCCTTATTTCATTGTAAATTTGTAAATTTTTATAGATATAAAAGGCGTTTTAACGTAGAATTTGGCGATAAAATTATGGAGAAAATTTATGCAAGAGAGTTTTGAAAATTCAGTTAAAAATATGCTAACTATCATCGGTGAAGATCCAAACAGAGAGGGGCTTATAAAAACCCCAGAGCGCGTTTATAAAGCTTTTAAATTTCTAACTAGCGGATACGATCAGGACCCAAAAGAAGTCCTTGGTGACGCTCTTTTTACTAGCTCAAACAACGAAATGGTTTTAATGCGAAACATCGAGTTTTACAGCCTTTGTGAGCACCATTTGCTGCCTATCATCGGCCGCGTGCATGTCGCATATATCCCAAATGGCAAGGTCGTTGGCCTTAGTAAAATTCCACGCATGGTAAATATCTACGCCAGACGCTTGCAAATTCAAGAGCAGATGACCGAGCAGATCGCAAAGGCGCTTGAGGACGTTATCGCTCCAAAAGGCGTTGGAGTAGTCGTCGAGGCTAGGCACATGTGCGTTGAGATGAGAGGTGTGGAGAAGATAAACTCGACTACTACGACCTCTGCGCTTAGAGGCTGCTTTATCAAAAACGCAGACACAAGACGAGAGTTTTTCTCGCTGATAAATTCGCCTAGGGAAACGCATTTTTGAGTTTAGAGCGTATAAATTCAAGGCTTAAAGAGGGCGTAAAGCTCTCAAATACCTTCGGTGTCATAACAAAGATCACAGCTACTACGATAGAGATCACCGGACTTCGCCCAAGTATCGGCGACATCGTGCGCATAGTGGCAAAAGACAAGAGTAAAAACGGCCTTGGCATGGTCACGCAGATAAAGACAGATGGCGCTTATATCAGTCCATTTGGCTTTGTCGAGGGTTTTAGGATAGGCGACTTTGTCTATGAGAGCGATCAGGGCATGAGCATACCGGTGGGGCCAAATTTACTTGGTCGCGTGGTTGATCCATTTATGAAGCCAATTGATGGCAAAGGGGCGATTGATACGACTGAATATATGCCGATCATGAGAGCGCCCATAGATGCGATGAAAAGGGGGCTTATAAACGAGCCTTTTAGCGTTGGCATAAAGACGATAGATGGGCTGCTTACTTGTGGCAAAGGGCAAAAGCTGGGAATTTTCGCAGGTTCAGGCGTGGGCAAATCAACCCTCATGGGCATGATCGTAAAAAATACGCTAGCCCCCATAAAAGTAGTCGCGCTAATAGGCGAGCGTGGCCGTGAGGTGCCTGAATTTATCGAAAAAAACCTAGGCGGCGACCTAGAGGGCACGGTAATCATCGTAGCGACCAGTGATGATAGCTCGCTCATGCGAAAGTACGGTGCCTTTTGTGCGATGAGCGTGGCTGAATACTTCAAACAGCAGGGCAACGACGTGCTTTTCATCATGGATAGCGTCACTCGTTTTGCGATGGCGCAGCGTGAGATCGGCCTTGCGCTTGGCGAGCCACCGACCTCAAAGGGCTATCCGCCAAGCTCGCTCACACTCTTGCCACAGCTAATGGAACGCGCCGGCAAAGAGGAGGGCAAGGGCAGTATCACGGCATTTTTCACCGTGCTAGTCGAGGGCGATGATATGAGCGACCCGATAGCTGACCAAAGCCGCTCTATCCTAGACGGCCACATCGTGCTAAGCCGCGAGCTAACGGACTTTGGCATCTACCCACCTATCAATATACAAAACTCGGCCTCGCGTGTCATGGGCGACGTGATCGGCAAAGAACACAAGCTAAATGCGATGAAATTTAAGCGACTTTACTCGCTTTTAAAAGAAAATGAGGTCTTGCTTCGTATCGGCGCATATCAAAAGGGCAGCGACAAGGAGCTTGACCTTGCGATCTCGAAGAAAGAATTTATGGAGAGCTTCTTAAAACAAAGCTCAGAAGAGACCTTTGCGCTTGAAGAGGTCGAAGAGTTGCTTGATAAGATCAATCAGTAAATTTCTCTATAAATTTGACTACTAAAATTTCATAGCCTTTTAAATTTATTATTAAAAAGATCGGTAAATTTGCTTTTTTTTGGTGCGAAAGGCGCTGCTGTAAAAAGCATGGTAGAAAATTTGAAATTTATAGGATTTTGTGAGGCTAAATTTCATGAAGTGAGCGGCTTTTGTGTTAGGAAAAATGATAAAGCGTTATAAAAAATAGTCACGCCCACGCTTCACACGGCGGATAAAATTTAAAATTTTTGGCTTTTTAATAAAAAATGTTTGTTTGTAAAGGTTACAGTAGTAAATTTATGGCAAGCGAGCGAGTTAAATTTGTAACTGCATTTGTCTTGTTTGTCGCTTTTGTAAATTTGCATAGATCAAAACAAAATTTAATGCAAAAATATACGCAACTAGAGGCAACAAAGCGATAAAACAGCTTATATAAAAATTTATCTGCCTAAATGTAAGTTGCAGAGCGTATAAATTTCAAAATTTAGGATTTTTGAAAAATGATTGTTTGCAAAAGGACGCGGTAGTAAATTTAAGGCAAGTGAGTTAAATTTATACAAAAAGCCTATGGGCGAGTGTCTATCCTATCGTAGCTTTTGCTAAAATTTAATTGTAAAAAATTCCACATTTAGTTTGGCGAGCACCGATATTTTTAGACTTTGCCTTGTGAAGTAAAGCGTATATTTAAAAAAGCGTAAGAGAAAAACCTCTTTTTACTTTGTCAAAGATCGAATTCGCTTCGCCTTTTCTATAAATTTTAGTGGCAGGCTTCTTTTAAATTTAATAGATAAAAGCAAAATTGATATCCGTATTTTGTCTTTGTGGTAGTGTAAAGCCTGCAAGATACTTTAGAAAAATCTAAGAGCAAAATTTATCTTTTCATTCTCATCAAAGCTCAAATTTAGCTCACTTTCCCTGTTGCTTCTAAGGACATGCTCCGTATAAAAACAAAATTTCACACTCTCGGCACTTATCTGCATTTTTCATCGCTAAAGCTTAAATTTATCTCGTGCTTTTCATGTTTTTAGTGGCGAAACTCGTCTAAATTTTTATTGAGTGAAGCAAATTTCTTATAAGCGTCAGCGGTTTTGTGTAGTGCAAAGTCAAATTTATAAAATAAGATAAGGCTTAAGAGCCAAATCCCATCTTTTTATCCTCGCCAAAGCTTGAGTTTAGTTCGCGCTCTATCGTCGTTTTAAAGTCCTCAAAGGTAAAAATCCCATCATCTTTTATCGCCACTTTTAAAGCGGTATTTTTTAGTGCAAGGACGATCTGTGCGCCACTTAGGTTAAACTCAGCCAGTCTTTCTACGCTAAAGCCATCTTCAAAGCTCGCATTTTCAGGCAAAATTTTACGCCAAATGGCAAGCCTGCCGTTATAATCAGGCTTTTTAAACTCGATCTTATAATCAAACCTTCTAGAAAACGCCACGTCAAGGCTTTGTAAGAAATTTGTCGTAGCGATCAACACGCCTTCAAAGCGCTCGATCTGCTCTAAAAAGATATTTTGCATTTGATTATGCATCTTTTCAGCCCCGCTTGAGCTCTCCACTCTCGTGCTTAAAAACTGATCGGCCTCGTTTAGTAAAAGCACCGGCTCGCTGCCACTTTTTTTGCAAATTTCTTTGTAAGTGTCAAAAATTTTCCTTACATTTTGCTCGCTCTCGCCGACATATTTGCTTAAAATTTTTGAGCAGTCAAAGCTTAGAATTTGCTTCTTTAGGCTCTTTGCAAGCCCAACTGCGCTCATGGTCTTACCAGTGCCAGGCTCGCCGTAAAAGATGATCTTGGCATCTATGTTTTTTCTAGTTTTTATGCCCCAGCTGCTAAGTCTGGCGAGTACTTTTTTATCTACTTGCTTTAGTATCGTGCTTAAAAGCTGCTTTGTCTTTTCATTTAGCACGACGTCTTCTAGGCTAGTTACCGGCTCAATGAGCTCAAAAATTTCTTGCTCTTTTACCAGGCTTTCGATCTTGATTTTCTTGCTGTTTTTGTCATTTTTTGGGTGCATTATGCTTTGCAAAATTTCTTCGTTTATAAAAAAGCTCTTGCTAACGTTGCCATAAGCGTTTAAAACCTCGTCATAATCGATCAGCGCACCTTCAATGAGCCTTGAGCCGTCCTCTAAAAGAGTGCGATTTTTGATGCGTTCAAGCTCGTCTTTGCTTATTAGTCCAACTAGTGTGTTTAGATCACGGCCGTTTTCAAAGTCGCCTGCGTACTCCTCTTTTAAAAGGGCTAAAAATATGATCTGCTCTTTTTCATCCAGCGAATTTTCTTTAAAGATTTGCTCTATTTTTAGACTAATCTTGCTTAGTTTTACACGCTCATTTATACGCTTTGTAAGCTCAGAAATTTGCTCATTTATACGCTTTTTGGCATCACTTGAGCTGTTTTCAAAAATAGCAGCCTTTGAGTAAAGCTCTACCTTTAAAAACTGATCTTTTAAATACTCCAAATGATCCTCATATGGCGTAAGCTCTGGTAAATTTATATCAGCGTTGCCATCTTCTAGAATTTTTAAAAACGTGCTTGAGAGTGAAATTTCAGAATGAAGCAACGAAAGAAGCCCTTGAGCTGAAGCCCTTTGCGTACTCTCAGGTATTTTAAAAAGACTATAATTTTGTACAATCCAACCGCTATCAAGCAAATTTTTTATAAATTTTAGATACAAAAGCTGCTTATCATTTTGCGTGCCAAAGACTGCTCCAAGTAGCTCAAAAACGCTCATATTAGCTGTTCCTTGCACATAAGCTTTACTTAGATATTTTAAAATTTCTCCCTCTTCATCGCCGCACTTTATCAGCTCGTAAATTTTGCTTTTTTTGAGGTCCTGGTTTAAAAAATCAAGCAAGTATTTCACTAAAATTTATCCTTCATCTGCTCTATTTGTTCTTTTAATACACGTTTTAGCACCTTACCAGTAGCATTTCTAGGCAACTCTTCGGCAAAATAGATACTCTTTGGTATCTTGAAATTTGCTAAATTTTTCTTCAAATGCTCCCTTACTGTTTTTTCATCAAGATCCATACCATCTTTTACTTGTATGAAAGCGACGACCTCTTCATCAGCATGTACATCTTTTACGCCAATTACCGCTGTTGCTTCAACTGCTTCAAGTTTGTAAATAACCTCTTCGATCTCACGCGGATAGATGTTGATACCCTTTGATATGATAAGATCTTTTTTGCGATCAACGATATATATAAAGCCTTCTTCATCGACTTTGCCAAGATCTCCGGTCTTTAACCAGCCGTTTATGATGGTCTCATCAGTGATGCTTGGCATACCATAGTAGCCTTGCATGACGCAGTCGCCCTTTACAATGATCTCACCGATCTGGCCAATTGGAAGCTCCATCATCTCATCATTTACTATCTTTACCTCATAACCATCAAGCACAGGCCCTACACTTAAAAGCTTTTGTTTATCATATAAATTTGCAGCTACGACTGGTGAGCATTCGCTAAGGCCATATCCCTCGACAAGTGTTGCACGCGGAAATTTCACTCTAAAGTCATCTATCGTCTGCTTTGCAAGCGGAGCCGCACCACTTACAAATAATCTAATGCGGTTAAACCATCTAAAATACCAAGGAATTTTTGCTTTACCAATAGCTGTATAGATGGCTGGGATTCCCAAAAATACAGTTACACGCTTTAGCAAAGTTTGTTTTAGTACATTTGAAAATGGAAATACTGATTTTACAAGAACCATCGAAGCGCTCGCGAATATCGGAAGCAACACCATTGCAGTTAGTGTAAAACTATGAAACATCGGTAAAAAGACTATGAAACGATCGCTTTTTTTCACTATAAAACGATCATGGGCTCCAATTAAATTTGAAAAGATATTTCTATAGCTTATCATCGCACCCTTTGGCTTGCCAGTAGTGCCTGAAGTGTAAATTATATGCATTAAATCATCTATTGCCGGATGCTTTGCGATACTAAGAGCATATTTGTGATTTAGAGTTTCTGTAAAATTTATGTTTTTAATGAGCCCATTATTTTCATAGCCCTTACTCATATCCTCTTTTGAAATTTGAGGAGTTGAAGTGAGATACGCGCTCTCGCCATACTCTTCGTCAGTGTCTATATATTCATCTTTTGAAGCACTTTGAAGCTTCTTTGGTATTGCTCCGATCCATATTATCTTTCTTAAAATTTCAAGCTCATTTAATGCGATTAACTCTTTTGCAAGCGAGCTAGACGCAAAAAGCACCTTTGCACCGCAATCATTTATGATATATTCAAACTCATTTGCTTTTAAAAAAGTATTCATAGGCACTGCGATACCGCCTATTGCAGTTATCGCAAGGTATGAAATAATAAATTCTTTCGAGTTTGTAACCGCCATAGCCACTTTATCACCAAATTTTACTCCAGCAAGTTGCAAATAAGCTGCCACTTTATCGACATTTTGCTTTAATTCGCGATATTTTAGTTTCTCTTTTTCTTCAAAAAGAGCTACTTGATTTGGATTTTCCTTTGCTACTTTGGTTAAAATTTCATAAAAATTATTATAAGAGTATCGCATTATTGACCCTAACTAAAACGTATATTTAAAAGTCGTACCAAGGATTTGGATCGTACCAGTATCAAATTCCCCTGACATTTTTCCATTAGCTGTTGAAATACTTGTTGCACGCTTTTTGTCACGGTGTTGATAAACATATCCAAGTGCCATTTCAAGATTTGGTGTAAATTTATAATTTACTCCAAAAGAATACACTTTAGACGTAGTATTTGGAAGCTCTAAGCCAGTATGCTTGCTACTTGTAATGTCCTCATCATAAGCAAAGCCAGCCATTAGTCTAAATTTTTCATTTACGTCGTAGGCAAGACCTAGTCTATATGTATTTGTATCTTTTGCGTTTTTAATAACTGGATCGTCCATGAATCTTGCAAAAGCTGGATGCGAGTGAGCTGGACCTTTATCCATGTATTCAAAGTCATAGCCTTTAAATTTAGACCAATACGTCCTCTCAAAAGCTAGTAAAAGAGTAAAGTCGCTAAATTTATAGCCAGCAGCAAGCACAAGCTGTGCAGGAAGTGGGATCTCGACTCTAGTCTTTCCATGATAACTTATAGACGCAAACCGTCCTTTAAAATCAGCATCTGTATGGCCCTTAAGTTCCAAATTTACCTTTGAGCGGTAAGTAACAGCAAAGCTTAAATCCTCAATAGGTCTATAAGTAAGTGCGACATTGTAACCGTAGTCCATGCCATCGCCTTTTATCTCCCTATAGCCTATCTGTCCAAAATCACTTGCAATCTTACCTTTACTATAAACACCCCTAGCACCAAGAGCAATAGCAAGTTTATCGTTTATACGATATGCAACAGTTGGATTTAGCTCAACAACTTGCAGCTTAAACCTTTTAGCGGTAAATGCAGTAGCTGGATCCTCCCATGATACACCAACAGCAGCAGGAACGGCAAGAGCTAAACCAAATTTCCAGTTTTCATAAATTTCTGGCGTTACAAAACTAAATGTACCAGCTAGTGAGTCAAATTTTTCTGACTTGTAGCTTTTGCCACTATCACTTTTAAACTCGAGCTTATTTATATGAAACCAGCCAAGGGTACTTTCTAGATGATGGCGTCCATCTAAAAACATCATATTTGCTGGGTTAAAATACGCCGCATCAGCTCCAAAACTAAAGGCCACGTTACTAGCAGCAAGACCTAAAGAATCAGCACTTTGCTCAGGAACCTTATAACCTCCAGCATTTAGCAAAGTAGATGCCATAATAATGCTTAATAGCACTTTTTTCATAGTTTTTCCTTTTCGAAATTTCTTAAAATTTTTATCTCGTCTTCCCAAATACTCTCGTCAATCGTCTCTAATATTAAAGGAATTTCGCCTATTTTATCATCATTTATTATATTTTTAAAAGCACTAAATCCAAGCTCACCCTTGCCAAGGCTCTCGTGCCTATCTTTTTTCGAGCCAAGCCCAAATTTTGCATCATTTAAATGCATGCCAGATAAAAATTTATAGCCAATGATCGCATCAAATTCCCCCATAGTTTTAGCGTAGGCCTCTTTACTTCTTAGATCATATCCAGCAGCAAATGCGTGACAGGTATCAAAGCAAACACCAACCCTACTCTCATCTTCTACTCGCTCTATTAAATAAGCAATCTGCTTAAAACTAAAGCCTAAATTTGAGCCTTGTGCAGCTGTATTTTCGATGACTAGCTTTACACCGCTTGTGCGCTTAAGTGCCACGTTCATGCAGCTTACGATATTATCTAAGCACTCTTTTTCGCTTATTTGTTTTAGATGTGAGCCTGGATGAAAATTTAAAAGCTCTAGCCCAAGCTTACTGGCGCGATCTATCTCATCCACAAAGGCTTCAAGCGACTTTGCTCTTGCCTCCTCATCCGGATGGCCTAAATTTATCAAGTAACTACTGTGTGGCAAAACATGCTTTGTGCTTATGCCAGAAATTTTTAGATTTTCTTTAAACTGCTCTATTTCACTAGCACTTAGCTCTTTTGCATTCCACTGGCGTTGATTTTTTGTAAAAAACGCAAAGGCATTTGCTCCTATTTTTGCAGCATTTAACGGAGCGTTGAACACGCCTCCAGCCGCACTTACGTGAGCTCCTATGTATCTCATTTTAACTCTTTTATTATCACTCTTATTTTATTTTTGCTATCTATAAATTTGACGTAGTTGTCGCAAACCTCGTATTTTATAAAATATGAACTTAGATCTTGGCTAAAACCACACTCCGTATTTATCAAGCCTTTGCCATCATAAATCTTTTCTTTTTGCAAAATTTCTTCAAAAAGGCTCTCATAGTGTGGGGCTAGAAAAAATTTCTCATTAAACTCAGTCTTGTTAAAGCAAGCATTATTTATGCAAATTTTATCTCTTATGCTTATGTTTGCAGTGTTTACTCCGGAGCTATAAATTTGCAAATTTAGCTCATTTTTATATTTATGGAAAAATCCAACGTCATTTATCTTGATCATCGGCGAAAATAAAGTAACTTGAAAAGCTTGTGAATTTTGCGGCGTTTTGGTAGCTACGCAACCTGTAAAAATAAAAACAGACAACAAAGTAAATAAAAATTTTTTCAAAAATTTTTCCTTATTAAACTAAAATTAAGTATAAAAGAAATATAATCCCAACTTCATAACCGACATGTGGCCCATTCGTCTAGCGGTTAGGACATCGCCCTTTCACGGCGGTAACACGAGTTCGAGTCTCGTATGGGTCACCACTTCTAGAAATCAAAATCTTATCCATATAAGCTTTAAAATATAGTTAATCTTAAATATTATTTTTAATTGTTATTTTAAATTTTTATTGAACTGCGCCGCTTTCAATTAAATGCGTTATTAAGATTTTAAAACCTAGAAAAATTAATATCGATCCTCCCAAAAAGAGCGCCTTTTTCTCTAAAATTTCACCCATAAATTTACCTATATAAAAAGCAATCAAACTTAATGCAAAGCAGACTACACCGATGATAAGTGAGCTCTGAAAGATGTTTATCTCTTCAAAGCTAAGTGTGACGCCAACGGCAAGAGCGTCTATACTAGTAGCAAATGTTCCATACAAAATAGTCTTAAATCCTATCTTAAGATACTCGCACTCCTCTTTACTACAGGCCTCTTTAAACATTCTAAAACCAAGAAAACAGAGTATAAAAAATGCAATAAAATGATCAACCGAGCTTATAAATTTTGCAAAACTAACACCTAAAAGATAGCCAAGAAGCGGCATAAGAAACTGAAAAAAACCAAGTATAAAAGCAATAAATAAAATTTTATTAAGAGCTAAATTTTTATATCTTGCACCATTTGCCATATTTAGTGCCGCACTATCCATACTAAGAGCGAAGCTAAGAAGTAAAAGTTGCATAATCTCCCTTTAGAAAAAGGGTGAATTCTAGTGCAAAAAGATTAAATTTATTTTAAGTGTTTAGATATTTTTTGTATGATTTTGCTTTAAATTTAAAAAAGGAGAGAAGATGAAAAGATCTCTTGTTATTCTTTGTGGCGCGCTTGCTTTAAATTTACAAGCCACAAATATGGACGATATGATAAATAAAGGCGTCAAAATAGCCACTCACGCATCAAGTGGCGATTATAAAAGCCTAGTTAGCGAGGCACTAAATGCCGCTGTTAGCGAGCTTTCAAAAGAGGGCTTTATAAACAATGCCACAGCTAAAATTCCGCTCCCAAAAAGCCTTGAGATGGCGTCAAATTTAGCCAAAAAAGTAGGCGGCGAGAAGTGGGCGCAGGACCTTAGCAAGTCGATAAACAACGCTGCGACCACGGCCGTGCCAAAGGCTGCTGAAATTTTTAGCGAAAGCATAAAAAATATGAGCGAAGCAGATGTCAAAAAGCTCTTTAACGGCGGCAGTGACAGCGTTACGAAATATTTGCAGCAAAGCTCCAGCCAAAAGCTAAAGGCGGCATTTACGCCAATAATTGAGAAAATGATGAGCGAAAATAGCTTTGCGACTGCCTATAACGGGCTAAATTCTTTCATCGGCGGCTCAGCAAAAAATAATGAAACGATAAAATCAGTAAAGAGCCTAGCTAAAAATTTAGGTGCAAGCGAGTATGTGCCAGATGATGGCGAGGATCTAAACGCATATATCACGAGAAAGACGCTAGATGGGCTATTTAACGTGATGAGCAAGAAGGAAAAGGGGCTAAGAAGCGGCTTTAGCCTAGATAGTGGCAAAAAGGTGCTAGATTCGATCTTTAAATGAAAAATTTAAGCACACAAAACAAAGCTGACATCGCACTCATCGTAGTTGCCATCGTTTGGGGCGCTACGTTTTTACCTATGGCAAATGCACTAAGAACAAATAGTGTCTTTGTCATGCTCTTTTGTAGATTTTTTATTTCCGCTATCTTTATGGGACTTATAGCATTTAAATTTTCTAAAATTTTTGATAAAAGAAGTGTAGTTTATGGCATTATCCTTGGCGTAGTTCTTTTTGGTTCGTTTGTTGCTCAAACTTACGCTCTAAAACTTACTTTTAGCTCAAGTGTTGCCTTTATTACAGGGCTTGAGTGTGTGATCGTGCCTTTTATGACAGCACTCATTTTTAAAAATAAAATAACCATTTTTGCTATTTTTGGTGCACTTATTGCTATTTTTGGGCTTTGGCTTTTAAGTGGAGCCACTCTTGCTTTAGGAGCTGGCGAGGTACTTGCCCTACTTTGTGCCATATTTTACGCACTTTACACAAGCTTAAATGGCCACTTTGTAAGAAAATGTGAGCTTTATTTGCTTGTATTTGTAGTATTTCTCACTGTCTCTTTACTCTCATTTGTCTTTGCGTTCATTGAAGGTAGTGTGGTGCCAAATTATGATAGGGAATTTTTTATAGCAATTCTCATCACTGCATTTATTGGCACCATTTTTTGCTACTTTGTTCAAACCATCGCTCAAAGATATACAACAGCCAGCAAAGCAGCTTTATTTTTCTGTCTTGAACCAGTTTCTGCTGGCTTTATCGGCTATTTTTTCGCTGATGAAAAGCTAACACTCATACAAATTTTTGGCGCAATCTTAATAATCTTTGGAGTTATTTTTAGCGAATTTGGTAAAAAATTTTTCTCTAGGTCAAAACTAGCTTAAAAGACAAAAAGCTTCATCTGCGACTCTATTTTCTCATCTATAAACTCGCCATCAAATCTCTCTTTTAACATCGCTAAAACCGCCTTTTCATCGTAGTTTTTAGCTCCGTTTATCTCAAGGTGCCAGCAGATATTCTCAGCAGCTTCCTGCATGCTTCGTCTAGCGATCCTTGTCTCGTTTAAAATTTCACTCTTATAAGCAATTCCTTGCTCATTTAGCCACGCTTCAAGCCTATTTACAACATTTTTTTGAGAGAGAGTGCGTCCAAATTTTTTAAAAAATGGCTCAATCAAATCAGAGCTTCTAGGCTTATCCCAGCCAAGGTAGAGTTTTTGATTTGCGATATTATAAAATTTAACAAAATCTTCATCGCTAGCAATCGCTGGACTCATCGTACAAATTGCAATATCAAAGTGCTTTGTAGGCTTAAATTCTCTCCAAGAGCAAACCTCACTAGTTAAATTTGTCACGCCAAATCTTTTAGCATCTTCATTTAAAATTTCTATCATATTTTTTGAGCTATCAATGCCAGTTATATCTTTTGCAATTTTTGACAAAAATATCGTCCAAACACCGGTACCACAGCCTATATCAAGAATTTCTTTACCGCTAAAATCAACTCCCCAAGCTAAGGCTTTAGCAAAAATTTGTTGCTGAATAGCACTTACTTTGCCATCAAACCTTTGATAATTTGACGCCTTTTTATCCCATAAATTTTGCATTTTAGCTCCTTATTTTTGGTTATAATTCTAGCAAAAAAGGCCAGAAATGAAAGATTTTATCTACAAAGTAATAATTCCACCACAAGCCATTGATATGCACGGACACATGAATAATGTCTATTATTTCACACTTATGCAAGAGGCTGCATTTGCGCACTCTGCAGCGGTTGGCGACACGGTTGAGGCGCAGTATAAAAGAGGCGAGATCTGGCTCATTAGAAAAAATGAAGCCAAATATATAAAAAGCGTAAAATTGATGGATGAGATAGAAATTCATACTTACACACAAGCTGAAGGCAAGGCGACTTCGTGTAGATATTTTGAGTTTAAAAAAGATGACGAGCTAATAGCAACCGGCAAGACCGAGTTTGTCTATATCGATCTAAAAACAAATCGTCCAAAAGCCATTCCAGCTGAGATCATCGCTCTTTACTCGTGATCACACTCATCACAAACGCCTTTTATCACGGCGCTTTTTATATTTTTAGCGACGTTTAGATGGGGCATATCGATGTTTGTGACTTTATGACAGATATCGCAGATAAAGTACGCTTTTGCCTCATTTGCTAGTTCGTAGTAGCTTTTATGATTATTTTCAGTTTTTATGACAAGGCCTTTTTTTTCAAAAATTTCTATGCTTCTATAAAAAGTAGTTTTATTTGCATTAAGGCTTTCTAAAATTTCATCATAACTTAATGGAGTTTTGGCATTTTGCAAAATTTCAACGAGCTTTATGCGAAAAGTAGTTGCTTTGATACTATGCTCTTCTAAGAAATTTCTTGCATTCATCCTTACCCTTTTTATTTTTTGTATATTAACGCTAAAAGTTTTAAATTTCATTTAAAAAGCACTATATTTAGGCTTTTGTTCTTTAAGTTGCAACCAAGTTGCAATCTGCTAAACTTCCGCAATATTTTTTCAAATAAAGGAGAGATGGTGAGAAAGATTTTTGTTTTTTTAGCAGTTTGCGCTTTGTCGCTTTTTGCAAAGCCAGTTGTTACGACTAGTATATTGCCTACAAAATTTTTTGTTGAGCAAATCGCTGGTGATACACTAAGCGTAAATACAATGGTTGGCAAAGGTGCTGATCCGCACACTTATGAGCCAAAGCCAAAACAGATGAAGGAGCTTGAAAAGAGCGAGCTTTACTTTGCTATTGGTATTGAGTTTGAAGATACTTGGCTAGAGCGTTTTTCAAAATCTTTTAAAAATTTACACATTGTAAAAACACAAGAAGGCATCGAAAAGATAGCTATGAGTGATGAACACGAACATCATGAACACCATGAACATCACGAGCACAAGCACGAGGGCGAGCATAAACATGAGCATCACGAGCATCATGACCATGACCACGAAGCTGGCGAACATCATCACCATCATCATGACGGCCTTGATCCGCACATTTGGCTTGATCCAGTTTTAGTAAAAACTCAAGCTGATAATATAGCCAAGGCATTAATAGAGAAATTTCCGCAAAATGCAAAGCTCTATGAGGAAAATTTAGCTAAATTTAAAGCTAATCTTGACGAGCTTGATAGCTTTATCAAAAATACTCTAAAAGATGTTAAAACTCGCGAATTTATCGTATATCACCCATCTTGGGGATATTTTGCAAAACGTTATAACTTAGAGCAAATCGCTATCGAGATAGAGGGCAAAGAGCCAAAGCCAGCTGAGCTAAAAGAGCTCATAGAAGAAGCTAAAGAGCACGGTGTAAAGGTCATTTTCGTGGCTCCGCAGTTTCCAACAAAGGCTGCAAATTTAGTAGCAAAAGAGACTGGCTCAAAGGTCATAAGCATTGATCAGCTCCCAGAAAATTGGCTAGATGAGATGAAAAAAACAGCAGAAATTTTTGCTAAGAGTCTATAAAAAATGTTAGCACGCCTGATTGTCATTTGCTTCTTCGCTATAAATGCCTTCGGGTGTGCTCTTTGCTCACTTTATAGCCCAACCGCTCACGTGAGCGTTAAATTTGACTCAAATGAAAACAATATCACTACAATTGCCTTTTCATGGATATTTTCACAAAATTTCTCAGAGCTTATGAGGCAAAATTTTGACCTAAATCAGGATGAAAAGATAGATGAAAGCGAGATCAAAAAGATCCGCTTAAATTTACTTGATTATCTTGTGCCAAGGCACTATTTAACGAATATTGAGTACTTTTACAAAGATGAAAATGCTACAAAGCTTGAGTTAAATTTAAAAAAGTATAAACTCTATTTTGATGAGGGTAGATTAAAATTTGATGTTAGTTTTAAGACAAATTTGCTTATCAAAGATGGCTTTGTGGTGTCTGTCGAAATGGACGACAAAGAGGGATATTTTAATTTTAAATTTACACAAAACAACGCATTTTTAGTGTCAGATCAGTTTTGGACGATACCAAATCCAAATGCAAATTTAATATTTTTTACATTTTCAAGTAAAGCTGTAGCCAAAGCTCATAACGAAAAACCTGCATTAAAAGAGCTTCTAAAAGAGCCAAACTCAGTAAATTTTGAAGATGAAAATTTAAGCCAGATCGATAAAATCGATGAAGCTAAGTTTGATCTTGTTTCAAAAACAAGTCTAAGCATGCTTGATAGATTAAAGCAAATTCTAAGAAATTTTGATCAAAAAAGTCCGCTAACTCTGCTATTTTTAGCGCTCATATCATTTGGTTATGGCTTTTTGCATGCTGCATCTGCAGGACATGGTAAGGTGCTTACAAGCTCCTATTTTGCCGCAACTGGTGGAAGCTACGCCAAAGCCTTTTTCTTCTCTTTAAAGATCGGATTTTTACATGTTGTGGGTGCGTTTATTTTTGTGCTTGCTAGTTTTATGATATTACGTGAGATCAGTAGCGATCTGACAAAAGATACAGCAAGTGTTACGACAGCATTTTCTGGCGTTATTATCTTTTTTGTAGCGATTTTTATGCTTTATAAAAAGGTCAAAATTTATCTTTCAAGCAAAAAAGAGTTAAATAAATTTTATATTTTTAGCTCAAGTTTAAGCCAAAATTTGAGTAAAAATACAAAATTTACTAGCGACTGTGGCTGTAATATCTGTACTACAAAAAAACCAAAAAACAAAGAAGAATGGCTGGTTGCGGCTGCTGCGGCACTTATTCCTTGTCCTGGTACGATACTTGTCTTTGTGCTAGCAAATGAGCTAGGCAGCTATTTTGCAGGCGTTATAAGTGGCGTATTTATGGCACTTGGCATGAGTGCAGTGATATTTTTAGCGGCTATTTTTGGAGCCAAGATAAACGAGAGCACAAATATTAAGTTAAAAAAGTTTAAAATCTATGCCGAATTTATGGCACTTAGCGTTATGCTTTGGCTTGGACTTTTTATTTTTACTACGACATTTACGCAAAAGAGTCTGTTTTGAAAGAAATTATAAAAATTAGAAATTTAAACTTTAGCTACGATAAGCAAGTGGTTTTAGAAGGTATCAATTTAGATTATAGTAGCGATGAGTTTTTAGCTATCATAGGCCCAAATGGTGGCGGTAAAAGTACGCTTTTAAAGCTTATCTTAGGGCTACTTAAACCTCAAAGTGGCGAGATAAAGCTCTTTGGAAAAGAGCCAAGTGAAGTCAGTAAATTTATAGGTTATGTGCCTCAAAATTTTCTCTCAAATCAAAGCTTTCCAATGATGGTTTTAGAAGTAGTTTTAATGGGGCTAATAGACAAAAAAATTTTTGGTTTTTACTCGCGAGGTGAGAAACAAATGGCTCTTGCTGCCCTTGAGAAAGTTGGCATGAAAGAATTTGCAAGCGCTAGAATTGGTGAGCTAAGCGGTGGTCAAAGACAGCGTGTATATATCGCAAGAGCGCTTTGTGCAAATGCAAAAGTTCTCGTTTTAGACGAACCAACAGCTAGTATCGACACAAAGGGCCAGGCTGAAATTTATGAAATTTTAAAAAATATAAATGCAAGTGGTGTTGGCGTAGTTTTAGTAAGTCACGATCTAAATATCGTGCTAAATTATGCTACAAAAATCGCCTATGTGAGTAAAAATTTACATATTCATAAAACTCATGAAGATACTGCAAAAAGAGAATTTATAGAGCATTTAGCAAAATCTCATAGCCATTTTTGTGACGTTGAGATCGCACTTGGCGAATGTGAGTGCAAAATCAAAAGTAATGTTTTTAAGCTAAAGAGATAAAATGAGTGAAATTTTAGAGTTAAATTTTATGCAAAATGCCTTTATTGCTGGCATTTTAGTTAGTATCATTTGTGGGCTCATAGGCTCGCTCGTTGTTATAAATAAAATGACTTTTATCGCTGGCGGTATCGCACACGGAGCATATGGCGGCATCGGACTTGCTTTTTTCTTCTCGCTTGAACCACTTCTTGGAGCTAGCATATTCTCACTCTTTTTAGCCCTTATAATCGCCACTATCACATTAAAAGATAAAACCAACATCGACTCAGTTATCGGTGCTATTTGGGCATTTGGCATGGCTATTGGTATCATTTTTATCGATTTAACTCCGGGATACAATGCCGATCTTATGAGCTATCTTTTTGGCTCCATCTTAGCAGTGAGCGGACAAGATATAACGTTTATGAGTATTTTGGATATCTTATTTTTAACGCTCATTGCCCTTTTTTACCGTCAATTTGTAGCTATTAGCTTTGATGCAGAGTTTGCAAAGCTGCGCGGCGTAAATACAACATTTTTTCACTATTTATTAGTATGTATGATGGCACTTTGTGTGGTGGCTACGATCCGTGTTGTTGGGCTTATTTTAGTCATCGCTCTTCTTACTATACCGCCATATTTAGCACAAATTTTTGCCAAAAGACTGGGGCTGATGATGCTAATCTCTACTATCTTTTCAGTCGTTTTTTGTTTTAGCGGTCTGTTTATTAGCTTTTATTTTAACCTAACAGGTGGAGCTAGCATAATCTTAGTTGCTTCACTTTGCTTTTTTGCTTTTTGTTTTAAATTTAAAAGCTTACGCCAGTAGCCCTTCTTAGCTGATAAAGCGTCCAAAAGACGAAGCAAATGGCTGTGAGATAGACACTAAAAAATAGAGCCAGCCATATAAATTTTATCTCAAGATTAAAATAGAAAACTACTGCGTAAAAAAGTGATCCTTGAAGTACAAATTGCCTAAATCCATTTAGCAAAAAGATAGCCACTGGACGTTTTATGGCCTGAAGAGTGCTGCCTGAGACATTTATCGTGCCATAAGCTACGTAAGCAAGAGAATTTATACCAAGATAAAGCCCTGCTATTTCCAAAACTGCCGGTGTATCATCAAAAATTCTTATCATATCTTCACCAAAAAATCTAATAAAAACACAAGCAAATGCACAATAAATAAGTAAAAAAAGAAGCGAAATTTTATAGCATTGCTTGGCTCTTTTAAAATTTTTAGCACCATAGTTTCTTGAAACGATACTTAAAACTGCTGCGGCCATACCAATGGTCGGCAATACCAAAATTTGCTCTATCCTTAAAGCTATGCCATATCCTGCTACGGCATTTACGCCATAGTAACTTATAAATTTTAAAAGCACAAGTGAGCCAAGCGACATCGATAGATAGTTTAAGCAAGCTGGTAGAGCTTGCTTTGTAATCTTTGCCCAAATGCTAAAATTTGGCACAAAATAGCTTAAATTTCTTAGCTCGATCATCTTAGCTTTTTTAACTTTTGCAAAAAGGTAGATCATGCCCAAAAGCTGAACACTAGCTGTTGCTAGAGCGAGTCCTTTTACGCCAAGATCCAAAATGAATGCAAAAAAGTAGCAAAAAAATGCATTGATAAAAAGGCCATAAAATAGCCAATTGCGGTAACTTTTTGTATCTCCAAGTGCCACGAGTACGCCGTTTAGAGATTTAATAATCAAGAAAAACGGTGTAGCAAGAAAGATAACACCTGCGTAATCAAGAGCCTCTTTTAAATAGTGATGATCGGCTCCTAAAAAAGTGAGCAAATTCGGTGCTAAAAAATAGCCACAAAACCCCATAAAAATAGCAAATACTAACACAAAGATAATTCCATTTGCCGCATAAAATTTAGCCATTTTTACTTTTCCTGCTCCAAGACTATTGCCTATTAGCGCAGTTAGTGCTGAGCCAAAACCAAGCCCAATGCCTACAATACTTAGATAAAGTAAAAAGCTCATAGCCATACCAGCTACGGCAAGGGTAGAAATTTTTGCTGCAAAAAATGTACCAGTGACGTTATAAAGAGTATTAAACATCATTGCGGTGCCAGCTGGAAGCGAAAGCGAGATGATGAGCTTATTTAACGGGTCTTTTAGTAAATCCATGGCTTGATTTTACGTTTTTTATCTTTAAAATTTGTAAAGGATAAAAATCGATTAAATTTAATAAAAAGCCATTGCCTATTTAGTAGAAGTTAAGATTTGATACCTTTTGGCAACGCATTAAATCTTAGAAAGCTTATTTTTATGTATATAAATTATTTGTGTAAAAAATTTGTATTTCTATCAGTCTTTGTTGTATTAAAAATTTAGTAGGCCAAAAATCATAAAAAGCAAGGAAAATACCTTGCTAAAAATTTTATTTATATTTTATGCCCATGCCACCAAATTTAAGTGTATTAGCTGTCTTGTTGTCGGTAGTACTTTCGATTAAGGCTTTAACATCTACTAAGCCTGGCAAGCCCCAAACTTGTTTGCAAAGACCGCCTGTTTTTATAGTTATTCCTATCTCACCAGTAGTATTATTTCCAGGACGTACTTCTAAACACTCATCATCTTTTGCTTTTACTGGTGTTTTTACATTTGACATTTTTTTGACAGCTTCTTTAATATCCGAATCAGTAGCAAATTCACCTTGCGAAGTATAGTAAGAACCCAAGTCCGAAATAAGTGTTTGTATATTTGAAGCGGTTTTTGATATCTCTGCATCATCCCTTGTTGCAGCTAATTTTGGTATAGCAACCGCAGCTAATATGCCCAATATAACGATCACGAAGATCAACTCAATCATCGTAAAGCCTTTTTTCATGACTTCTCCTCCATGAAATATAAATATTTTCTAAATCGAGCGAATTGTATCATAAATTTCAAAAAAACAATAAAATAATGTACTATATAAAAAATCAAAAATTTGCCGATATAAAAAAGAAAATTAAAATTTAGGGGCGTTATGAAGGGCGTTATACTTTGTCTATTTATCATCACGATTTCATTTTGTAAATATGAATCTTATAAACCTCTCACGGTAGTAAAATATAATGAAGAAAAGGCTCTGCTTGGTAAAAAACTCTTTTTTGACAAGAGACTAAGCCCAAATGAAAACTACTCTTGCCAAACTTGTCATAACTTGTATTGGAATTTAAGCGGAAGCAACCAAGATAGCATGGAAAAAGGCACTTTAAATCCTCCAACCATATTAAATGCTGCAGCAAACTATCTATTTTATAGCGATGCAAAGATTAGCAATTTAAAAGATCAAGTAAAAGAGTCCATAACTTCTAGAATAGAACTAAACTCGGATAACGACAAGATAGTGGATTCTGTAAATAACATCTCTGAGTACAAAATTTTATTTAAAAAAATTTATAATGACGGCATTAATTTTGATAATATTGCAGATGCAATAGCTGAGTTTGAAAAGGCTGTCTTAAGTGTTGATTCGCCATTTGATCGTTTTATATCAGGTGATAACAATGCCATAGATGATAGCGCAAAGAAAGGATTTGAGATATTCAATAATATAGGCTGTGCCGCTTGTCATAATGGTAGAAATTTGGGAGGAAATTTGACACAAGATATTGGCCGAGAAAAAATTTCTGCCTTAGATACAAGCAAAAGATTAAGAAGAGTGCCATCACTAAGAAATATTACAAAAACTGCCCCATATTTATCCCATGGAGAGATAAATGATCTAAAAGAGGCTATAAGCTTTATTGGTAACTACCAGCTAGGATACGTTCTTAGCAAAGATGAAATTGATGCTTTATACTCATTTTTTCTGACATTAAATGGTAAAAAGCCTAGGATACTAAATGAGTACTAAACGAATAAAAACCATACTTAGCGTCTTAACAGCTATATTTTTCATTAGTGCATTTTTTATATATAAAGCAAATATAGCTATTGGTGCAGCTCATAAATTTGATGATGGAATTTTAAATCTAAAATTTATAGACAATGAGATAACTTTTTCTTTGAATAATATTTATGATGTCTCAAACTACGACAAACTCAATGCTGACATAAATTCTTTTGATACAAATTTGAGCAACCTTTCAATGCTTAGTGATGAGATGTTGTTATTTCATCAAAATGAAATAACAAAAGATCTACAAAACATAAAAGATACATTTATTAAAAAAGTATTTTTTACACAAAGATCAGCTTATGTAAACTCATCTATAGATTCTTATATCCAAATAAGTCAATATGAAATACAAAATCTCGCACTTCCAAATAAGCTTGAGGCTGTATTCTATGCGATAAAAGGCGCTTTGATGCTTAGTCCTGAAGTAATAGATGAAATTTCAAAGCAAATAAAAATGTATAAAAATGAGTATAAAGATAACCAAAAAGCTCAAAATATATTAGACAAGATGCTTTATGCGACTCAAGCTACAAAAACTTTACGTACAATCTCAAATAGTGCAAAAGAGCTACATCTTGATAATCTAATAGAAAATTTTAGAAACAAAATCCTAGAATTTCACTCTGATGAGGTGAATAACGCAAAAATAGCTCAGATAATTTGCCTACTTACATTTATAATATTTTGTGCATTTGGCCTCTATCAAATCAAAATGGCCTCAGAGCGTTTAAGACAGATAAAACTCTTAAGATCCACGGTTGAAAACGATCATAGCTCTATTATCTATTGCGATAAATACAATAGGATTTCATACGTAAATAAAACCTTTGAAGAAAAAACTGGCTACAAGCTAAAAGAAATAATAGGCAAAAACCCTAGAATACTAAAATCATATATGCACCCGCAAAGCTTTTATGAATCTATAAAAGAGGCTGTGCAAAAATCTCTACCTTGGGAGAGCGATGAGCTTATAAGTAGAACAAAAAGCGGTGATTTTTTATATGAAAAGGTAAAATTTTCGCCATTTTTCTTTAAAAATAAATTTGAGGGCTATATAGCGGTAAAACTTGATAGGACTAAAGAGACACTGATACTAAACGAGCTAACTCAAAAAAATGAACAAATAAAAATACAATCTTCAATCGATAAACTAACAGGCTTTGGCAATTACTTTGCTTTAACTGAAATTTTAGACGCACAAAAAGATGGAGTGCTCATTTGCTTAAGCATTAAGAATTTTAAAATTTTAAGATTCTTTTATCAAACTAAGATTATCGATGCAATGCTAAAAGCAGTAGCTGATACACTAAAGCTTTGTATAGATACTTCTGAGATAAAAGCAAAGCTATTTAGATTTCAAGATGACGCATTTTATATATGGTATGAAGGTGATAATATCGTAAGAGATATTGAATATATTAGAGAATATTTTGGTTCAAATAGAATAAATGTCGCTATTGATGAAAAATTTGAAAACTTACCAGGCATAAAGATGGTGTTTGGTGTTTCATTGCCAAACGATACCCCACAAACTAACCGCCTAATGCAATCAGTCCTTGCAAATCAGCTCGCAATAGAAAATGGTAGCAATATTTACTACTATCTAGAAAATGACGCCATTGAGATGAAATATCACAAAAACCAGCTGGCAGTTCAGCTAATCGAAGATGCGTTAGAAAACGATAGAGTCATAGTAGAAGCACAAGGCATCTTTAACTTAGAAGAAAATGAGACCGAAGCAAAGTATTATGAAGTCTTGGTTCGTATAATCGATCAAAATGGCAAGATACACTATCCGGGCGAATTTTTAGATATTGCTATGAAAACTCAGTTATATCCGCAAATAACCAAAAAAGTTATAGCCCTTGCATTTGATTTAGCCAAAAAATATCCAGACTATACATTCTCAATAAATTTATCTAATACAGACATAGCCGACGCTAGTATGAGAGAGCTTATAGAAAATAAACTAATAGAGTGCAAAGATCCTAATAAAATTTGTTTTGAAATGCTAGAGAGCGAAGAGCTTAGCGACTATGTTGCGGTAAATTCTTTCATAAAACGCGTCAAAGGCTATGGATGTAAAATTTCGATTGATGACTTTGGCTCAGGATACTCAAACTATTACCGAATTTTGGAGCTTGATATAGACACCATAAAGATAGATGGCTCGATAATCAAAAAGCTTCCATTTGACGAAAATGCTAGAGTTCTAGTAGAAACCATCGTAAGCTTTGCAAAAAAACAAGGCTACAAAATAGTAGCCGAGTTCGCAAGCTCAGAAGAAATTTTAAACCAAATCAAAAATTTTGGAATACCTTACGCACAAGGTTTCTTACTGGGCAAGCCTCGTAGAATGGAATAGTGGCTAAATTTCTATATCTATCCCGACTGGGCAGTGATCGCTGCCTGTGATCTCTGGCAAGATAAATGCGTCTTTTAGCCTATCCTTTAATCCTTGCGATATAAAGAAATAATCAATCCTCCAGCCGACATTTTTTGCCCTTGCGCTAAAGCGGTAGCTCCACCACGAATAAGCGTCCGTAATATCGCCATTTATGGCTCTAAAGGTATCTATAAAGCCACTTTTTAGCACCTCATCTATCCACGCTCGCTCGATAGGCAAAAAGCCTGAAGTTTTAGAGTTTGCCTTTGGGTTTTTAAGGTCGATCTCGCGGTGAGCGGTATTTACATCACCACAAAATATCACCTCTTTGCCGCTTTTTATAAGCTCTTTGCAGTAAGCTAAAAATTTCTCATAAAAATCCATTTTATAGGCTAGGCGCTCGTCATCATTTTGTCCGTTTGGAAAATAGATATTAAAAAGCACGATATCATTAAATCTATGCTCCAAAACACGCCCTTCCGTGTCGTCAAAGAAGGCTGCCTTTTGTGTAGAAATGTCAAAATTTGCTAGGCTCATCACGCCAGAGTATCCGGCTCTCTCGCCTGAGTTTACACTTATATCTTTAAAGCCAAGGTTGTAAATTTCCTTTGGTACGTCACTTTCTTTGACTTTAATCTCTTGAAGCGCCAAAAAATCAGGCTTTTGCTCCGTAAGCCACGCGAAACCATCTTTTATTACAAGTGCTCTAAGGCCATTTACATTCCAGCTAATAAGTTTCAAATTTCATCCTTTTTTTAATTATAATTATGCCAAAAATCGCAAAAAGGAAAGTTATGAGAAACCAGCCAGAGTATAAATTTTTTAAAAATTTTGGCTATGCAAGAGAGGGTTTGGCTGAAATTTTCAAAAACGAAAAGAGCTTTCGCATAGAAATTTGCATATTTTTGATGGCTACGATCTCGCTATTTTTTTGGAAATTTGACCTTATTTTTAATCTATTTTTGATCTTTAGCATGGCATTTGTGCTAGTTTGCGAGTGCCTAAACTCGGGCCTAGAGCGAGTGACCGATCTTGCAAGCCCAGACTATCACGCCCTAGCAAAGGCTGCAAAGGACGCTGGAAGTGCGGCCGTGATGATCTCAAATTTCTTATGTGGCGCGCTTTGGTGCGTGGCAATAGGATATAAATGGATCTAGCATGAATGAAGAAATTTACAAGGCAATAATTGGCGAGAAAAAGGTAGAAATTATAAATTTGCTAGTTAAAAGCTGTGATGAAAATGGCTTCATTGTAGTAAAAATTTCAGAAATTTGTGAAAAGCTAGATGTGAGCAAACCAACCGTGATAAATACCTTTAAGTTGCTTGAAGAGAAGAAAATTTTTGAGCGAGTGAAAAACGGAGTTTATAGATTTAAAAATTTATAGTGGTGAGCAAACGCTTACCGCATCTTTTTATCCTATAGTCTTAGTAGTGATCATGCCAAATGTTAAGTGGTCAGTTATCATGACTGGACCTAGACGAATGGCTCATAAACGCCACCTGTGATCTCGCCAGCTGCATATAAATTTGGTATAGGCATAGCTGTTTGAGAGCTTATGACTTGGGTTTTTGTGTTGATATTTGGCTGCCTATTGTTTGGTGAACTTTTGGCGTGCCATGTTCTGCTTAAAATGGCGGATAGGCTATAAAAGTAAAAAATAATATAAATCTTCCTATAAAATTTTTAAGTAAATAGCTTTAAAAATATTCACTACGGCTTATTTAAATTTATAACTTAGTTGATAAATTTTAGAGTATTTTGGTTTTAGTTTAAGAATAGATTTTAATTTAGAATGAACGGAGCAAAATTGCTCCGTAAATTATTTAACACCAACTATGATTTGAGTTGCTTTGATAATTGCAGTTACTTTATCTCCTGCTTTTAAAGCTAGGCTACTAACTGACTCTCTTGTAATGATAGCAGAAATTTTGCTGCCATTTACATCGATAATAACTTCAGCATTTACAGCTCCGTCTTTTATCTCGCTTACAGTGCCTTTTATTTGGTTTGTAGCGCTAAGCTTAATGCTGTCATCTTTTGAAACGATAACGCTTGAAGCTTTGAATAAAAAGATAGCTTTTTTGCCAACTTTAAGATCAAGACCTTTTTCACTATCAACTGTAACAGTTGCTTTTAGCACTTCACCACCTGCAAGCTTAGCAGATATTAGCGAATTTACCGCACCTGTTCTTACCTCTGTGATCTCAACATTTAGTTGATTTCTTGCACTTATTGACATTTTGTCTCCTTGTTTTGAATTAAATTATGGTGAAATTGTAAGGTAGAATTATTAAGCAAAACTTAAAAGCTATTTATACAAAATTATAATATCAAAAATAAAAATTTTATACTTTTAAATGCCCTATAAATCGCTATTTGAGAAATAAAATCTAAAAATTTAATTTATATTATTTTAAAAAAAATGAGAAAAAATATTACTAACTACTACTTCTAAATATCTATTTTTGTAAAATTCTTGTAAATTTGGCTTTAAAGCTGGATAAATTTAAAGATATTTTTAAGTTAAAGTAATGTTTTTAGATAAAGAAAAAATATAAAATTTGAAGTGTAAATTTAAAAACTTAAATGCCAGCTTCAAGCATCGCTTCTGCTTGATAGTGAGTGATAAGCGGCTCAATGATCTCGTCAAATAGCCCTGCAGCCATGATCGCATCAAGGCGATAAAGTGTTAAATTTATGCGGTGATCGCTTATGCGGTTTTGCGGATAGTTATAAGTTCTTATCCTACCTGAGCGGTCTCCAGTGCCGACCTGACTCTTGCGCTCGCTAGTCTCTTTAGCAAGTCTCTCTTGCTCTTGCATCTCGTAAAGTCTAGCTTTTAGCACCTTCATCGCAGCTTCTTTATTTTTGTGCTGGCTCTTGCCATCTTGGTTTGTGACAACAAGTCCAGTTGGTATGTGCGTGATCCTAACGGCACTATCAGTTGTATTTACTGACTGACCGCCGTGACCTGAGCTTCTCATCACATCGACTCTTATATCATTTGGATTGATCTCGATCTCACTATCCTCGACCTCTGGCATAATAGCCACAGTCACAGCCGAAGTATGCACCCTGCCCTGGCTCTCAGTCTCTGGTACACGCTGAACCCTATGCGTGCCGCCTTCAAATTTTAGTCTTGAGTAAGCACCTTTGCCTTTTATAAGTACGATAATCTCTTTAAAGCCGCCAGTATTGCCTTCGCTTTGGCTAACGATCTCAAATTTATATCCACGAAGCTCTGCGTATCTGATGTAAGCGTTAAAAAGATCTCCAACAAATAGTGCAGCCTCATCGCCGCCAGTGCCTGCGCGAATTTCTAAAAATATATTTTTATCATCGTTTGGATCTTTTGGAAGAAGTAAAATTTTGATCTCTTCTTCAAGCTTCTCTCTTGAAATTTCTAAATTTTTAAGCTCGTCTTTTGCAAGCTCACCAAGTTCAGAGTCCTCAAGTAGGGCTTTATTTTCATCGATGTCTTTTAAAATTTCTAGATATTTTGTTGAGGCAGATGCGACTGGTTCGATAGATGATTGCTCTTTTGAGAGCTTTGTCATCTTTTCGATATCGTTTGCTATATTTGGATCGCTAAGAAGCGTAGAAATTTCATTATAGCGATCCAAAAATGGATGAAGTTTATCAGCAAACATTAAATTTTATAAATTAAGCAGCTTTTAGAGTATTTACTAATTGTGCAAGACGACTAACGCGACGAGCAGCAGTTTGTTTCTTCAAAAAGCCTCTACTTACGAAGCTGTGGATACTTTTATTAGCAACTTTTAAAGCTTCATTTGCAGCATTTAGATCTTTAGCTTCTACAGCTACACGCACTGCTTTTGTTATATTTTTAAGTCTTGTGCGGTAAAATCTATTTCTTTCTGTTCTTTTTATAGTTTGTCTAGCTCTTTTTTCAGCAGATTTATGGTTTGCCATAATATACCTTTTTGAATAATTTTAGTCGGTGATTATATTAAAGATATAATAAATTTAACCTTAATTTAAGTCATCCTTAATGAAAGTAAAATTTTAGATTTTAAATTAGGTAAATTCTGATAAAATAGCACAATTTTATAATAAAAAGGATAAATTTATGAAACTATTTGGAACGGATGGAGTTCGTGGAAAAGCTGGCGAGAAGCTTTCAGCTCAAACATCTATGCGTCTTGCAATGGCAGCTGGAATTTATTTTAGAAAGACCTCAGCGACAAATGTGATTTTGGTTGGAAAGGACACTAGAAAAAGTGGTTATATGATAGAAACCGCCATCGTTGCAGGACTAACTGCAGTTGGCTACAACGTCCTTCAAATAGGCCCTATGCCAACACCTGCGATAGCATTTTTAACAGAAAATATGCGCTGTGACGCTGGCATAATGATAAGCGCCTCACACAACCCATACTACGATAACGGCATCAAATTTTTTGATAGCTTTGGCAACAAGCTTGATGAGACAATAGAAGCTGAGATCGAGAAAATTTTCTACGACGATGAGCTCATCGCAAACGCCCAAAAGACGATGACAGAGATCGGCGCAAACAAGAGGATCGACGATGTTATCGGCAGATATATCGTGCAGATCAAAAATTCATTCCCAAAAGAGCTAAATTTAAAGAATTTACGAGTAGTTTTAGATGTGGCAAATGGAGCTGCTTACAAGGTCGCGCCAACTGTATTTAGCGAGCTTGGAGCTGATGTCATCGTCATAAACAACGAGCCAAATGGTAGCAACATCAACCAAAACTGTGGCGCACTTCACCCAGAAGATCTAGCGAGCGAGGTAAAAAGGCTTCGTGCCGACATCGGCTTTGCATTTGACGGCGATGCTGATAGGCTTGTAGTAGTTGACGAAAACGGCGAAGTTGTGCATGGCGATGCGATACTTGGCTCACTAGCTGCATTTTTGCACGAGCAAAAGGCGCTAAAAGGCGGAGCCATCGTGGCTACGGTGATGAGTAACGCTGCACTTGATGACTATCTAAAAGCTCATAAGATCAAGCTACTTCGCTCAAACGTAGGCGATAAATACGTGCTTGAGATGATGAAAGAAAATGGTATAAATTTTGGCGGTGAGCAAAGCGGTCACGTGATATTTAACGACTACGCTAAGACTGGCGACGGCCTTGTTACCTCAATGCAAGTAGTTGCTATGATGCTTAAAAAAGGCAAAAAAGCTAGTGAAATTTTTGGCGAGCTAAAGCCATATCCGCAAATTTTGCTAAATTTAAAAATCACAGAGAAAAAGCCGCTTGATAAGATAGAGGGACTAAAAGAGCTTGAAGCTAGCCTCGCAAAAGAGGGCATAAGATCGCTCTTTAGATACTCTGGCACTGAAAATTTGATCAGACTTTTGCTTGAGGGCAAAAATCAAACTTTAGTTGAAAAACGCATGGATGAAGTTGAGAAATTTTTTGTAAAAGCCCTAAATGCGTAAAAGCTTAGTTAAATTTTTCATCGCATTTTTTATCATTTTTATCGTTGATCAAGCGATAAAGATGATATTTATAGATGGTTTTTCGTGGGACGGAGAGTTTTTTTCGCTAGTTCTTACATATAATAAGGGCGTTGCATTTTCGATGTTAGCCTTTTTAGATGAGTGGCTAAAATTTATCCAAATCGCCCTCATTTTAGGCGTTTTTGTCTATCTGGTCGTTGAGAAAAAACTGCTTTGCTCGCATGCCATTTGGCTTGGAGCTTTGCTAGGAGCTGGCAGCTCAAATATCACAGATAGATTTATCCATGGCGGCGTCGTGGATTACGTCTTTTGGCATAAGTGGTTTAACTTTGCGGTCTTTAACTTCGCCGATGTGATGATCGATCTTTGCGTGGTGATGATACTTTGGCAAAGTTTTAGGAAAAGGAGAGAGAGTGGGAAATAATATCTACGTCGCATACGCGCTTTGGCTACTTACTGGCTGGCTTGGAGCGCATAGAATTTACCTTGGTAAATTTATCACTGGTTTTTTGATGATGGGACTATTTTTTATCGGTTACTCTTTGCAAATCATCCTCATTGGCTACTTATTTTTGGCTATTTGGGGCATTTGGTGGATCATCGATGCATTTTTAGTTGGCGCTTATGTCGAGAAAAATTTACAAAAAGTCGAGCTAAAAGAGAGACTAAAACTAAAAGATAAAGAGGACGACTTAAAAAGGCTTTACGAGCTTTTTGAGAGTGGTGCGATCAGTAAGGCTGAATTTGAAGCTAGAAAAGAGATACTTTTTAGATAAGGAGACGTTATGGCAGAATATTATCTTTACTTAAAATACCTCCACTATTTGTTTTTCATCTCGTGGATGGCAGTGCTGTTTTATCAGCCAAGGCTCTACGTTTATCACGTAGAAAACATGAACAAGCCAGACTTTGTAAAAGTGGTCGAAGTGATGGAGTATAAGATGTATCACTACATCGGTTGGGTCGCACTCATTGGCTCATTTGTAACTGGCATTTTGATACTTATGGCTATGCCTGATCTTATAAAAACTGGTCACATCCATGTTAAAATTTTAGTTGTCATCTTAATGGCTATCTATCACCTAGACCTTGGACGCTACATGAAGCAGCTCAAAGAAAAACGCTGTAACAAAAGTGGCATCTTTTTTAGAGCCTACAACGAAGTGCCAACTATCGCGATGCTTATCATCATCTGGGTCATGATAGTAAATCCATTTTAAGGGAATTTGATGAAGAAATTTTTAGCATTTATTGCTTTGCCGGCACTCTTACTTGCAGCGACTCAGTACTTTGAGCCGATGCAGATAAAATTTGACAACAGACTCTACTCGCTAGCAGGCTCAGCCAAGCCTGTGCCAAATTTATTCACGCAGGAGTACTTACTGCCTGGCGAAAAGCTAGATAGTTTTAGCTACATGCTCTCGCTAAACACGCTTAAATTTGACGCTACAGTCGAGCAAGCAGTCGAGCAAAAGATAAATGATCTAAAAGAGCTAAAAGCAAAAGGGCTAAAAGTGGCTTATAAAAAGGGCTCACTAGCAAATGAAATTTATCTTGATATCACGATATTTTCAAACCTAAATGGCGTGCCAACAGCCGAGCACTCGATATATCGCTACACCAAACAAGGCGGAAATTTAGTCCTTTTTACCATCCAAAGGCGCGCTTATAAAAAAGAGGGCATTCAAAGATTTGCTGCAAATTTCACAATAGAGTCGCAAGATTTTAGCAAAAAAGCCCTAGCCACACCTTTTCCACAAATCATCAATAGATAGAAAAATTTGAGTGTAAATTTAGCCTTTGCACTCAAATTTTAAAACTAGACTTAATAAATTTATCTAAAAATAAAACGAATAGTTATATGATAGGAAAAACTCAAAAAGGATAGCCTATGATACATAAAATTCTTATCGCAAATCGTGGTGAGATCGCAGTTAGGATAGTCAGAGCTTGTAGGGATTTACACATCCAAAGCGTAGGAATTTACACAGCGCCAGATAGCGAGTGCTTGCATGTAAGGATCGCTGATGAGGCCTATCAAGTAGGCGAAGATCCGATCAAAGGCTATCTTGACGCCAAAGCGATCGTAAAGCTTGCTAAAGAGTGCGGGGCTGATGCGATACACCCAGGATACGGCTTTTTAAGCGAAAACTACGAATTTGCAAAGGCAGTTGAGGATGCTGGGCTTATCTTTATCGGTCCAAAGGCTGAAGTGATAAGAAAAATGGGTGATAAAAATATCGCAAGATACCTAATGAAGAGAAACGGCATACCAATCGTTCCAGGCACAGAAAAGCTAAATGACGAGAGTATGGATGCCATAAAAGAGCACGCTAGACGCATCGGCTACCCAGTCATTTTAAAAGCAAGCGGTGGTGGTGGTGGCCGTGGCATCAGAGAAGTTTGGCAAGAAGAAGATATGCAAGATGCCTTTGAGTCTTGCACCAGAGAGGCAAAGACCTACTTTAATAACGATGAAGTTTTTATGGAGAAGCTTGTCGTAAATCCTCGCCACATCGAGTTTCAAATTTTAGGCGACAACTACGGCAACATCATCCACCTTTGCGAGCGTGACTGCTCTATCCAAAGGCGCCACCAAAAGATTATCGAGATCGCACCTTGCCCATCGATCAGTGAAAATTTAAGAAAGATTATGGGCGTGACTGCGGTGGCCGCTGCAAAGGCTGTGGGCTACTCAAACGTAGGAACGATCGAGTTTTTACTAGATGACTACAACAACTTTTACTTCATGGAGATGAACACTCGTATCCAAGTGGAACATGGCATCACCGAAGAAATCACCGGCCACGACTTAGTCGTTAGGCAGATAAGGATCGCAGCTGGTGAAATTTTAGAGATCGAACAAAGTGACATCAAGCCACGTGGTTACGCGATAGAGGCAAGGATCACAGCTGAAAATGTCTGGGAGAATTTCATCCCAGCACCAGGCACTATCGAGGGCTACTATCCAGCACTTGGTCCATCTGTGCGCGTCGATAGCCACGTCTATAAGGACTACACCATACCGCCATTTTATGACTCTTTGATCGCAAAGCTGATCGTAAAGGCGACCGACTACGATCTAGCGGTAAATAAGCTTGAAAGAGCACTTGAAGAATTTACCATCGAAGGCGTGCGAACGATCATCCCATTTTTGCTAACGATCAGCAAAAGCAAGGAGTTTAGAAGAGGATTTTTCGATACTAGCTACGTTGAGAAAAACTTAAAAACTATCCTTGAAAATACCTATGATGATATGAACAAAGAGCCAAATGACGACCTAGAAGAGGTCATCGTAGAGGCGATAAAAAGATATAAAAAGAAGAGATGAATTTATCTCATTGCGGCTTTGGCGATAAATTCCGCCAAGGCTAAATTTTCGCGCAAACTGCGTAAATTTTAGCTCCGTCATTTGCCAAGGCGTAGAGCCTGCCACCGCTTACTAGTATAATCTGATCTGTAACTAAACCAAAATTTCAAACCCTATCTCTTTTAAAAGCAAGCCATTTCTAGCGCTTATCAAAACTGGCTTATTTTTGTGATTTGCGAACAAAATTTGACCATTAATCCAAGCAAAGTACTCCGTGCAACTGGTTTTAAATTTAAATATCGCCCGTCACTTTTTACATCCACGGCGTAGAGATATAAAGTAAAACATCCCCCTCACACAGATAAACTGGCGTGTGGAAATATGTGCCAAGCTTTAGCCACCAGATAGTTTTGCCTATTCTTGTACTATGCTCTTTAGGCGGCACACTCGCGTTTAAATTTTCATCTTTTGCTTCATTATTGATCGCTGCGCCACCCAAAATTTCTTTGCACTCCATCATAAATGGCGAGCTCATGCGCACGCAAAAGCCTCAAGTTCGTATGTTTTAGCATCGTTATAAATCTCTTTTATGGGCTACGCTGCTTTATCAAGCTAATTTACCTCATCATTAACTCTTTGCAACATCTCGCATTTAGTGATTGCTAGTTTTCTTAGTTATCTCTGCCAGCTTCTTAAATTTATGAAGATTGTGGTCTAAATTTGGGGACAAATGGGTCAAAATTAAAAGCGCACCGAGTTAAATTTGATAAAATTTGCCAAAATTTAGCAGATTAAAGGACTGATATGTTTTTAAAGTTAAACCAGATAGCTCAAAAATTAGATCAAATTTTCTTGCCACTAGAGCAAGAGGGTATGACTGGCATGAGACTCTTGCTTCAAAATGATGTTAAAGCCACCGCACAAGCACTTAAAAACGCACAAGAAGCTCTTGGCATAAATTTCCCAGCTAAATTTACAAAGCTTTTAAGCAAATTTGACCTTGGAAATTTTGAAATTTGCAATGTCAAATTTGGCTCCAAAGGCGATTACGTGAGTGAGCTAGTACGGCTAAATAGCGTAGATGAGTTTGGTGGCAAATGGTGGCAAGGTGAAGCTCGCCCTTTAAATTTGATAGTCTTTGCCGTGGGTGATCCGTGGATATTTTTGCTTGATTGCACGAGTGGCGCGGTCTATGCATGGCTCTTTGGAGATGAGGAGCTTTGCAGCAGGTGCGTCGCAAGCGACTTTGAAAAATTTTTCATAGCGCTTGCCAGCACCTATATAGCAAGACTAAATGATGAAGCCATGCCATCAGCCCAGCATATCCTAAATTTTGTCCAAGCAGACGACACAGCACTTGATTTTTGGCAAGAGATGGCGCAAATTTAGTAAATTTAGGCTCCACTCAGCCTAAATTCTATTTTATAAATTTATCCCAGCGATCGAAACAAAAACCACTTTTTATAAATTTAGTTTCGATATGTAACGCTCATTGCCTAAAATAAAAATATAAAAATAAATTTAAATAAAAATTTTTTCTATGAGAGTTAATATTCAACTACGAAAATTTGACGAATAGGAGCCAAAATGAGCGAGTACATCGAAAAAACGATGGAGTGGATAAAAAAGACCAATCCGGGTCAAGGCGTCTTTGTCCAGGCTGCGACCGAGGTTTTAAATAGCCTCGAGCCGCTTATAAAAAGAGAGAGCAAGTACCAAAAACACGCAATCCTAGAGCGCATCGTCATCCCTGAGCGCACGGTGATATTTCGCGTCACATACACGGGCGACGACGGCAGACCGCAGGTAAATAACGGCTACCGCGTGCAGTTTAACTCAGCCGTGGGCCCCTATAAAGGCGGTATCAGACTGCATCCTAGCGTCGATCTTGGCGTACTAAAATTTCTTGGATTTGAGCAAATTTTTAAAAATTCGCTCACGGGCGTAAATATCGGCGGCGCAAAAGGCGGCAGCACCTTTGATCCAAAAGGCAAGAGCGAGGGCGAGATAATGCGCTTTTGCCAAGCGTTTATGAGCGAGCTATACCGCCACATCGGCAACACTGTAGACGTACCCGCAGGCGACATCGGCGTGGGCGCGCGCGAGATCGGCTATATGTTTGGGCAGTATAAAAAACTCACGGGCAGATTTGACGGCATACTCACGGGCAAAGGCTTAAACTGGGGCGGCAGCCTAGCGCGTACGGAAGCGACTGGATACGGGTTAGTCTATTTTACGCAAAATATGCTGCAAAAAGCTGGGCTTGGGCTAGAAGGCAAAAAATGCAGCATAAGCGGTAGCGGAAACGTCGCCATATACACGGTAGAAAAGCTCTATCAAGTAGGCGCGCTGCCTATCACGGTTTCTGATTCAAACGGATACGTTTACGACGCCGAGGGCATCGATCTAGCGGTGCTTAAAGAGCTAAAAGAGGTCAAACGCGCGCGCCTTAGCGAATACGTTAAATTTAGACCGAACGCAAAATACGTAAGCGTGGGCGAGTACAAAGAGGGCAGAAACGGCGTGTGGGACGTGCCGTGCGACGGGGCGTTTCCGTGCGCGACGCAAAACGAGCTGCATCTAGCCGACATAAAGACGCTCTACGCTAACGGCTGCCGTTTCGTGGCTGAGGGCGCAAATATGCCAAGCACGCTTGATGCGATAAATTTTATGCTAGCGCAAAAGGATTTTTACTTCGCTCCGGCAAAGGCGGCAAACGCGGGCGGCGTGGGCACGTCAGGTCTTGAGATGATGCAAAATGCCGGCATGACCGCATGGAGCTTTGAAAAGGTCGATCACAGACTGCACGGCATAATGAATCATATCTTTGAGCTTAGCTACGAGACTAGCAAGGAGTTTGGCGACGAGGGAAATCTGGTGCTTGGCTCAAATATCGCGGGCTTTAGAAAAGTGGCCGACGCGATGATAGATCAGGGATATGTGTAGGGCTGATTTTAGCTCTTGCTCTATAAATTTGCGTCCAAGCTAAATTTGGACGTAAACCAATATGAAATAAGTTTGGGCTTTTAGCTAAAAGAGAGTTTGCCTTTTGTATAGCAAATTTTACTGACAAACTATCAAATTTACGCTAGTTTGAAGTATTTTATGCAGCGTTCGTTTTGACAAATTCGTGGTGGCGTGATAGATGTGGATTTGAAGCTCGCCTAAATTTAAAATATTGATACTAAGGTGGCGAGCAGATCACTATTTTTAGAGCATTTAATAGAAATTTTGTCAAAAAAGCTGGCGTGGTGGCAAATGGTGGAGTGGCGAGGTTGTGCAACAAATTTGAAAGTTTTTGCCATGTATGCTTTTGCTTGATTGTACGAGTGGTATGTTTATGTGTGGCTGTTTAAAGATGAAGAAATTTGTAGCAGGCGCGTTGCGATCGAGAAATTCTTATAGTGTTAGCTGGCATCGATATAGCAAGGCAAAATGAAAAAAGTTCTGGTAGAGAATGAGCAAACACTAAATTTTATCCAAGCAGATTATAGGGTATTTGATTTTTGCCAAGAAATGGCTTATAAAATTTAGTAAATTTATGCTCACCCAGCCTAAAATTCTCTTTTATAAATTTAAACTACAAACAAGCGAATTTTTTAGCAAGTTTAGCCTGCTATTAAGCGAAATTTAACTTAAAATGTTAAGCACAAGTACCATAAACTTAAAAATTCACAAGAAGTTATCAAATTTACTCTAACAGGTTACCCTTACCTAGCCAAATTTCAGCAAAGCGCCCATGTAATGGTTGGCAGAAAAAGGATGAAGCAAATTCTAGTAAGCAAAAATTAAAATTTGCTCCATTTAATCCACGAACAATCAAATTTATCGTCAAATTTGGTCGCCACATAAAACCAAGAGTAGTCAAAGCTTTTTGTAAAAAGTATTATTAAAGCGATATCCCATTACCAAATTTAGCTAGATATTAGGCAAAATTTAGCTTAAAAATACTCACGCAAGCACTCAAATTTTGTAAGCTCACAAGAAATATTTTCAGCACAACATCCATACGAGCGATAACAAAGCGGGTAAATTCCAGCAAGTAAAGACCAAAATTTACTAAATTTAAACCACATCCAAATTTTGCCTATCAAATTTAACCATAAGGTATATCAACCCTGCAAACGCCTTTGCATAAATTTAACACATATAAAAATGATAGGATTTTTGGAAAATAATTATTTATAAGTTTTTGTATTAAAAATTTAATGTAACAAAGAGCAAGCCCTAGCCTGCTCTTTGTGAAAATTTAACCCTTTTTTGGAGTTACAAGCATATTTACATAACGACCTTCTATTATAGGCTCTTTGTCGCGGTCAGCCTCATCCTTGATCATCTCCCAGACCTTCTCAAGCATGGCTACGCCAGCCTCTGGGGTGCTCATCTCGCGACCCTTTAAAAATACACGAAATTTAACGTATTTGCCATCTTGCAAAAACTCGCTTGCGTGTTTAACCTTGTAGTTTATATCGTTTTGGGCGATCTTGACAGAGAGTTTTATCTCTTTTATCTCGATGGTTTTTTGCTTTTTCTTAGCCTCTTTTTGCTTTTTCTCTTGCTGATAGCGGAATTTACCATAGTCCATTATCTTGCAAACTGGCGGCTTCGCGTCTGGCGCTATAAGCACTAGATCAAGCCCAAGCTTATTTGAGATCTCTAAAGCCTCTTCTCTTGAGATGACACCGTATGCCGTGCCATCATCCCCTACACATCTTACCTCTCTCGCCCTTATGTCCTCATTGAGCAATACTTCATTTTCCTTACTCAAAAATGTACCTCACTAAGTTTCTCCTTCGTTAAATTTATAAATTCCGCCAAGCTCATATCGCTCTGCGTCCTAGCCTGTCTATCGCGCAACGCAACGCTCTTGTTCGCTACTTCGTTGTCTCCTAGCACGACTATCATAGGCACCCTTTGTTTTTCTGCCGTTCTTATTCTCTTATTTAAACTCTCATTTTTACTTGCTATCTCGCTATCGACGTTGATCTTTCTTAGCTCACGTGAAATTTCTTTTGCGTATTCTAAATGCGTGTCACTAATAGGCACGATGACGACCTGAGTAGGAGCGATGAAAAATGGCAACTCACCAGCAGTGTGCTCAAGTAAAATTCCTATAAATCTCTCAAAACTACCAAGTAAAGCTCTGTGGAGCATTACAGGGCGCTGTCTTTCGTTATTTGCGTCGATGTAGCCTAGATCAAAACGTTCTGGCAAGTTAAAGTCCACCTGTATCGTGCCACACTGCCATTTTCGCTTTAGCGCGTCAGTGATTTTAATGTCGATCTTTGGACCGTAGAATGCGCCGCCGCCCTCATCGATACCGTATTTAAAGCCATTTTCATCAAGAGCTTCTTTTAGCGCTTTGGTCGCCGTTTCCCAAATTTCATCTCCGCCGATCGCTTTTGCAGGTTTGGTCGAAATTTCCATCTCATAGTGAAAGCCAAAATTTTCCATTATCTTGCCAGCAAATTTTAAAATTTCTAGGATATTTTCTTTGATTTGACTTGGCATACAAAAGATATGTGAGTCATCTTGTGCAAATTCGCGAACTCTAAAAAGTCCATGTAAAACGCCACTTTTTTCATGGCGATGTACGACGCCGTATTCGAAAAATTTAAGCGGTAGATCGCGGTAAGACCTGATATCACTTTGATAGACTTTGATGTGACCAACGCAGTTCATCGGCTTGATGCCATACTCTGTCTCGTCGATCGTCGTAAAGTACATATTTTCTTTATAGTTTGCGTAGTGGCCGCTTCTTCTCCACACGTCAGCCTTTAAAAGCTCAGGTCCTCGCACTGGCTCGTAGCCACGGTCGCGGTGAGCTTTGTATAAAATTTGCTCTAACTTAGAGCGCAAGCGTCCACCATTTGGTAACCATATCGGCAAGCCGCCACCCACTTCTTCATCAAAAGTAAATAGTTTCATCTCGGTGCCAAGCTTTCTGTGGTCGCGCTTTTTGGCCTCTTCGATGATTCGGATGTGCTCTTTTAAGCTCTCTTTATCTGCATAGGCTGTGCCGTAAATTCTAGTTAGCATCTCACGGCTCTCATCGCCGCCAAGATATGCGCCAGCCACGCGTGTAAGTTTGAAAAATTTTAAAAATTTAGTATTTGGTACGTGTGGTCCGCGGCAAAGATCTTCAAAATCCCCTTGCGAGTAGCTGCTCACTTCGCCATCTGGAATTCTTTTTAAGACCTCTTGCTTTAGGTCGTCATCTTTAAATTTATCGCTCATATTAGCTTTGGTTGAGCAGGTTTTGATGATATCAAATTTCTTCTCAGCAAGCTCTTTCATCTTATCTTCGATTGCAGCTAGATCGCTCTCGCCTAGCTTCGTGCCCTCATCATCAACTCTAAAATCATAATAAAATCCATCTTCTACGTTTGGTCCGACAAAGAATTTCGCCTTTGGATAGAGTGATTTGATAGCTTGTGCCATGAGGTGCGCACAGGAGTGTCTGATAACGTGTAGTGCCTCTTTTGAGTTGTCAAAATAGATAGGCTCAGCACTACTCTCACGCCCTGCGATACTTTGAGTATCGACTATTTCGCCATTTAGTTTGTATGCGATGATATCGCTCATTGTTTTTCCTTATATCAAATTGTCTTTTTTACGATAAAAGAACGATTAAGGATTTTATCTAAATGGGCTTTAAGCTAAACTTAATATTTACTAAGCAAATTTTTATAAATTCTTTTTAAATCCACAAGCTTTGATCTATAAATTTATTTATGAAATATATATATTTATATTTAAATGTGTAAATCCCTAAATTTAAAGCTTTTTATTTATATAATTTATTATATTTTAAGATTATGCCTGATAATATTTGTTCTTGAAATGAATTTAGCAATTTCTCGTCTTTGCATTATTTAAATTCATTTTTCTCCCGACAATATTTAGTGCTAGGAAGTGGTTAGCCTAGCACTTTTTTATTCTGCAAAATTTATTAGCATTGGTTGCACTATCTTTGTATAATCTTTTGTATTTAAAATGATCGATCTATCGAGTAGTCCCGCATTAAATGCGATCTCATCGTTTCTTTGTAGTAGCCTTTCATCAACTACAATGTGTAAATTTTTATGAAAGCTAAATGGTGGCACTGAACCAAAAACACAATCTGTCAATGCCAAAACCTCATCTGGACTAGCTAGGCTTGCTCTTTTGCCGTCAAATTTTTGTGTCAAGCTATCAAGATTTGCTTGCATATCGGCTGGCAAAATAGCCAAAATATAAATTTTACCAGCCTTCATCGCTGGCTTTTCATCGCTTAGTAAATAATCATTTAGTACATTTTCATCTTTAAAAATTTGCCTAAATTTCTCCTCATCCACTCCTTTAATAGAGCAAACTAGAGCCTTTGCGCCTTGGCTCATCTTTGTTCCTCTAAGTTTTGCCACCTCTTCTGAAGTGGTCGCACTCTCATGATCTATCACTCTAAATTTAGCCTCGTTTTTACTAAGGAGATCGTGGATTTTATTAAAAATTTGCTCAGACACAGCTCTTTCCTTTGGATAAATTTTAGTTAAAATTATACCGCTAAAACTTACAAAAGGCAGGAAAATGCAGATAAATTTAGATGATATAAAGATCGAGCCAAGTTGGAAAGAGGTGCTAAAAGATGAGTTTTTGAGCGAAAATTTCGCTCGCATCAAAGAGAATTTCTTAAAAGCAAAGAGTGCTGGCGTCGTCTATCCACCAAGTCCACTCATTTTTAATGCATTTAATCTAACGCCATTTCACGATGTCAAAGTCGTAATCCTAGGACAAGATCCATATCACGGCGCAAATCAAGCCATGGGGCTAAGCTTTTCGGTACCAAATGGCGTAAAAGTCCCACCAAGTCTTGTGAATATTTATAAAGAAATTTACGCTGATCTTGGCATAAAAGAGCCAAATAGCGGCGATCTCACAAAATGGGCAAAACAAGGCGTGCTGCTTCTAAACTCAACTTTAAGCGTTAGCGCTGGAGTGGCAAATTCCCACGCTAGCTTTGGCTGGCAGGGCTTTACTGACGCTGTAATAAAAAAGATTAGCCAAAATTTACAAAACGTAGTTTTCATGCTTTGGGGCAATCCAGCTAGAGCCAAAGCACCGCTCATTGACGCTAGCAAGCACCTCATCTTAGAGGCAGCACATCCAAGCCCACTGGCTCGTGGCGCATTTTTTGGCTGCCGACACTTTTCAAAGACAAATATCTATCTAGCAAACCATGGCAAAACGCCAATAGACTGGGATCTAAACGTAAAAATTTGATCTATTTTTTTAGATCATTTAAAAGTTTGTTTGTCTCTTCAAGCTTTCTTTTGCAAAATTTCTCATCTTTGTTTTGCAAAATTATGGCTTCTTGGCCGCTTTGTCTTTGTTTAAACTCATCAAATTTAAGCTCAAAAAGCCTTAACGCCTTTTCATCATTTGCGAGTCGTTTGCTCTCTTTTGCATAAAACTCGTCAAGATAGAGCCTACTTTGCTTGATATATTCATTGCAAACATCGTTTGCATGGACTAAATTTACGCCAAGTAAAATGGCAAAAATAGCTATTTTTTTCATGTTTTTCCTTGAAATTTTTGCGTTATACTAGCCTTTAAGCACTTAAATTTTAAAATGCTTTTTCAAAAAGAGGATAAAAAATGAGACGAAAAGATAGAGAGCTAAGCCGTGAAGATGGCTTAAAAATCATAGATGAATGCGAATATGCGGTAATTTCATGTGTGGATGATGAGGGAGAAATTTTTAGCGTACCGATCTCGCCTGTTAGAGTTGGTGAAAGTATTTTTATACACGGAGCTACCGCTGGCTGTAAGGCAAAACTACTTCAAGATGGACGAAAAGTAGAGTTTGTCTGCGTTAGTTTTAACAAGGTCCCGCATCTAAGCGAAAGCGAGCTAGATGCGATAAAAGACGATGGCAAGGCACTTGGAGGCAAGGTTTTTACGACTGAGTACAAAAGTGCCATCGCAAAAACTAAAGTTTACGAGATCACAGACGAAGCTAAAAAATATGAAATTTTAAAAATTCTCAGCCTAAAATATACAGCTTATGCGATGAACACCTTTGAAACAGCGGCTCAGTATGGGCTAAAGATCACTAAAATTTATGAGTTTAAGATAGAAAGTCTTAGCGCGAAAGCTAAAATTTTGCCAAAACCAGCAAAGTAAAGGAGTAAATTTGAGCTCACTTGCACTGATGTTTAGACCAAAAAACTTGGATAAAATTTGCGGACAAAAGGCGGTTAAAGCGGCATTTTTAAAATTTATAGCCTCTAGCAAAATCCCACACTCCATCTTTTATGGTCCAGCAGGCTGTGGCAAGACGAGCTTTGCAAGAGCTGTGGCGAGTGGGGCAAACTACGACTTTTACGAATTTGATGGCGGAAATTTAAAGATAGATGACTTTCGCAAAATTTTAAAAAACTACGAAAACGCCTTAAATAAGCCACTCTTTTTCATAGACGAGATCCACAGACTTAGCAAAACCCAACAAGAAGCACTGCTAATTCCCATGGAAAACTACAAAGCCCTAGTCATCGGCGCTAGCACGGAAAATCCCTTTTTCACACTAAGCTCAGGCATCAGAAGTCGCTCGATGCTATTTGAGTTTAGGCCGCTTAGCAGCAACGACTTTGAGGAGCTTCTTGGCAAGATCAGGGAGCAAATTTCATTTAGCATAGATGAAGAGGCAAAGGAGTATCTCTTTAAAAGTAGTGGCGGCGACGCAAGAGCTATGCTAAATTTATTAGAATTTGCCGTCACACTTGATGAAAATGTGAGCTTAGAAAATTTAAAAACACTTCGCCAAAACGCCCTAAAAGAGGGAGCAAAAGAGGACGACACGCACTACGAGCTAGCAAGTGCTTTTATAAAAAGCCTGCGTGGCAGCGACGAAAACGCCGTCATATACTATCTTGCAAGACTCATAGACTCTGGCGAGAGTGCAGACTTCATCGCTAGAAGGATGGCGATATTTGCCAGCGAAGACATCGGCAACGCAAATCCAAATGCACTAAATTTAGCTGCCAGCACGCTTAGCGCGGTAAAAGAGATAGGTTTTCCAGAGGCTAGGATCATACTGGCTCAGTGTGCTATCTATCTAGCCAGCTCGCCAAAGTCAAACTCCAGCTACAACGCGATAAATGCCGCACTAAGATACGTGCAAAGCGAGGAAATTTTAAAAATTCCACCATATCTAAAAAATCACACAAAAGAGAGCAAGGACTACCTTTATCCGCATGATTTTGGCGGCTGGGTCGAGCAAAAATATCTAGAAAAACCGCTCGTTTTTTACAAAAGCAAGGGCATAGGCTTTGAAAAAACGCTAAATGAGTGGCTAGAAAAGATAAGGTCTAAGGGCTAAATTTTGGGCTTTACTCTGTCGGATTTATGGAGCAAATTTTAAAAGAAATGTAAATAAACTAGCAAAATTTAGCGTACATCGCAAATTTAAAGATAGAATACGTGCCTTGGGATAGATTAACGACGGCTTATGGCAGAGCAAGCAGCTTTCCAGAAATTTTTAAACAACTTTGGGCGGCGATCGGCGAGAAAAATTTGACGCAAAGTTTGGCTACCGACAGGTCAAATAGCGGATAAAATATGGCAAATCCAGCAAATAACAACGAAGCAAAATTTAACGCCAAAGCTTTTTAAACGCCTTTGATAAAATTTTCAACAAAACCAATAGCCAAATACGTTTTGCCAAGTTATATCCACGCAATAAAGATTGCAAATTTCTCACAAAAGCCATCTAAAATACATAAAAACCTAATTTTAAGATCCAAAAATCAAGAAATAATTTTAGTCCTCATAAGCCGTCTTTGCGGAATAAATTTAGAAATTATCAATCAAAAAACGCCTTAGAGCGTAAAAATATTGGTCACAAAATCTTGTTAGTAAAAGCAAGTTCACCGCGAGTAAGCCGAAAACTAGCGCAAAATTTTAAACCAAGCTAAAAAATTTTTCTTATTTATTTTAATTTTATATTTTTTTAAATATACTCGCTCTCTAAACTACACCAATGAAAGTCAAGAAAATGCCTACAAATTTTGCTGAAATTTTAAATAATTGCGTTGAGAGTATAAATTCATTTCTTTGGGGTCCATACTTCCTTATCGCCCTACTTTGCGGCACTGGACTATTTTTTACTATTAGGCTTGGGTTTGTTCAAATTTTTAAGTTTAAAATGGGCTTAAAAGAGCTTTTTGGGAATTTCTCGCTTCACGGCGAAGCTGCTGGTAAGGCCGGTATGAGCCAGTTTCAAGCAGTTGCAACTGCGATCGCCGCACAAGTTGGCACTGGCAATCTAGTAGGTGCGACAACAGCTCTTATCATGGGTGGTCCTGGAGCGATATTTTGGATGTGGTGCGCTGCGTTTTTAGGCATGGCTACAAATTTTGCTGAAATTTGTCTAGCTCAAATTTACCGCACAAAAGACGATAGCGGGCACACGATAGGCGGTCCGGCATTTTATATAAGTCGTGGATTAAAGGGAAAATGGGCAAAAATTTTAGCTGGCTTTTTCGCTATCGCTATCATTATCGCACTTGGATTTATAGGCAATATGGTGCAAGCAAACTCGATCTCAGATGGCTTTAAAGGTGCCTTTGGCATACCTCAGTGGATAACTGGAGCTTTTTTAGCAATCGTCTGCGCAGTCATCTTTATAGGTGGCGTAAAGGCGATCGCAAGAGTAGCTGAAAAGATCGTGCCTTTGATGGCTTTACTTTATGTAGGTGTTGGGCTAATCATTATCGCTTTAAATTTTCACGAAATTCCAGATGCAGTTTTGCTTATCTATAAAGCAGCATTTGATCCTTCAGCTGCGTGGGGTGGAGCGACTGGAGCTAGCATAGCGGCTGCGATGAGATACGGCATCGCAAGGGGTCTTTTTAGCAATGAAGCTGGCATGGGCTCAACTCCGCACGCACACGCCGCAGCTAATGTCAAACACCCGGTCGATCAAGCAGTACTTGGCATAATGAGCGTATTTGTAGATACTTTTATCGTTTTAAATATCACCGTTTTTGTAGTGCTTACTGCAAATGTTATTAGCTTTGAAAATGGCAAAGCAGTCTTTACAGGCATAACCTTAGTGCAAGAGGCTTTCTCATCGCATATCTTTGGCAAGGTTGGCGGATATAGTTTCGTAGCTGTTTGCCTATTTTTCTTTGCATTTACAACGATTCTTGGATGGTACTATTTTGCTGAGATCAACGTAAGATACCTTCTTGGGGCAAAAGCGGTCAGAGCTTTTCAAATTTTAGTAGTCGTTTTTGTATTTTTGGGAAGCTTGCAAAAGGTTGATTTTGTCTGGAGCCTAGCAGATATGTTCAATGGCTTGATGGTCGTACCAAATTTAATTGCCATCATCATTTTAAGCCCTATCGTGGCAAAGCTTTTAAAAGATCACGATGCTGGCAAAGAGTATGATGTGAAAGATTATTTGAAATAAATCTTTACCGCATCTTTAGAAAATTTACTAATAATTAATTTTTAAATCTCTTGTTTAGGATGTTTTATTAGAAGTGGTGGCCCCGAATGGACTCGAACCATCGACCACTACCATGTCAAGGTAGTGCTCTACCAACTGAGCTACGGGACCAAAGATTTGGGATTATATTTTATTTTCTATTTTATTTAGCTTAATTCCTTGGTAATTAAATTTATTTATAACCAGTAAATGCAATGGAAAAATTAGAATTAGCTGGCGCTTACTTTGTAGTTATCGGCAAAGATGAAAACTACCCGGTCAATATCGGCAACTCACATGTCGTCATAAAAACTCCTTTATAGCGATAAAGAGCTAAAATGTGTAAGCTGTCTCTATGATACAGGTCACAGCACTGGTTTTAGAAACTACCTTGAGTACTGGAAGCCTTCATATAAAATTTACGATAAGAAGATGCTTGAAAAGAGGATAGAAACTAAGCAAAAATTCTTCAAAGATGAGTTTAAGCCTACAAAAGATGAATAGGAATTTTTAAAACAAAAGGCCAATAAGAACAATATAAAAACTAGTTGGTGGACTAGTGGGTTAGAAGTCTAGCTTAAAAAACTAACCAGCTTGTCTTAGTTTTTATTATTTAAATCACGATAAGTTTGCTAAAATCCAGTCAATATAAATTTTTAAATTAAAAATCTAAAAATGGCAATGTGCTATTTCCCAATAATAATCTTTGCAAGTCTTTCATTCTTTTCATTTATATTAAATTTTACTTCAGCTATTTTTCTGCTTTCCATACCCATTTGGACTATCATTTCTGAATTTTGTATAAAATAAATCATCTTTTGTGCCAAAATTTTACTATCAAATGGCGGCACCAAGAATCCATTTACTCCATCTTCAACAGTTTCTTTGCATCCTACACTATTTGTGGTTATTACTGCCCTTCCTATCGCCATAGCTTCCTGCGTACTTCTTGGTACACCTTCTCTGTAATACGAAGGCAAGACAAAAATGGAACTATTTACTATCCGTTCTTTTATATCATTTACGAAGCCAGGATATATAACTACGTCACTATCAAGATAAGGTTTTAGCTCTTCTTGCGTTAATCCAAATGGATTGTGCTCATCAAAACTACCAAATATATAAAACTTTACATCTTTATATTTTTCTTTTACGATTTTAGCTGCCTCTAAATACTCAAATATTCCCTTTTCTGCAAGAAGTCTTGCTATAAAAATAAAACTTATAGGATCAGTTGGTGCTTTAGTATATGAGAATTTATCAAGATCAACACCTATACCGCCTAATATATTTATGGACTTTACTTTTATATCAAATCTATCAATCAAGTCCTTTTTATCGTCATTATTTAAAAATATAAGCTCGTCAAGAAATGGTAGTGAAATTTTATATAAAAGAACTTGTATAGTTTTGATGATTTTCGCCTTTTTTGTTTGCCCATTTTTATAAACCGTAAAAGCCCCACCGAGCCCTTCTATCATGCCTACTATTCGTGGTACTCTTGCTATTTTTGCGGCTATAGTTGCAAAAATAACTGGTTTAACAAAAAAAGAAAAAATCGCATCTGGCCTATGCTGCCTAAATAGCTTAACCAAATCATATGTAGCAACGAGATCTTTACATGGGTTTAGTCCTTTTGTATTTAAAGTGTGGTCAAGCGGTATTGCACCTAATGAGATTATTTTTTTTCTACTTTCTTCATTGTAGTCACTAACTAAACAGTAGACATCATGCCCTTTTGATACAAGTAGTTTTATGAGCTCTTCTCTGAAATTTATCATCATAGACGAGACATTACCGATTATAAAAATTTTCATAGCAACTCCAATCATATGAATCTAAAAATTTCTAAGCCTAATAAATACTTTTTTTGCAAAAACAAAAATTTGCGGAAACCCTATAAAAACAGTGCTATATAAAATTTTATAAATTATATTTCTATTGATTTGAAAAACATATTTTATATTATTTGCTTCTGGGCATATGGCATTTATTTGTTTTTTAAAATCACTTTCAGAATAATCCAAAGTAAATTTTAAAATAGTAGGAATGTGAAATTTAAAATATTCATCGAAAAGATCTTTTTGTATCAAAAAATTCTTTACAGCTCTGCTAAAATCAGCAAAATCATCAAGAGCTTTTTTATTATTTGAAAAACTACTAGAAAGCGAATTAGGATTTGTTCTATAGTGATAAAATGGTTTTGCAATGTGAGTAATTTTTTTTGCCCAATAAAAAAGCTGTAAATTTACAAAACTATCTTCACAGTGCGAAAAATATGGAAATTCAATATTTTCATAAAGCTCTCTTTTAACCAATTTATCACACATGGAAACAGAAATTTCATGAGATAAAATAGCTTTTACGAAGTTCAAATTAGACTTTGGATGATTTTTTGTATAAAAAAAACTTTTTGCGATACTTTTTTTATTAAATTCTTTAATATAGTCAAAACAAACTATGTCCGCATAACTTTTTCTAGCTTCATTAATCAAAGAACTTACCATATCTTTATCGACCCAGTCGTCACTATCTACAAACAAAACATATTTACCACTTGAAGCATCCAAACCGTATTTTCTAGTAAGACTTGATCCACTATTTTTTATATTGTTGATAATTTTTATATCATCTTTTCTATTTGGGTATCTTTCAATAATATCCTTCAAAATTTTCATAGAACTATCTGGAGTGCAATCATTTACAAAAATGTACTCTATATTGTTATAGTCTTGCTCTAAAAGCGTAGTTGCACATTTTTCTATATATTTCTCCACATTATATATAGGAACTATTATAGAAACATTATATTTTTCCATTATTTGCCTTTGAGAACACTAGCTACGCCAAACCAAAAATAGCTATAAAATATAGCTCTAATATCTTTATGGCAAATAAGATTATACAACCATCTTCTACCAAGTACTTGTTTTAAAGTAGTCAAGTCTACTACTTGTTTATTCTCACTGGCTTTTAAAATTTTATCAAAGTAGTTCTTTATACGTTTTAATTCGATTTTATTATTTTTTATTCTTGCATTATCGGATATTATAAAATGTACTTTCATATCTTCTTCGTTTATACTTAAATCAACTGCCTTAAGAGCTTCTTTAAAAATATCTTTTAATACGTTATATCTTTTTGAACAATCCTTGTCTGATAATCTTGTAATGCTTGTTTCTAAAAATCTATATTTTAAGAGTATTTCTGGGATATTATAAAATTTACCAACCTTTGCAAGCTGAGTCCAAAGATGATAATCTTCTGCATTTTTAAACCTTTCATCATACAAAATATTATTATTTGTAAAGGCATCTTTTCTAATCATTACTGATGGATGAGCAAAACAACAAGAAACAAGCAAATTTGCTTTTATTTGTTTGTCGTGTTCAAAATATCTAGCAACTTTTTCATTTATATTTTCCCCAAAAATATTTATCCAACTTCCGCAAACAACTATATCTTTTTCATGCTCCATCACCTGCAGTTGTTTTTCTATCCTAAACGGCAAACTTATATCATCTGCATCCATTCTTACTATATACTCACCTCTTGCTTTTGCTATCCCCTCATTTAAGCTCGATATTAGTCCTCTATTTTCCCTGCTGACTAAAACTATGCGATCATCTTCATTCTTATATTTTTTAATTATTTCCAGGCTCCTATCATTTGAGCCATCATTGATAATGATAAATTCAAAATTATTATATGTTTGTTCCAATATGCTTCGTATAGCAGCATCTAAATATTTTTCAGCATTATACACAGACATCACAACAGACACGACTGGATTTTTATTAATGTCTATCATTTTTTATATTACCCTTTAATACACCATATATTCTTTTTGCTATACAAAAAAGCCCAATACCTTTTAAAAAAATTATTAATTTTGCCCTAGCCTTTATATTTATATAGAATAAGTCCTGTTTGATTCCATTTATTAGTTTCTTTAAATTATTATTTTCTATCAAAGCTTCCATTATTTTACAATCATTTATATCCTTTTTTTCATGGCGATTTTTTTTCATTTTATATAATTGAGCAAATGATACAAATTTTAAACCATTAAAATAAAAATAATTTGCTGGATTGTAAATAATATCGCTTTTTTCTTTTTTATGATACATCAATTCTTCATCGTGGGCTTCAAATTCCTTATTCTCAATTTTTATGCTTGAAAAATAATCTATATCACGAGATTCTCTTAACCCATAAACGGATAAGATTATGCTGCCATCCAACACTACATCATCAGTATTAAGTTTATTATCCACTATAAACTTCTTAAATTTATCTATATTTCTGTGAGTGGCAATATATTTATTTGGTTTTGCATAGTTTAAAAAGTGAATACTGTTATCATTTAAAACTATATGTGATGCTCTTATAGCTTCTTCTTTAGTGTCAGTTATATGTATAGAATGTTTTCCAATATCAAAAATATTTCTTATTTTATCTTTTATTTTTAATACATTATTTAAACTATCTTCTTGAAACACCACAATTCTTACCGGATTAAAATTAGTAAAACACTCTATAAGCTTGCCTTTGGACCCACTAAAATTATCCTCTACTCTACCCAACCACTCTTCTCCATAATATATTTGAGAAAGTAAATTGTGCGCACCATTTGGATTAAGTTTTATCTCTTTTTTATATACTATTCTTGGAACTATTTCTTCTATTTCTTCGTCATGTCCTTGTGCCGTAGGCCATATAAAGGCAATGTATGTATTGTTAGCATATTCTATAAATTTAGTAACTACAGCATCTAAGATTTCATTCGACACATTTCGCTCATAGAAAAATTTATAGTTATAAATATGGTCTGCAGTCTCTATTTGCACACATCCAACATCTATATCCATATATATAGCACTAGAAACCCTATGTGCTCCATTTGCTATAGACTTATTTTTTGAAAGTGGCACAATAGTTTTACGACAGTCAAATCCATTTTTCTTAATACACTCAAAAGTAACATCAAATTCTTTTATGAAAGAATTAATACCATTTTTGTTTTTATTACCAAACTCAGTAAAATTCCCCAAACTAAACGCACGTATATGCTCTTCATAAACTTTTTTTGCAAAAGCACTATCCTTATTTATCATATCAAGGTATAAAAGTTTAAAGGCTAGGTCCAATCTAGTATGAGTTAATAAATTTATAGCTTTTATTGTTTTAATTTCATAATAATCCTTGATTAGATCTCCTTGAAAATGTGGCTCAATTAGTTTTTTAAGATCATTTATAGCAATATTCATTTAAATGCTCCCTAATAATCTCTACTTCTTTTTTATATTTGGGATATTTTTCCCAAAGTCTAGTCCAATTTTTAGATACATCTGGATTAAAATATTGTCTTTTTTTTATATGTTCTTCTTCTGCTAAACCTAGAAAATTATACAAACGCTCTAATGACTTATCATACTCGTATATAAGTTCTTCTATCATCATATAAACTACATTATCATTTTTTTTCTCTGTTTTTATATGTTCCCTCATTGTCTTATACCAATTTATATATTCATATATATTAGTTGTGTCGCAGATATAAGATGCGCCATTCCAGTGCGTCTCATTCAACAAAAAAAGATCCCTTGGATCACGATCTACTACAATTACTTTTAAATTATCAACATAGTTAAAATATCTATTAGTATTAATAGACGGCACCAATTGATCTATGGCAATAAATTTATATTTATTATCTGTATCCAATAAACTAAAAAGTTTGCTAGTATACTTTTTAGTTTCGATATAAAATCTGTTTTTATCTGGAATAGAATAATATTTATCAATCAGACGTATCTTTGGTGAAAATTCAAACGTATCTTTTTTTAATATTTTTTTTATCCCAAGCTGCATAATCGGATAAATTTTAAAGTACCATAGTTTCAAAAAACTATTACTTACTTCATAATCACTCAATGCTTTCCTAAATCTTGCATCAACTAAAGAATTAATATATTCATTTGAATATTTAATAAAATTTTCACCAAAAAATTTATTATAAAAAGCACTATGGGTTTTTATATATTTAATAAATTTGCTGATTGCCATACTAACTTTAGATCTATGATTCCCATCTATTAAATAATACTCTAGATCAGATACCCCATCATAGTCTTGCAAGAACCAAAATTCAGCATCACCCATAGAAATTCCAGAATCAAACTCTTTAAGTAGATCAGTTATGGCACTACTGCCCGTACCACCATAGCCAGTAGAGGTAATTATTTGTTTATGCATTATTCTTTCCTAAAATTGGCTTCCATTTAGGTGATATATTTTCTATATGAAATTTCTTTGCATACTCTTTAGACATTTTTCCAAACTCTAGTCTAAGATTAAAATCATCTATCAATTTCTTTAAATTTGTCGATAAAGTAGCAATATCTCCAGTGCGACACACTAGTCCATTTTTGCCATGTTTGACTAAAAATTTAGCTCCGACATTATCAAAGGCTACTATGGGCAAGCCACACTCCATGGCCTCTATTACAACCATACCATAGCCTTCTTCTATGGAAGACATTACATAAATTGAACTATCAATATAGTATTGTTTAATATCGAATTGCTGTGGTATAAATTCAATATTTCTTGTATCAAGCTCTTCACATATTCTTTTGAGATTATCTTCTTCCTGTCCGCTGCCGATAATCCTCAGTCTCCACCCTCCAACATCATCACAAATTAATTTCCATGATTTTATCAATAAATCAAATCCTTTCACTTTGTCAAGTCTTCCTACAGCTAAAACATTTTTTTGCATCAAATTACTAGGATTTTTAACATAAAAAGTGACTGGATTTGGTATATACACTATTTTACTTGCGATCTCTTGCCAATAATCTTTAAAAATTTTATCAATTATTTTTCTTTTAAATGTTTTCTTAACGGTAGAACTATCAAAACTATCGTAATCATTATGTAATGCAATAACATTATCAAACGTACAAGCTATCATATAATTTTTAAAATTATCATACAGTGTTATAAAATCACTACTTCCACCATGAGCAAAATAAACCAATTTTATACTTTTATCTATCAAACCTATTTTTTTGAGTAAATACAGGTATGGTATATATAGGGCTTTGTTGTAAATGTGTATTTCATTTTTTCTTTTATCTATAAATTTAAATATTTTAAAAAAAGTCCTAGTTCTCGACCGTTGTTGAAATTTATCAATACCCAAGATGGAATATTTAACTTTTTTATTAAAATCATAGAAAAGAGATACATCAATATTAGATACTATCTCTACATCGTAGCCTTTATCTATAAAATGATTACTCCATAAATTGATAACTCTAGCTGGTCCACCAGCTTGCATTGTAGAGTTTAAAAAAACTATTTTCTTCATTATTTGCCTAGTATTTTTTGACAGTTGCAAGCAAACCAAAATGATCTAAAATATTTCTAATTCCATTTTCAAGAAGGAATAAAACATTTTTAGCTTTTATTTGAAACGAATTAAATTCTTTCATTTTCTACCATCATTTTTAAATCTGCCGATTAACAAATCCTATCCTAATCTTTTTGAAAATTAATTTTAATAAATCAATAAAATTATCTATTAAAACAAATAGATTTTTTAGAACTATTTTTCCGTCTGCTATCTCTATATCATTAGCAATATTATATGTATGAAAAGCTATATAGCCTTTTGGTGGATAAATCATTTTAGATACTTCTTCTTCATATTCTGTGTCGGTTATTTTATTGACTTTCATAAAATTAATTTTATACCCATATCTCTTTTTACAATCTTGGGAAACTCTAAAGAAGCCAGACTCACCTTCTATAAACCGTCCCCCATTTCTAACAAATTCTTTATCTGTAAGCACTGGGTTATTATGAACCTCTACGAAATCATCGTTTAAAAGGTCATTAGACTGATATATAGATAAATTCTCAGAGTGTAAACATCTACTATGAGCATAAATACTAGTAAATAAATAAACTTTTTGATCTTTAAACAAAAGGACATTGTCTGCTGCACTTATATCATTTACTAATGTTTTTATTTTTACTATACTATATGGAAAATTTATAAATTTATACAAGTCTATTGTTTTGTTTTCACTACTTTCTGGAATCATGTAATATTCATTTTTATATAAAAAGACATTTGGAAATGATAAGTGGTATTTTTCATTCAATATAACTCTTATGTTTTTAATTCCATTACAATTCTGACAATACTCTCCAGCGCATAAGTAGCCGTGCCTTTTTTTTATATCAAATTCTTCAAAAAATATATAATACTTACCATCTTTATATACGATAAATGGGTCTGCTCTACTTACATCTTTTGGTTGTTTTAGTCTGACCCATACACTTTCATTTGACTTTTTTATCAAAATACACCACTGATGTGTCTTAAAAAGATTCTCGATAATTTTTTTTATAATATTAAACATTTTTTACCTTAATAGCATAAATTACCGAATCAATATAAAGATTGGTTGTTTTTTGACAAAACTTTAAATTTAGTAATCCAATTAAATTTAAGAAAGGAGTAACTAACAATTTTAAAATTCTTCTTAGAAACTTAAAAGTAATTTTACCAATCATATCATTAAAATATACGTTTGCTAGCAAAAATAGTGAGCTTAAATTTGGATTTGTTTTTTCTCGTTTTATAATTTCAAATCCATAATCAATAAAAAGCTTTTCTGCGTAATAAGTAGAAAATTTTCTCTCGGAGTGCTTTTCGCCATCAAACCATATAAACGGTACAGAAATTAAAATTTTACCGTTAATTCTTAGTACTCTGTTAATTTCTTTCATAATATTCTCAATATTATCTGCCTGGTATATAGCCTGAAAACTAACAAGACCATCAAATGAACTATCCTCAAAAGGGAAAGTATTACCATCATAAAAAAAATCGGCATTGTTCTGCCCCCCCCCTATTAGTTCAAGACCTATATATCTCTTACATTCAAATAGATCGATATAAGGTTTTGTTCCGCAGCCTAAATCCAAAATAGAGCCATTAAAATTTTTTGAAAATTTTTGAATATATCTCCAAAGTTCCTTTCTCTCTAAAAAATTTGCATTTAAAAAGAACTCTAATATTTTTGGATTCCAGTCATTTCTTTTAAACATTACATAACCTTATAACTTTTTTTATAGAATTAACCCAATTTTCAAGGCTATATCTTTTAGCCATATTAGAATTTATATATGAATTAATATTATCTATATACTCCAAATACCTTTTATCTTCTATGCTAGATATAAATGCATGCATTTCATCAATAGAATTAAATTGTCTAAAATCTACAAAACATTCTTTCGGGATAATTTTTTCAATATTTGGTGCCCCCCAATAGATAGGAACCGTACTGGCCAAAAAACAATCAAATATCTTTTCACTAACATAATCTTCCACATTATTTGCATTTTCAAAACAAATCACAAACTTGTACTTACTTATAGTTGCTATCTTGTCTTCAACAGTGCCTTTATAAGAGATCCTTTTAGGCGCCAATAGTTTTGAGCTAAATATAGTTTTATTTCTAATTTTTAGTATATATTTATCCCACCCATAGCCATACAAATCAAAATCATTAATATATTTTTTTTCAAACCATCTAATGATTTTAAATCTATGTGAGTACAATTCCCCTTCTATATTTGATGATAGATTACTATTAATCAAAACACATAGCTTTCTATCTAGATAGTCTTTAACTGTTGCCCTTTCTGAAAAAACATACCTTGTAGATGGGAAGAAAAAATACTTTTTATTATCTATTAAACTATTTTTCCATGTTAGAATAAAATCAAATTCTTGGTGTCGTTTTTTATCGTAATTGATTTTATTTATAATTTCTGCTTCTCGTAACATTACTATTGATTTTGTTTTTTTCTTATTTATGATCTTGTTTATACTAAAAGTCGGCATATCCAAAAAGATACAAATGTCCGGATCAATGTTTTGTTTTTTATATATATCTAGAGTATGAATTTCATACCCTATTCTTTTTAAGTCATTAGTCAAACTAACATATTCATTTGTTAATGGATATTGAAGCAAGAAATAATCATCGTTTACTCGTTTATCGTATTCACAATAAAATGCTATTGTTTTCATATCTATAGCAACTCTCCACCAAGAGATTGCTTTAAGTAATCTTTATGCACATAGATATCATCCAAGCCGATTATTCTTCCCCATAAAACAAAATCATTTTTTAACATAATTTTTCTTATTGACTCATCTCCATAAATCGGAGAGCAAGGAGGGTTATTTTCTATAGTTAATACATTAATTCTAACGGCATTAAAATCAATTCCTTCTAATACATTTAATTCGTGCCCTTCAACATCTAATGATAAATAATCTATATGAGTAATATTTTCCTCTTTCATAACTTCTCTAAAGGTCCTAGCCTTCACTAAAATTTCTTCCGTTTCATATTCATAATCTATAGTTCTTGTTTCTTTGACAAAAGAAAGCATGTCTTCCCATCCGGTGGTATTTTTTACAATAGTAAAAACCATTTCCTTTTCAGCATCAGAAAGAGCATAAGAAAAAAGCTTTGCCTTCCTGTGCCTAATCCAAAGATCAGCCAGATACGGCAAAGGTTCAAAGGCTACACCGTGCCAGCCTAATTGCTCGAAATATAAAGTATTATTTATCTTTAACGGATGATTCCCGCCAATGTCGCAAAAAAAACCATCTTTTTTATTTTTAAAAAAATTTTCATATATGATATAATCTTGATTATCTTGTGAGAATAATTTTCTATTGCCCTGAGAAATAGGACCAAATATTTTTAAGTTTGGGTAGTTATCTTTTAACTTATTAATAACCTGTTTTTTTCGCATTTCACTCAATTTTCTATATAGTCTTGGCATTATTATTTTTGCCATTCTTCTAATTTTAGATTGCATTTTTATTCCTTAATATTATTTAGTGGTGTCCAACATACTAGTTTTAAATAATAATATTCTCTTAATTTCGGATCCAACAAATCAAAAACATAACTTACACATATTAGTGTAATTAGTGTCGCCATAGCAGCACCAACAACACCATGTGTATTAATTAAAATATAGTTAAGTACTATATTAATTAATACACCAAATGTGCTTTTATATAAATACCTTGACTCAAATTTTTCAACATAGAGTATTTTTACAAAAACTGCATCAATCGATGCAAAGATAATACACCATGAAAGGACAGATAAAATATGCGGGGCACTAGCAAACTTTTCACCATATAATATTGTAATAATAAAACTACTACAAAAGGTCATTATTAAGGCAATCGGAATAGATATCCACAATACCAATCTATAAAGTTTTTCAAGTAGTTTTAAATAGCTGTCTTGATTTTGTAATTTTAATTCTACTAATTTTGGATATATAGAAGCCACGATAATACTAGGAATAAAATAAAACAGTTCACTAACTCTTATTGCTGCTGCATAGTTCCCATTTGCATCGTTCCCAAGCATATGTTTTATCATAATTTGATCAGTTCTTGTATATATAAATGCTGTTATAGATACCATAAGCATTGGTATAGAAATTTTTATATATTTTTTTAACAATACTTTTTCAATTTTCCAACCTAATATATTTCCGCCCTTGTAATTATATATAAACAAACAACTCAATGCTAAAAAAAGACTATCGAACACAAGCGCATATGCAAAATACATTAATGGCATACTAAAATAAACTAATAATATTTTTATAAAAGATGAAACCAAAAAACCTGTATTACTAGCAAAAACTATATATTTTGATAAAACTCTTGCTTGGAAAAAACTTTCAATTAAAATATAAAAAACTTGAAAAATAACAGTTATTGCCACTATATTTACTAATAACCTAGTTTGAGATTCTTTATAAATAAAAAAACTTAATATAAAAATAACTCCCATGGATATAATAGACGAGGCAAACATCATAAAAAATGCGGTTCCAAGCACCTTATCTACATTATTTTGATCGTTTACAATATCTCTTACTATAATTTGACTTAGACCTAAAGAGGCAAATGCAATAAATATACTTACAAAGCTCTGAGCATATGAAAGCAAACCAAACCTTTCTGGGCCCAAATATCTTGTTAAATATATAACTACAAAAAAAGATATTAACATTTTGAAAATCTTATCAAAAAGTAAATATGATGTATTATTAAAATATTTCATAAACTCATTATTTGATTTTAATGATTTTATTTTTTTAATCATCTGTTTAAATACTCTTTTAAAATTACAATAAAATCTTCAATATCTTTACTATCTATCTGCCCTATATTTGCAATCCTAAAAGTATTAAATTCTGCCACCTTTCCAGGGTAAATAGTAAAGCCTCTCTCATAAAAATAATTATGCATATCATTGAAATCTATACCATCAGGTATATGAATAGAAGTGATAATTTTAGAGTGATATTTGTCATTTACTAAATAAGTTAACCCCATCTCTTTTAGGGCTTTTATTAAAGTTTCCCAAGATTTACAATACCTCTTGTATCTATTTTCTATACCCTCATCTTTAGCTTCAATAATAGCTTGTTTAAGGGCGTATATGGTTTGTACTGGTGGAGTAAATCTCATTTGATAATTTTTTTTAAAATTATCATACTGTTCATAAAGACTTAAATAAAAAGTTCTTGGTGTTATGTTTTTTAACTCATCCAAAGAAGATTTTTTAGCAACTACAAAACTGACACCGGCCATACCTTGAATATTTTTGTTACTACTAGAGGCCAAATATGAAATATTTTGTTTTTGCATATCGATTGGGATAGCAGCATAAGAACTCATAGCATCTACTATAAACTCTATATTATATTGTTTTGCCAATTTTCCTAAATCACTAAGGTTATTTAAAATACCCGTAGTAGTCTCGTTGTGTATAACAGCAAGATGAGAAATGGAGCTATTATTTTGCTTTATTACTTCCTTTACTTTTTTTAAGTCCACTGGCTCTATAGATGAACTTTTAAATTCTATATATTTTATCTTATATCTTGATGCTATTTGACACATTCTTGTTCCATAAGCACCATTATTTATAATCAGTATGCTCTTATTGTATGGAACAACGGAAGTTAATATAGCTTCTACAGCTGCTGTACCACTTCCACCAAATAATACCGTGGTATAGTCATTAGTATTAGCAACAATGCTTGTAAGCTCAGACGAAACATATTCCATGATATCACCAAATTCTTTTTCTCTTGGGCAAATATCTGGTACAACTTGAGCCGTTTTGACAGTATCGGTTGTTGTTGCTGGCCCTGGATTTAATAATATATTTCTTTTAATTTTCATATTTTTTGCCTTTATTTTAGGTAGTATTTTTTCAATTGCTCTTCTTAAATGGTCTTTGTCATCTATCTCACACCATATAAGACCGTTTATCTTTTTAACAAAAAATGAACTTTTACTTGAAATTTTAGCCATGATATTTTCATAATCTATTTTTAGATTATCTTGTTTTTCAAAGGTCTCACACATAATCTTATAATTTTTTAGTGAAACTTTCGATATCCCAACAAGTTCTCCGTATATAGATCCTAATTCTTCTCTTTTTTTTGACAAAGAAACAAGATTATAATTTTCATCGATCTCTATATATACTTCATCATTCGAATTTGTTTTATCACTTACCAAAACAATATTGTCCAATTCATCTTCAAGAAGAAATTTTAATGCATCTTTTTCATATAATAAATCAGATTCAAGGAGCAAAAAATCATCATTTAACTTTTCTTTCATACAATAAAGAGTATACATACTACTAGTTATCTCGTACTTATCACTTTTAACTGTTTCTATTTGTGGATAATTAAGTGAAAATTTTTCATATATTTCAGCCAAATAGCCAGTACCTATATATATTTTTTCAATTCCACATGATAATAAATTATCTATACTTCTTTTGACAAGAGAAATGCCTTCTATTTCTAAAAGACCTTTTGGTTTTAATTTTGTCCTTTCTTTTAATCTACTTCCGAAACCTGCTGCCAGTATAACTGCTGTATTTATCATATCTTTTTTTAAAATATCCCTTTTATTAAGTTTATTTGTATATTTTTAATTAAATTTATTAACTTTTATAACTTCTAGTGGCGGTCTTGGCACTTCATTGTCTAGACCACACTTCACATGGATAAATTTTAATCCTTTAACATTTCTTACTTTTTGTTCAAATTCTTCAACACCATAAACTATGTTATCAACTACATATAGTCCACACGCTTTTGCGATGCTTATATAATCTAAATGCTTTTGATATGTACTCTGTCCACCGGTAGATTTATTTGACTCATTATCAAATAAAACGTAAGTTAAATTTATGTCATTTTTATATCTTCCAGCAGTAGTAAGTCCTCCCATATGCATGACAAATTCTGCATCACCACCACATACTATAACATTTTTACCTGCCTTAGCAGCTCCAAGTCCAATACTTAAAGCTCCACCCATATTTCCAACCATATAAAAATTATTTGTATTTTTCATAAATGTATACATTTCTCTTGATGTGTTTCCAGTGGTTCCAATAATTAGCACATCATTATCTTTAAAAATTCTGTTCAAAGCCTCTAAAAACTTGCTTCTAGGAATATAAATAGACAAATCCAATTTATTTTTATCCTCAAGCTCAACTTTAGTAAAACTATTTTTTTCTATAATCCCAATAGTTGGTGTATTATTGCAGATTTCAATTTGTCTTATGGCATCATCAATATTATTATTATTTAATATCTGGCTGTTATATCCATATGTAGATATAAGAGACGGCAATCCTGTTGCTAGATGCTCATGTTGTATTTCACTATCTCCATCACTATACGTTCTCCAACTAGATAAAATCGGAAAAGTAATATTATATGGTTTTAATAGGCTGGTAATGCAACTACCCATGTTTGTAATACCACTGGACTGGACTAATACAATTGGCTTTTTATCTGCCATTTTTAAACCAGATGCTATACTGCAAGCAACTGCCTCACTGGCACATGGGACATACTCAATATTCGGATTATTTATTGCCTCATTTATAACATATTTTATAAAACTACATGGAACAACGCAAAGATGTGTATATCCGTTCGCTATTAATCTACTAATAAAATCTCTTGTATCAAGTGCCATTATTTTGTACCTGGTATCAGTTCTAAAATAGCCTTTATGGGCATACAGTCAGGTTCTGCTTCAAGCGACCTTTTATGTTTTAAAATAGACTTTGCAACCTTCATCATACCTGGATAAGCAGCCCTTAACATATGGTTTGCATATATCACAACATTTACCCCCATTTCAGAAAATTCATCTATTGTAACAGTATTAAATGATGTTGGAACAACTACTATAGGGGTACTATTGTCTTTTTGTCTAAACTCTTTTATAAAATTTATTATTTCAGTTGGGTCTTTTTTTCTTGAATGTATCATTATTCCATCTGCGCCAGCATCTATATATGCAAAAGCTCTTTTTAGAGCATCTTCCATACCTTTATCCAAAATTAAGCTTTCAATTCTAGCAATAATCATAAAATCATCTGTAATTTGTGCCTTTTTGCCAGATTTGATTTTATAACAGAAATTTTCTACAGTATCTTGTGTCTGCTCTACTTCTGTTCCAAAGAGAGAATTTTTCTTTAATCCAGTTTTATCCTCAATAATTACAGCGCTAACTCCAATTCTCTCTAATGTTTTAACAGTAAATTCAAAGTGTTCCGGTTTTCCTCCAGTATCTGCATCATATATAAGAGGCTTTGTTGTTACTTCAAAAATCTCATTTATGGTTGTTAACCTGGCTGTAGTATCTACAGCCTCAATATCTGGCTTGCCTTTTGAGGTAGAATCAGTAAGTGAACTAGACCACATGCCATCAAATGTTACAATCTCTTCATCTTCTAGTACTTCACTAGCATTTTCAACAATAAGACCGCTTAAAGCATTATGAACCTCAAGTATTTTTAAAACTTTTTTTGCTTTTAGTAGTTTTTTTAACCTGCTTTGTCTGGCAGTAGATGTTATGCCTAATTTTTTAATATTTTCCTTTACTTTTATTTCATTTATATCATGACTATAAGGCACTTCTATTAATTTTCCATTCCATTGTCTTAATAATTCTAAAACCTCTGTACGATATTTTTTTTGATAACCAAATTGCCAATCATCACCATGAATAACAAAATCTGGTTGTATTTTTAACAAATTATCTTTATAACTGGCACTATCTTGTGGAACAATATTTTTTATCATAGAAAAATTTTCTAGAACTTCTTTCCGTTTATTATAATCTAAATAAGGAATATCATTTAACTCACCACATGCTTTTAATGTCAAAAGACCAACTGTAACTTCTCCGTATTTTGCGGCTTCTTTTAAAATTTTAATATGTCCGGCATGTACCAAATCAGCTATTATACTTACATAAACTTTTTTCATTTATTACTTTCTTTATTTTTTAATACCACTTATAAAGCATCTTTATTCCATCTTCAAGCTCTACTTTATGTTTCCAACCAAGAGAGTGGAGCTTAGAGGGGTCCGTTAGTTTTAACATCGTGCCATCAGGTTTGCTATCATTAAAGCACAGCTCTCCTTTAAAGCCAACTATATTTTTAACCAAATTTGCTAGCTCTTTTATAGATATATCTTTGCCAGTACCTATATTTATATGCGTATTTCTTATCTCTTTGCTATTTTTGTCATAAGTATCTTTAAAGTCTCTATTTTCCAGTAAAAATATGCAAGCATCGGCCATATCTTCTGAATATAGAAACTCTCGCCTAGGTTTTCCTGTGCCCCAAATTTCTACTCTATCTTTTGAAATACCAAATTTACCAAGATAAGCCATAGCATCATTTATATCTTTTGCTTTTAGATCTTTTACCACTGCGTCAAATTTTTCTTCGCTTAAAAGCTTTGCTAGGTGTATCTTTCTTATAAGTGCTGGCAATACATGCGAAGTTTCTAGATCAAAGTTGTCGTTTGGACCATATAAATTTGTAGGCATAACAGATATAAAATTTGTGCCGTACTGTAAATTATAGCTCTCACACATCTTCATGCCGGCTATTTTAGCGATCGCATATGGCTCATTTGTGTATTCAAGTGGAGATGTCAAAAGTACCTCCTCCCTCATTGGTTGCGGAGCATTTTTAGGATATATACAAGTACTTCCCAGAAATAGTAGTTTTTTTACCTTATGCACATAGCTTTGATGGATCACATTATTTTGAATTTGCAAATTTTCATAGATAAAATCAGCTCTATACGTGCTATTAGCCACTATTCCGCCGACCTTTGCAGCAGCTAGCACCACATACTCAGGCTTTTCTTTTTCAAAAAACTCATAAACTGCTTTTTGATCCATTAGATCAAGCTCACTATGAGTTCTTGTGATTATATTTTCATAGCCTTTTGATTTTAAATTTTTCACTATAGCAGAGCCTACCAGACCCTTGTGCCCTGCTACATAAATTTTGCTATTTTTATCCATTTTTTACTCAAAATAGCTCATTATCTCATATCCGCCATCTTTTAGATAGACATCTTTTGTCATGAGCTTTAAGTCCGATTTCATCATATCATTTACTAGGTCTTGAAGGTTAAATTCTCTCTTCCAGCCTAGTTTTTTCTCTGCTTTACTAGGATCCCCAAGCAGCAAATCAACCTCTGTTGGTCTAAAATATCTTGGATCCACACAAACCACAGTTTGTCCGATATTTAAATGGGACAAATTTAAATTTAACTCTTTTACTTTTTCAAAATTTAGTGAGTCCACGACTCCTACCTCATCTACGCCAGCCCCTTCAAATCTCAAATTTATGCCAGCATAAGCAAATGCAAATTTTACAAAATCTCTAACCGCTGTTGTTTGTCCAGTTGCTATAACCCAGTCTTCTGGCTCTGGAGCTTGCAGTATCATCCACATCATCTTCACATAGTCTTTTGCATGGCCCCAGTCTCTTTTGGCGTCTAAATTTCCAAGATAAAGCTTGTCTTGAAGCCCAAGCGCTATCTTACTAGCTGCCCTTGTGATCTTTCTAGTTACAAATGTCTCACCTCTAACTGGTGATTCGTGATTAAACAATATGCCATTACAAGCAAAAATACCATAAGCCTCTCTATAATTAACCGTTATCCAGTATGCATACATCTTTGCGACTGCATAAGGGCTTCTGGGATAAAATGGCGTCGTTTCGCTTTGCGGCGTCTCTTGCACTTTTCCGTAAAGCTCAGATGTAGAGGCTTGATAAATTTTAGTCTTTTTCTCAAGTCCTAATATCCTTATAGCTTCAAGCAATCTAAGGGTGCCTGTGCCATCAGCATTTGCGACATATTCTGGCGTCTCAAAGCTAACATGCACGTGACTCATGGCAGCTAGGTTGTAAATTTCATCTGGCTGTACTTCTTGGATGATCCTTGTTAAGTTCATAGAGTCCGTCATATCACCATAATGCAAGAAAAAATTTCTATTATCAACGTGTGGATCTTGATAGAGATGATCTATTCTGTTTGTATTAAAAAGGCTCGTTCGCCTTTTTACACCATGGACTATATAGCCTTTTTTTAGTAAAAATTCTGCCAGATACGATCCATCTTGACCAGTTATACCAGTTATTAATGCTACTTTTTTATCCATAAATCACCTTTTAAAATCATCATCTAGGCGAATTATATCATCTTCACCTGTATATTCGCCGACCTGAGCTTCTATTAAAACCACAGGAATTTTTCCTTCATTAGATAGTCTATGAACTTCACCCATTTTTATATAGATAGACTCATTAGGACAAACGAGTCTAGTTGTCTCACCGATCGTCACAGTAGCACTTCCTGATAGCACTATCCAATGCTCATTTCTATGAAAATGCTTTTGCAAAGATAGTCTTTTGCCAGGTTTTACCTCTATTATCTTTATCTTATAACCATCTTGATTTTCAAGGACAGTGTAATTTCCCCAGGGCCTATTTGTCGTAACATGGGCATTGCAAAGCCCAGAGCTCTCCTCTTTTAAAATTTCCACCACATTTTTTACTTTTTGGCTAGAAGATTTTTTAGATATTAAAAGAGCATCTTTTGTATCAACAACAGTTAGATCATCGACATCTATCAAGGCTATTTTTTTCCACTAGATAGGACTAGATTATTGTGAGAATTTATCTGCACCAGATCGCTATTTATTGTGTTTCCATTGATATCTTTTTGTAGCTGCTCATCCAAACTATCAAAACTTCCAAGATCACTCCAAGATGCATCTAGAGCTACCATTTTTACGATATCTGACTTTTCCATTACAGCATAATCTATGCTATTTTGTGGGATATTTTGCATATCAGTAGTGTCTATTTTAATATCAAATTTGTCTTTTTTTGCGTTGTCAAAAGCTACTTTGCATGCTTCAAGTATCTCAGGAGCAAAAATTTTCATCTGATCCAAGAAAACGCCTGCCTTAAAGACAAACATACCTGAATTCCAGTAGAAATTTTGATCTTTTAGAAATTTCACCGCTCTTTCATAGTCTGGCTTTTCATAAAAAGCCTTTACATCACCATTATAGCCCTCTATATATCCAAATCCCGTCTCAGGTGACCTTGGTTTTATACCAAAAGTAACTAAGAAATTTTGCTCTGCTAGCTCCTTTGCAGCTTTTACGCTTGTGTGGTATGCTTTAATCTCTTTTATCAAATGATCTGAAGGGGTTACTAAAACAATCTCATTTGGATCAAGTGCAAGGCAAGCTAATGTGATCGCTGGTGCAGTATTTCTACCAACTGGCTCGAGAAGATATTTAAAATTTGTGATATTTAAATTTTCTATCTGATCCATCGCCAAGTAGTAGTGATCTATATTTGTAATCACAAATGTATTGTCACAAATTTCGCTATTTCGTAGTGCAGTTAGCTGAAAAAGTGACCTATCGTCAAATAATTTAATAAATTGTTTTGGCATCAAAGTCCTGCTAATAGGCCACAACCTCGTACCAGAACCACCACATAATAATATATTTGTCATAAATTTTATCTACTTTAAAATGAGCTTAAAAATCTTATATAATTAAAGCCAAAAAAGACTAAGAACTTACTAAAACCATATAAAATATAAGTTTTGATAGCTTTTAAACTATCAAAACACCTCCCTCATCTTATGCGTTAGCTCTAGGCTCGCTTCTATCTCAGCTTTTTTTGCCATTACGCTCTCTATATTGACACCGACATTTATGCCAAGCTTTTTAGCAAATTCATAAAGCTCTGCAAAATTTTCAAGGCAAATTTGTGATGCCGTGGCTAAAAAATCATCACTCTGAAGCATCCTTTTTTCGCTCTTTTCATCAACACTTATGCCAAGCCACTTGATAAAATCTAGTGTTTTTGGCGTGCCACAAGTGGTAAATGTCAAAATAATAGGCAAATTTAACCCACTTTTTGCCACGCTTGTTAGTAAATTTTTAGCCAAATTTATATCAAAAACCGCCTGTGAGATGAAAAATTTTGCCCCCATTTTGGCCTTTTGGCTCATCCTTTGCTCTTCATCACCTTTTTTTGCGTGCCTCTCAGCTATACAAACACCGCCCACTACAAGCTCTTTAAACTCGTCTCTAGCGATCTCATAAGCACGCTCTAAGCTCATTTTAGGTTCTACTTTGCCAGAAGCAACACCGACAAAGACATTTATATCGCTACTACTTTTGGCTAAATTTGCTCTAAATTCGCTCTCATTATATTTGTTCGCAACTCTATAAAATATGCTTGGTGTTTTTAAATTTAGATATTTTGAATAGTAAATTTCAGGGCTTAATGTATCACTAAATTCAAAGGTTCGCTCGCTTTTTATGCGGCTACTTTCATCTTGGATCTCGTAAAGCACCAAGCCATCAGCCTGCACATCCGTGATCCTCTTGTCCCACTTTGCGGCGATCTCTTTAAGCTTTGCCTCGTCAAATTCAGCCTTTGCCGGCGTTAGGCCATAAAGCACTATGCCACTTTCATTATTTATGATCTTATCTTTTAACATTTTCTAACTTTTTTTGAAATTTCAACGGAGTTTAGCGCCTAGGCTTGCTAGACGCTAAAATTTGAATTATAGACCTCTTACGATCTTGACAGCTTCTACCATGTTTTTAAGGCTTGGCTCGACTTCTTCCCATTTTCTAGTTTTTAGGCCACAATCTGGGTTGATCCAGAGTTGCTCTTTTGGCAAGACTTCAAGCAGAGCTTTAATCTGAGCGACGATCTCCTCGACACTTGGCACACGCGGGCTGTGGATGTCGTAAACGCCAGGTCCGACCTCTTGTTTGTAGCCAACGGCTTTGAAAATTTTAAGTAGCTCGTTACCACTTCTTGCAGTCTCGATACTGATAACATCAGCGTCCATTGCCTCAATGGTCTTAATAATATCGTTAAATTCAGAGTAGCACATATGCGTATGGATCTGTGTTTTTGCTTCAGCCGAGCTTACTGAAAGTTTGAAACAATCAACCGCAAATTTCTCATAAGCTGGTATATTTTCAGCTCTTAGCGGATAGCCCTCTTTAAATGCTGCCTCATCGACTTGGATCACTCTGATGCCTGCATCTTGAAGGTCTGCGATCTCGTCATAGATACAAAGTGCAAGTTGTTTTGCTACCTCGCTTCTTGGCAGATCGTCACGCACAAAGCTCCAGTTTAGCATCGTTACAGGACCTGTTAGCATGCCTTTCATTACGTGTTTTGTGATGCTTTGAGCGTATTTCATCCACTTAACAGTCATCGGCTCTGGGCGGCTTACGTCACCAAAGAGAAGTGGTGGCTTGACGCAGCGGCTGCCGTAGCTTTGTACCCAGCCATTTTGGCTAAATGCATATCCGCTGATCTGCTCGCCAAAGTACTCGACCATGTCGTTTCTCTCTGGCTCGCCGTGTACTAGCACGTCTAGGCCGATATCTTCTTGGAATTTCACGCAGTGATCGATATATTTTTTGATGCCTGCTTCATAAGCGGCCGCGTCGATCTCGCCTTTTTTGAAATTTTGGCGAAGTACGCGAAGATCAACCGTTTGAGGGAAGCTACCTATCGTTGTTGTTGGCAAGATGCCGTATTTTAGTGTTTCGCGCTGAATTTTTATGCGATCTTCAAATTTCTCATCACGCTCAAATTTGCTTAAATTTTTGATGCGGTTTTGAACGCTATAAGAGTGGATGAGCTTTGAAGTAGCACGAGTTTTAACAGCATTTTTGTTCTCTTCGTAAATTTTTGTTTCGCTCTCATCAAGCTTCTCTCCGTTTGCTAGTTTTGTGATGATCTTGATCTCGTCAAGCTTCTCAACCGCAAAGCTTAGCCAGCTTTTGATCTCTGGGTTTAAATTCTCTTCATATTTTAGAGTGTATGGCACGTGAAGAAGCGAGCATGAAGTGCCGATGTAAAGGTCTTTTCCGCCTATTTTTTCTGAAATTTCACCTACAAGTTTTACTTTTTCATCGATGTTGCTCTTCCAGATATTTCTGCCGTCGATCACGCCAGCAAATAGCGTCAAATGGCTGTTTTTGATAGTCTCAAGTGCTTCGAAATTTCTCTTACCGTGGATGAAGTCAAGTGCGATGCCGTAAATTTTAGTTTTAGCCACTTCGCTAACTGCTTTAATCGCATGCTCAAAATATGTCGCAAATACGATCTTAACGTTGCTAGCTACGCTTGTTAGCTCGTTATAGACCTTTGTGATAAGTGGCAAAAGATCGCTTTCGTTTTTGTCTGTTACAAAGATCGGCTCGTCAAACTGCACTAAAATTTCATCATCAAGCTTAGAAATTTGCTCAAGTAACTTTTTGTACTCGCTTACAAGCGCGTCAAGATGCTTAAATGGGCAGCTGCCGTCAGTCGTCTTTGAAAGGGCCAAAAATGTGATAGGGCCGATCAAATTTACCTTGCCTTTTACGCCGTTAGCCTTCGCCTCTTTGTATTCATTTAAAATTTTGTCTGCTTTTAGGCTAAATTTACTCTCGCTGCTAAGCTCTGGCACGATGTAGTGGTAGTTTGTGTTAAACCACTTTGTCATCTCCATCGCAACGCCATTTTTATTGCCTCTTGAGCAAGCAAAATACTGCTCCAAGCCGCTTAAATTTGCAAATCTTGGAGGCGTAGCGCCAAAAGCGATGATGTTATCAAGCATTAGGTCATAAAATGAAAAATCATTAACGCTAATAGCCGAAATGCCAGCGTCTTGTTGATATTTCCAGTGTCTTTGGCGAAGCGTCTTTGCAGTCTCTTGCAAATTATCTTCGCTAAAGCCCTCTTTACCAGCCCAAAAGCCCTCTAATGCGCGCTTTAACTCTCTTTTTTCACCGATTCTTGGAAAACCTAAAACATAACTTTTTATCATTTCTATCCTTTTTAAATTTCTATTTTAAATTAAATCTGTGCAAAACACAGCAACCTTGAATATTTTTATGCAGGTACAAGGGGGCTAGAATTACGAAACCGTCCCCTTATCTCTGCGACCCAAACCCCCAGCATGTTCAATGTTGTTGTGCTACGCACAAGTCTGGGTCACCCAAAACACGGCGGATGACACCCGCTTCTTCTTAAACTAAAGTAAAATTTATAAAAAGCTCTACTAAAAAGATCCTTGCCAAATTTTAAACACTGCTTAGCTTTGCTATTAAAAATGCAGTTACAATGCAGCGGACCTGCTAGCAAAAATGGATTTATTTCAATGTGAAAAAATGTAAAATCATTTAAAAATTTGCGTGTTTTTTGAAAATCGCTGATATGTTTTTTGCCGAGATTAATGAGCTTTATGCATGGGACAAGGCATCAGCGTTTTTCCTTTGTAGTGAATTTTTGTCGCATTATAAACGCTCTTTGCCAAATTTTTGTTTAAAGTTTGGGCGCTACTAAATTTCGCGCCCAGAATGTTTAGTCTTTTTTGCCTTTATTTAGGGATTTTAGCTTAGCATCCATATCAGCTGTAAGCATAGTAAAGACCTTATTTGTAAGCTCCTGAGTTAGATCCTTAGCCTCTTGCATTGTCTTTTGGCTAAATTCATTTAAGAGTTTGTCCGCTTTTTTCTTATCTTTTTTATAAAGTTTGACGTACTCATCTTCAAATTTAGCCTGTTTTACCGCCAACTCTTTTTCAAATTTAGCGTATGCCTCTTTTACCACTGGCGAATACTTCTCATAGTCAGTCATCACAAGGGTTTGAAGCTTTCTATAAACCCAGTATATCGAAGTGTCATCAGCGTCGTATGAGCCGTCTGAGTAGCCTTTTATAAAGCCATCAAGCCCCTCGTAATACGGCAAATAAACGCTAAGATCAGCCATGCCAAGAGCTACGTAAGTCACACGGCCGATCTCTTTTGGTAGCCATGGGCGCACCTGCATGACGTGAGACTCGTATGTTCTAAAGACGCTTATGGCGCGGTAGACATTTTTCTTATCTTCGTCTTTGCTAGCGTAGTTATCAAACGCAGTGCCGTTGTAGTGGGCTCTCATTGCAGCTTTTAGATCTTCAACGCCTAATTTTTTCTCTGGTTTTAAAAATACTGGAAATTTCTGACCATCGGCGAAGTCTTGTTTTAGACTTGGGTTAAACATGCTTTGTACCCAGCAAACGCGTGGGTAGTTGTAAGTCACATCTCTTTCATCATCCCTTGTATAAGCCTTTGTGAAGTTAAATTCGCCATCTTTTGCAGGGTCATAAGTCTTGTTATCAATCGCAAATTTAATGACGTCTTTTGCGCCCATGAAATTTGGATCATTCTCTTTATAGGCGTGAAGTCTGCCTTGGTTTGCAGTGACGAAATACTCATCTGGAGCGATCTTTGTAGCGATCCACTTGTGACCTGTACCTGTTTCAAAGTACCAAAGCTCGTTTGCGTCAATAAATACTACGCCAAAGCCTTCTCCGGCGCCCTTTGTCTCAACTATCTCACCAAGAAGCTTAACGCCATCTTTTGCACTCTTCATACGTGGCAAAAGCACGTCTGGGATGTCATCTTCGGTGATACCGGTCTCTTCATTATATGGATCGATCTTTAAAAGCTCATCTTTTGCGTATATGGTCTCGGTGCCACTTAGTCCAACGCCAGCTTCATTGTAGCCGACAGCTCCGTGAAGTTTTGTGTGAGAATTTGCGATGGTTGTGTATCTCATGCCATCTTTTGGGAGCGGATATGTAAAGTCATTTGCGCCGTCATGCGCCTTTGAGCTGTGCATGCCAGTTTGATTTTTCGTAGCTGGATGTATCAAAAAGACTTGAGCTTTTATAGCCTTGCTATCTGCGCTCCTAGCGACCAGCATGGAGCCATCATTTGAAGCTTTATCTCCTACTAAAATGGTAGTGCATGCCAAGCTACTTGTGCCTAAAATCGCACTCATAGCAACGATTGATGCAAGAATTTTGCCTTTCATTATTTACTCCTTTAGTGAAATAAAATTTCTTTTTGTGATTATATGTAAATTTTAATAATTTAATTATAAATTTTAAAATTCTTTTAAGTTTAATGTAAATTTATTGCAAATTTTGTCTAAGTGAAATTTAAATTTTCTAAAGGTATTTTCGCTATAATCCAAAACTTACGCACTTGCGTATAAAATTTCAAAAAGGATTAGCATGCCAAAGATGAAAACCGTTCGCGGTGCTGCTAAGCGCTTTAAAGTAGGTAAAAATAAGATAAAAAGAGGCTCTGCTTTTAGAAGCCATATCTTAACAAAAAAACCTAGTAAGCGTATGAGAGATTTGCGTGGCCCAAAATACGTGGACAGCACAAATGTCCCAGCCGTTCGCAAAATGCTCGGCGTATAAGCAGCTGTAGATTTAAGTTTTTGACAAAAAAGTCATTCAAACTCCCCCAAATTTAGGGGCAAGACTCACTTTGTGAGCGCCAATTTGTAAAAGGATAAATATGGCAAGAGTAAAAACAGGCGTAGTTAGAAGAAGACGCCATAAGAAAGTTTTAAAGTTAGCACGTGGCTTTTTCAGTGCTAGACACAAACATTTTAGAAAAGCTAAAGAGCAACTAGAGAGAAGTTTAGTTTACGCATACCGCGACAGACGCCAGAAAAAACGTGATTTCAGACGTTTATGGATCGTTCGTATCAACGCAGCTTGCAGACTAAACGATATTAGCTATTCAAGATTTATCAACGGCTTAAACAAAGCTAAGATCGAACTTGATAGAAAAATTTTAGCTGATCTAGCTATGAATGACGCGAAGACATTTGCGGCACTTGCAAAACAAGCAAAAGATGCTTTGAAATAACACCTTTTCTCCGCTTCGGCGGAGATCTTCTTTTTTTTAAATTTCTATTCAAATTTTTATTAAAATTTATTTTTCGAGTTTTTAACTTAGTTATTTTGTATTCAAATTTCAAATTAAAGCCACTATAAAAATTTTACTTCATCAGCTAGGTGCAAATTTAATAATATAAATTTGAAAAATTTGCTTACCATTACTAGCCAAACTAACCAAGTGTAAGTATAAAACTTGCTCTAAAAACTAAATTTCAATACTCGTATCAAAGCAGTGTTTCACCGCTCCACTAAATAAAATTTTGCCGCTTTCTAGTCTAAGGCCAAGCTCCTCGCTACTTTTTGGATAGACTTTTAGGCATTGCGCTGCGTTTAAATTTAAAGTAGCGCCGTAAAAGCAAGCCGCCATGCCAGTGCCACAAGCTAGCGTCTCGTCCTCTACACCCCTTTCGTAGGTTCTAACCTTTAAAACTTCGCCCTCAAATTTGGCTAAATTTACATTTGCGTTGTACTTTTGACGAAGCGCCCTGCACTCTTTGACGTCAAATTCATCTAAATTTTGCGTGAAATTTACAAGATGAGGCACGCCAGTATCGTAAAAATACCAAGTTTTGCCGTTTTCATTTAGTGGCTCGCTTAAAATTTTTGGACTTGTTAGCACAACCTCGACGCACTCACCTTTCACATTTGCCATCACCTCGCCGCTACCAGTTAGCAAGGCAAATTCGCTCGATCTTACGAGGCCATTTAGATAGGCATATCTAGCAGCCGCGCGTGAGCCGTTGCCACACATAGCAGCATAGCTTCCGTCGCTGTTGTAAAACTCCCATTTCACGCCCTTTTCGTAAGGCAAAAGTACGATGAGCCCATCAGCTCCCACGCCGTTTGTTCGGCTACAAATTTGCCTTGCTAGCTCACTTCTATCTTTGCTCAAAAATGTATGAAATATGACAAAATCATTGCCACTAGCGTTGTACTTTGACACTTGCATTATTTTTCCTTTAAAATTGCTCTACTCTTTTGCTAAATTTATATAAACTCAGCCATAAATTTGCCTTAGAAATTTCTCTAGTTCTTGCTCTAAATTTTCTTTATCGCCACTATTATCTATTATAAAATTTGCCTTTTTTCGCTTTTGCTCGATATCCATCTGAAGCTCTACTCTAGCTTTTGCTTCATTTAAGCTTAGCCCATTTCGGTTCATTAGGCGGCTTAGCAAAAGCTCTTTTGGTGCGTAAATCACGGCAACATTTTTAAACTCAGCGTAGCGATCCTCTTTTTCAAAAAACAAAGGGATATCGACAAAATAAACCTGCTCCAAGCACTCAAGTTTCGTAGCGCGAGATAAAATTTCTTCCTTTATCTTTGGATGCAAAATTTGCTCTAAAATTTTTAATTTTTTTGGATCATTAAAAACAATGGCACCAAGTTTTTGACGATCGATCTTACCAGCTTCGTCTAAAATTTGCTCGCCAAAAAATTCCACTATCTCACATTTACAAATTTCAAGCTGTTCATGAGCGATCACGTCCGCATCAATCACGCTAAAGCCTCGTTCTTTTAGTAAATTTATAGCCGTGCTTTTACCGCTAGCGATCGAGCCTGTGATGACATAAGCGTTTGGAAATTTCTGCAAACTCGCTCCATTTTTGAAAATTGATGACAATTTTAGCAACTTTTGGCTAAAGTTTTAAAAAATTACAAAAAAGGGCAAAGATGATAAGCTATAAAGATGCTGGAGTGGATATAGATGCTGGAAATAGCTTTGTTGAGGCGATAAAGCCTTTCGTAAAATCTACACAGACACCAAACGTTATAGGTGGCATTGGGTCATTTTCAGGAGCGGTCAGACTACCAAGCGGATATAAAAATCCTGCCATTTTAGGTGCGACTGATGGCGTTGGCACGAAGCTTCGCCTAGCTATCGACGCTAAGAAATTTGACGGCGTGGGTGAGGATCTAGTCGCAATGTGCGTAAATGATCTCATCTGCAACTTCGCCACACCACTCTTTTTCCTCGACTACTACGCGACTGCAAAGCTTGAGATAGAGAGTGCCAAAGAGGTAGTAAAAAGCATCGCAAATGGCTGCAAAAAGGCACAATGTGCGCTTATCGGCGGTGAGACAGCCGAGATGCCATCGATGTATGAAAAAGGCGACTTCGATCTTGCTGGATTTGCCGTTGGTATCGCTGAGGCTGATGAGATCGACAGGAGCAAATTTGTAAAATCTGGTGACGTTTTAGTCGCACTTCCAAGCAGTGGTCTACACTCAAATGGCTTCTCTCTTGCAAGAAAAGTGGTAAGCGAGCTTGGACTAAAATTTGATGAAAAAGTAGGCGATAAAAAGCTCATCGACGTGCTTCTTGAGCCAACTAGAATTTACGTTAGCGACTTTTTAAGATTAAAAGATAAGATTACGGCAATGGCTCACATCACCGGTGGTGGCATAGTTGAAAACTTACCTCGCGTCTTTCCTGCTGAGCTTGGTGCAAAGGTGCAAAAAAGCGCTATAAAAACGCCTGAAATTTTTAAAATCATCGCTCAAAAAGTAGAAGAAAGCGAGATGATGAGAACCTTTAACATGGGCGTTGGCATGATATTGGTTGTGCCAAAAGAAAACGTAGATGCTGTCCTAGCTAATAGCGATGGCTACGTGATCGGTGAAGTAGTAAATGGCAAAGGCGTAGAGCTAATTTAATGCAAGAAAATAGCAAAAAATACTTGCTAAAGACCAAAAATAAGAGCTTTTTTGATCTTAACATTTATGAATATATAGGCTGTATTGGCGTGCTAGAAATTGATATCAAAAAACTTGATCTCTATAATCACTGGTGCAATGTCTCACGTGGCTCAACTATGCTTTGCGTCACGCATGATAGCGGCGAGAGTGACAACCTAGTCTATCTATATGACTGGGAGAAATTTAGCCATATCTACATAAATACAGGAAATTGAGTTGGCAAAGCAAAAGGCAAAAATCGCACCTATTTGGGCTAGAGTAAAGGCCTTTATCATCGATCTTTTTATCATCGGTATGCCGATATTTTATGCGACAACATATATTGTGCTTGATGGCAAAGAGGCATTTTTGCATAATCAAATTGCCATTTTTGGTGCAAATAGCCTGATCTCACTTATAATGTGCCTTTTTTTTAGCATAAAAGCACAAACTCCGGGCTACAAAGCACAAGAAATTTATCTAATAAACCTAAAAACCGGTAGAAAACTAAGCTTTTTTCACACCATCTTGCGCCAAATTTGCTTTGCCTTTGCTGGCTTTAGCATACTTGGACTTTGCCTTTGTTTCTTTAGAAAAGATAAACTAAATCTGCACGACATCATCACTCACTCAGCTGCCGTGCAAAGATCAGAGGGATAAATTTTTACTTAGCTCCATGCCAAAGTAGGCGATTTTTACCAAGTTTTGTATCTATGCTCTCTTTTATGATAGAGCAAATATACTCTTTTGAAAGTTGTATAGACTCCTCTAAGCTCTTGCCCTTTGCTAAAAAGCAAGCAAGTGCAGTTGAAAAGCTACAACCAGTCCCACTCATTACAAGCGGATTAACAAGTGGGGTTTTAAAATTTCTTAGCGAACCATCTTTTTTATAAAGTGTGTCTATACTACTATCTTCGCTGATATGTTTCTTTACGATAACATCACAAGGCAAATCTTTATATTCATCACCAAAAAGCACATTTGCCTCATCTAAATTTGGAGTAGTTACCGTAGCTAAGCTCATTAGCTCTTTTAGCTTTGCCACCGCACTATCTTTTATAAGCTTGTGTCCGCTTTTTGAGACGCAAACTGGATCAAGCACTACTTTGGTATTTTGAGTTAGTAAAAACTCACGCACTACTTCCATAATCTCTTCACTAAATAACATGCCTATCTTAATCGCATCAAAGCTAAATTCTTCTGCAAGCGTATTTAGCTGATCTTTGACAAAACTAGGTTCTAAGCAAACTACACTCTTTACAGCATCCGTAGTCTCAGCGACCAAAGAAGTTACCGCTGTTGTACTATAACAATTAAGCCTAGCACATGTTTTTATATCTGCTTGAAGCCCAGCTGTGCCACTATTACAAGAGCCTGCGATGATTAGAATTTTTTTCATCGTTTTCCTTTAAAATTTTTGGCTTATTATAGAGGATATTATATAAATTTGAGTTTTTTGAAAACAGAAGAAATTTGAGCAAAAAGCTCAAATTTATGAAAGTTTATTTAAGTCGTTATCGATATCTATATATATCGTAGTTGCGTTAAGATTTGTATGCTCAAAGCTAGTATCTACCTGCTTATCACTCTCTTTATGTTCATTCATTTTAGCTAAAAGATCATCTTCTCTTAATCCATGCTCATTTACTAAATTTGGATCTATTTCATTAAAACTAATATTTACGCTAGCCTCATCATTTGGCTCTTCTTGCTCTAAATTGGTTGCGCTAAGAATATCATCTACTTTTTCATTTATATGATCTAAAATCGATACATAATCATTGCCAAGAAGTGCTTTAAACAATGCGTCAGTATCTATGCTAGACTCACCAATATCATCACTTACTACGCTACTATCTAGCCAAAGAGTATCGTATCCGTTTATTGATATATCTTGTCCATCATTCGCAGTGATTGTAATGCTTGAGCTTTCACTCTCGCCCTTTATAGCCTCTCCGATATATACTTTATCATTTACGTCTAAAACTCTTACATGATCATTTTGGTCTATCGCTACAACATCAGATGAAACACTTTTAACTATACCAGCTACTGCTGCCATCTTTATTCCTTATTTTTATTTGTCCGTATTTTAGTATATTTAATTACTTTTGTATATTGTACTATGGTACAAGGTGGCGATAATTCCAAATCATTCAGATTTTGTGATTAAAATATATCCACTCTCGCTGATGTTTTTAAATTTCACGCCAAGCTCGCGTTTTAGGCGAAGTATCACATTTTGGATAGCCGCCTTGCTAACATCGCTTTCATAGACAAATTCTTCTATCATCTCATAAGTAACTAGCTTATTTAGGTTATAAGCAAAGAGCCAAAATATCTTATTTTGCAAAAAGCTAAGATAAATTTCAATGCCGTTTTTATAAATTTTCTCTCTTTTTAAATTTATACTCACCTCATCGCTTAAATAGACTAGCTTTTCATCTCGTTCAAAACTTAAACTAATAAGCATTGCTCTAAGATCCTTCATATCAATAGGCTTTTTTAAAAAAAGCATCGCCCCTTCCTCCATACTTTTTATCAAATTTTCATCGCTATCATAAGAGGTAAAGACGATAAATTTTTGGTGCGGTTTTGTACGCTTCATCTCATTCATCATCTCAAAGCCATTAAGTACTGGCATGTGAATATCGCTCATCACAATATCAAAGCCTTGCTTTTTAAATTTCTCTACGCCATCTTGTCCATTGCAAGCACCAATTACCTGTTCGCAATAAGGTTTAAGCCCGCTAATAATAAGCTCTCTTGCCATATCGTCATCTTCAACTACCAAGACGGACGTCTTTTTTAAAATTTCTAAGACTTCTTGCATTTTAGTCCTTTAAATTTATATCAAAACTTAGCTCAAACACCGTTGGCTTTGCGTTATTTACGAGTCTTACGTCGCCATTTAGCTTTTCTTGCGCTAGCTTTTTAGCAAAATAAAGTCCTATGCCATTTCCTTGCTTTTTGGTGGTATTTAGCCAAGTAAAAATTTTCTCACTCATTTGCTCGCTTACGCCATTTCCATTGTCATAAACTCCGATGTAGCACTTATCTTCAAAGCTTCTAAATTTTATCTCGATGATACGCTTTAGTGGCTCATCTTTGTAGCTTTCGACAAGTGAGTCTTTTGCGTTGTGTATTAGGATTAGCAAAATTTGTTGGATTATATTTTCTATCTGACGAACTTTTTGTTCATTAAAGCCGCTAAATTTTACACTAACATTTGCACGGCTTAGCTCTGTATGCATGAGAGTTATTAGATTTTTAATGCTTGTTTGTATCTCAAATTCGCTCACATTTTCAGCGCTTTTGTAAAAATTTCTAAAAATTTCAATAGTACTTGAAAGAAGTTTGACCGAGCTTTGTCCTTTTTCAAGTAAATTTATTAGCTCCTCGTCGCTTAATTTACCTTCTTTTTTTAACATTATACACGAGCTTAGCATTAGTTTTAGCGAATTTACAGGCTGAATGAATTGATGATTGATACCACTTATTAGCTCGCCGGCCTCACTCATTTTGGCTCTATGAGTTAGCAATGTTTCATACTCATCTTGTATCTTTTTTATCTTGTTATACATAAAATTATGAAGAATATTTGCTAAAAATGTGAGCGCAACGAAGGCAAAGAGCAAGCTTAGAGCATTCTTTAAAGCTTCTTTTGTTAAAGCTGAAATTTCCTCTTCATTATTTGTGCCAGCTCCTATGAACCAATTTATCGTTGGTATCTCAGCTACTTGGATTAAATTTTGTCCTATTTTTAAGCTTGTAATGTCTTCATCTTTTAAAAACAACTCTTTAAATTTCTCCTCGATCTCTTTTTTTAAAGCAAGATCAGGTATCGATGTTAAAATTTCACCGCTATGAGTCACCAAAAATGAGTAAGAATTTGGCGCAAGACTAAAATTTTTAATGCTATTAAAGATATTTTCTATACGCACGACGCCACAAAGTGCTGCTTTAAATTTCGCTTGTTTTGTGACTGGAACGCATAAATTTAGAGTTGAGCCTTTTAAAATTTTATGTTTTTGCATGAAATTTACGCTTGGGGTATTTGTATTTTTTGTTTCGACATACCAGATAAGCCCTGCTCTTTCGCTCTTTGGCATAACTTCTTCTAAAATTTTCTCTCCATCTACAAAAATTTCTCCATCATCCCTTAAAAGCTGCATTAGATCAAATTCTTTCGCGTTTTGCTTAAAGAGCTTTATAAAGCCAGCTATCTTTTCATCGTCATCTACGATGTCTGCATTTTGTATAAATTTTGACGCACGAATGAGTGAATTTATACGCTCATCAAGCCAAATTTGAAAGTTATTTACGATATTTTTGCTAACTGCTATGTTATTTTTATCAGATAGCTCTATGATTTTCTCTTTTGCATTGCTATAAATATTTAGCCCAAGAAGTATTACAAAAAGGCTAGCAAGCAAGATGATGGCGTAGATTTTAATATTTTGTGATTTTAAATTAATACCCATGCGTGCAGTATATCCTAAGTTAGCCCAAATTTGGGCTAACTAAATTCATTTTAAAAAGGATAAAAGCTTTGAAACGAGCATAAGCGCAAGCACTATAAAACAAATGCCAAATCCAAGTAGCGTACAATCAGCCATCGACATAAATTTAGACGACGGCACAAGATACCAGCCGTCCGCATAAAGATCAACTATGCTCTTTTGCAAATCGCTTAGCACCGCTCCGTCAGGCACCATAGGGCTGTCATATCCGCAGTCTCCCGTTGGCATAAACCAGTCAGGCGCCCACTTCTCAAGTGGCAAACCAAATGGATAATGTGGCTCAGTAGAGCAGCCCTGCACACCAAAAGGATCATCGCCATGCACCGCATCGTGGATTTTAGCTAGCTTTACGCTATACATTATGCCCTGCACCGCTCCCCAAAAAGCAAAGACATAGCCAATTAGAGCAAATAGTAAATTTTTAGGATTTATCATAGCGATCACGCCGCCAAGTGCCATACATAAAAATGCAAAACGTATATAGACGCACTGCTCGCAAGGTGGCATATAGGCGTAGTTTTGAAAGAGCGAGTGCGCGATAACGACAAGTGCAACGCTCACAAAGACTAAGATCGCCCAAGAGATGCGTGAGTCTTGAAATTTAGCCATTTTTTTAAAAAAGCTCATGTGATGCCTTATTTTTTAAGAAGCTCTTCGATGAGTGCCGCCATGCCATCAAGCGAGCTGATTGATTTTGTCATGATGAGGTATTTGCCATTTACGACAAATGCTGGCACACCTTGAATTTTAGCCACGTCATAGCTCTCATCCCACTTTTTAAGTAGCTCAGTCACTTTTGGATTAGCTAGCTCTTTTTCATAATCAGCCTTACTAACACCAGCTGCCTCAAGTCCGGTCTTTAAAAAGCCATCAGCGTCTTTGCCATCGCTCCAGCGCTCTTTTTTGTCGTGATAAGCCTTGTAGTAGGCAAATTTAGCCTTTTTAAATAGCGAATTTTCATCAAATAAGCCGACACCTTTTGCCTCGTCCATAACGATAAGCACGGCAAAAACCTTGCTCGCAACCTCACCATAATCGCCCTTTGTCTTTAGGTGAAATGGCTCGTATTTTAGTCCAGAGATTTTCTCAACTACCTTTGGAGTGACGCTCTTGTCGTACTTGTAACAAAATGGGCAAGCGTAGCTAAAAATTTTAACTAGCGTATTTTGTCCCACACTTAGGGGCTTTTCAAGCTTGACGTAGTCCTCACCCTCACTAAATGCACTAGCACTGATCGCACCAGCTACCGCAACGGCAAAGATAGCCTTACTAAATTTAGATAAAAAACTCATGATAATCTCCTTTAGATGATTTATTTTGAGTTATTCTACAACCAAGCTCAACCGCAAATTTAACGCTAGAATAAATTTTGGCTGAAATTTATAAGACATTGTATTGATTAAAAATTTAATTTTTACTAGAGCTTATCTCATTTATTGCTGATAATGCATTTAAAGCACTCGGATAGCCTATAAATGGTATAAGTGTCGTAACAACGCTTATTAGCTTAGCTCTATCGTTGCCGATGCCAAAATTTGCAGCAATGTGCCCTAAAAGCTGTGGTTTTGCAAAGCCAAGAGTCGTGATATAGACAAATGTCAAAAGTTCTCTAAGCTCTAAACTAAGCCCATCTCTTGCATAAAAATCGCCAAAGCAGTTTTGCGATAAAAACTCCATTATATGTTTTTGATCATTTGGCATTGATGCGATAAATTTATCAACCGCTGGGAAAAGTTTTCTTTGTATCTCAAGGCCTCGTTCGCCTCTGCCTTCTCTTGATTTTTTAGGCATATTTTCAGGCTCTATATAGCGCTCATTGAAAATTTCATCGGCTAAAAATATATAATCTTCTACCTTGCCAAGCCCAGCATAAGGCACTGCTTGATATAAAATTTCTCTTATCTCTTTTGCTGATATGCCTACGTTTAAAGCGGCCCTAACGAAGCTTTTAAATGAGCTTTTTGCGCCTTTACTCACGCAAAGAGAGGCGATGATAACCGAAAGCCTTGTTTTTTCATCAATATTTATCACTTCACTAATATCACCTAAAAAATTTAAATAATCCTCTAAAAAGCTAGCATTACTCTCTTCAAGCTCACTTTTTGAATCAAACCAATTTTCATAAATCTTCTTTGCATTGTAAGTTAGTGTCATAAGTTCTGCTCCATTGTTTGGGGCTGATTATAAGTACTAAAGCGTAAATGCTAGCTTAAGGTCCAAAAAGGCAAAATTTTTAATATAAATTTAGATTTTAAGCCATTATAAAGTTTATCGTGATTTTTATGTTATAAGGTTTTATTACAATTACGAAGGACGCAATATTTTTTATTACTCCTTTTACCTATTTTAAGCCTTGGGCATTCCAAGGCTTTTTCTAAATTTTATAAGCTTTATGAGTAGAGTTTATAAAATTTATCCAAAGGAGATGTTATGAAAAAGACTTTGAGTTGTGTTGCACTAGCTTCGGTGCTTTGCTCGAGCGCTTTTGCGATAGGCGGTCCAAGCGGGGCTAAACTAGACTACGCTATAACTGGACAAATAGGCGAAGTAGTGGTAAATCCATACGATACTGCCCCACTTACAGCAGTCATCAAAAATGGCGGCTATACACTAAGCAATGCAAAAGTAACCATCGTGCCAAAGCAAGGCGGTCAGGTGATAAGCTACAAAGTGGCTGATAAGCATCTTCGCACACATGGCGGCATCCCAGTTTTTGGCATGTATCCTGACTATCAAAATACCGTTGAGGTCGAGTACGACAAGAGCTACAAAGGTAAGACTGAGCATATAAAAGAGAGCTATAAAATTTACGCTCCAGCCATCTACCTAGAAAGCTCAGGCACGCCAAATCAAAAGGGTGCACTATTTGACAAGATCGAGGTTACTAAGCCTGCGAGTGCTAAATTTGCAAACCGCCTCTACTACGTAAATAACTTCGTAAATAAAACAGGCAAGGGCACAAAAGTCGTTTGGAACAACCCAGCTGGCGGTGCGATCGAGTGGAACTACAGCCCAAATAACTTCATCCTTGATACAAAAGGCGAGGTTAGATGGTACCTTGAGCCAAGCAAAATTTACGATCTAAAGCAGCCATTTCACGCTGGCGTAATGATGGGCTTTAAGCAAAATGACGACGGCGCTATGACTTGGGGATATGGCCAAAGATACGCAAAATACGACATCATGGGTAGAGAAATTTTTAACCGCGAACTACCAGCTAGCTACAACGACTTCTCTCACTCGATGGACGTAGCACAAAATGGACACTACTTCTTGCGCGTGGCAAATGCTGACTACAAAAGGGCTGACGGCAAAAACGTAAGAACAGTGCGCGACGTGATCGTTGAGCTTGACCGCGACGGCAACGTAGTTGATGACTTTAGGCTTTATGAAATTCTTGATCCTTATCGCGACATCGTGCTAAAAACGCTCGATCAAGGTGCAGTTTGCCTAAACATAGACGCTAAAAAAGCAGGTCACACAGCAAGCTCTGATGAGCTTCAGTCTATGGATACGCATGATAAATGGGGTGACATAGTTGGTGCTGGTCCTGGACGCAACTGGGCACACGTAAATAGCGTGGATTACGACCCAAGCGATGATAGTATCATCATCTCAAGCCGCCACCAAGACGCAGTTATCAAGATCGGCCGTGACAAACAAGTAAAATGGATCATGGGCGCTCACAAGGGCTGGAGCGATAAATTTAAAGATAAACTACTTCAACCAGTTGATAGCAAAGGCAACAAGATCGTCTGCGAAGATGAGTACTCAAAATGCCCAGGATACGAGAGCGACAAAGGTGGCTTTGACTGGCAATGGACGCAGCACACGGCATTTAGGATAGATAGCAAGTCTAAAAAAGGCGAAATTTATCTAAGTGTCTTTGACAACGGCGACACAAGGGGCATGGAGCAACCAGCCATCGCTGGCATGAAGTACTCTCGTGCGGTCGTTTATAAGATCGATGAGAACAAAAAGACCGTTGAGCAGATCTGGGAGTACGGCAAAGAGCGCGGTAAAGAGTGGTATAGCTCGGTTACTAGCCTTACGCAGTATCAAGATGACCTTGATAGCGTAATGGTCTATTCAGCTGTTGCTGGCATGCAGTTTGACATCGCAAAAGGTCGCCCAGTAGGACTTCCTAGCCCGCACATCGATGAGTTTGAGTGGGGCGCAAAAGAGCCTAGCATCGAGATAAAGATGACAAATGCTATGGGCTATCAGGCGTTTCCATTTAGCTTGCAAAAAGCTTTTGAGAAATAATCTCTCTTTTCTCCCCTTTTTGCCAAGTGCAAGAAGGGGAGTCCTTGCTATAAATTTAATCTATCAATAATAGATAAAAATCTACATTCGCTCATAAATTTTAAAGCTCTAAATTAGAAATTTATATTGTAAGGATATTGTTTATTAAGGCGATAACATATAGTATTAGCACCTATATATAAAAATATATATTTAACATAAGGAGAAAAAATGAAAAAATTTTTCATGGCTTTAATGGTGCTGCTTGCAGGCCTTTTGCTTAATGCAGCCGAGTTTAGAGATGTCAAAGACATCACTGGCGACGTCGTAAAAGTTCCCACAAAAGTAGAAAAAATCGCTACGCTTTAGTATGCGAACAATCAAATCATATTAATGCTAGGCGGCGTAGACAAGATAGTAGCGACCACCGATCTAATCAAAAACAACAAATGGTTTGCGCACGTTTATCCTAGGATTTCAAGCATCCCAAACGGCGTAAACGGCAAAGACTTACAGGTAGAAGAGCTAGTTAAACTAAGCCCAGACGTCGTTATAGCCGCCGATAAAAAGAACAAAGAAGAGCTAACCAAAAACGGTTTTACCGTGCTTTATCCGTCGTTTACGAATCATGCGGATATGAAAAAAAGCGTATCTATAATGGCTGAAGTCATAGGAGGCGACGCGCCGAAGATCGCGGAGAAATTTAACGAGTATTTTGACGGTAATCTTAAAAAAGCGCTAAGCAAAACGGATAAGATCGCTGCGCCAGATAGACCCAAAGTACTTCACATAGCAGACGGCAAGAATTTATTTAAAGTTGACGGCGCAAATACGATCATAGACGAGTGGATAAGAGTCGCAGGCGGCCAAAACGCGGTTCAAAAAGCAGGAAATATGCTTGAAATCAATGCCGAAGAGATACCTAACGCAGATCCAGACGTCATCATCGTAGGCAGAGCCAAAGCTCCAGAAATTTTGAAAAAAATATATGAAAACCCTATCTACGCAGACACTAACGCTGTAAAAAATAAAAGAGTTTACGTAAATCCTACCGGCGTTTTTAGCTGGGATAGATACAGCGCCGAGGGGGCTTTGCAAATTTTATGGGCGGCTAAGATATTACATCCTGAAATTTTTAAAGATATAGATATAGCAGCTGAGACAAAGAAATTTTATAAAGAATTTTTACACTACGAGCTAAGCAACGATGAAGTAAATTACATCTTAAATGGCTTAGACCCAACTGGAAAATAATTTATCCTTATGGCGGTAAATTTATCTACATTTACCGCCAAATTTTAATCCATTTTCAGCCTTTGTTCATTATTCAGACTTACTGATTTGATACATGCTAACTACTACTTAAATGACTAAAAATTTGTGGATTTGATGCTAGTTAAAAATATAAACAATTATAAAAATTTAATGACAAGAAAGAATACCCCAAAGGAATTTCCTTTGGGATTAAAGCGTTTTGGTTTAATTTTTAAAGATCAACGTGTACATCGTTTTTAACTTCGATTATAGTTGTACCATTGCTATAAAGAGTATAGCCTTCGTTTGAGCTTGGATGACCATTGTCCCAACCACCATCAGTAAGTTTTAGCCTATCACCTTTGTCACCATCTATTCTTAGTGTACTCTCATTACTATCACGTAGTATATCTTGAACATTGCTAGCTGTAAGAGTTAAGTTTGTGTTTTCTCCATTAGTCATATCTAGTCTTTCGATATTTCTTACATGACTAAAATCTATGCTATTGTCAGCAACTTTTAATGTATCATATCCGGCTCCGCCGTCGATAGTCGTATTAATCAGCGTTGCGCCTTTGTCTACTATGATAGTATCATTACCGGTTTCACTCATTACGCTATCACCATATATAGAAGAATTTTCAAATCTAGCTCCAGCTTTGATATGGATCGTGTCATCACCGGCATCGCCCTCTATACTAGCGTTATCAAATTTTCCAGAGTTAACGAAAATTTGATCACCTCCTACTCCACCGTGTATGCCGCCGTCTTTAAATTCTGCTCCGTTAACATTTATTATATCGTCGCCAGCATCTGCATATACATTAGCTTGATTAAATTTAGCTCCACTTTCTAGAGTTATAGTATCTACACCATTTCCAGCAGCTATATAAGAGAAGTCTTGGAATATAGTTCCCTCTTTTATAGTGATTGTGTCGTCGCCGTCGCCTGTTATTAACTCAGATAAACCTCTATTATTACTATTCATAAACTTGGTATTAGTAACCTCTACTACATCGTTATCCGCTCCAGTATTTAAAGAAGAGCTATCAAATACTATACGATCTTCATCGGTAGCACTCTTACCTTCGATCTTTATAATATCTTCTCCGGCACCAGCGTTTATAGAAGACTTTTCTAATTTTGCTCCAGAATTTATATTTATTTTGTCGATACCACTACCCATATCAACAATAGAATCTTTAAGTGTAGCATTACTTACTGTTAGTGTATCAACACCTTCACCCATATTTGCTGTAAATTTTGCTGTGGCTCCGTTATGTATATTTATCTCATCATCTCCACCATTGCCATCTATTGTTCCAGTCACGGTAAAATTTCCGGCAATGTCTATAACATCTTTATTATTGCTGCCAGCAATTTGTCTAACTTTCGCTTCACCATTTTGGTGAAAATTCATAACTTGCTTACCCAAAGAGTCACCAGACAAGATAGTTACGCCATCTATCACAGCGTCTCCAGTCACATTTAGGGTAGTTTTATCAGTTGTTTTACCGCTGTTATACGAAGAAGCACCTAGTTTTAAAAACGCACTGCTTACTTCGGCATTGCCACTTATGTTTACTTTATCATCAGCTCCAGCACCTGCACCAATGAAGCCACCTTGGACTTTGGCATTACCGTTGATATTTATAGTATCGTTATCTAGATCTCCAGTAACGTAGCCTTCTACTCTAGCGCCGTTTCTAACGTAAATTTTATCGTCGCCGTGTCCGCCTTCGATTTTTTCTGCCACGGTGGCATTATCTACGGTAATAGTGTCTACGCCTCTATCGCCGTGCACCGATTTTACTTTGGCTTTATTACTGATCGTTATCGTAGAGTCACCCGAGCTTACGTCGCCGACGCGAGATACGTCGGTATTTTCTCCGGTGACGGTTATGGTGTTTTTTCCAGTTTCATTATACATGTTGGCGGTTTTAGCATTTGCACCATAAACCCATCCGGCTACTTTAGAGCCACTCTCTACAGTGATAGTATTGCTACCTTGATCTCCAGAAATATTACCTTTTACGTTAGATTTGTTTTGTACAGAGATCGTATCATTGCCCTCGCCCCCTATGATAGCCTCTTTGATATCATTACCTTTATAATCTTTAGCAGCTCGTCCACTTACCGTAGAATTATTTACGGTTATATCATCATTTCCAGAACCACCAAAAATTTCTACTAATTCAGCCCCATTCTTAGCATCAACATTATCGTTTCCAACTCCACTATGTACAGATGTTATCTTTGTATTGTCTACTGTTATGTTGTTAGGAGTATCTGAACCAAATACTTTTAAATTTGAATCAGGGTCTACTATCTTAGCTACAGAGTTATCATCTGGATAGTCTGAAGATTTATTTGTACTAGTTACCGCTAGGTCTTTAGCATTATCTTGACCGATAGCAAGGTTGCCGTCTTTACTTACATACCAGCCTTCTTTATAATCAAATGCGCTAGGAGTAGTAGGATCATCAGGAGTTAGATAATCTCTACCATCAGTATGTCTATATAAATGATATCCATGAGGTATAGAAGAGTGGAATGAAGTTAATAATCCTGATGATATATCTTCTCCTGTATACGCCGACAATGGAATTTTTATACTTCCTGCTGGTAAAGCAGGTCCTGTTGCTTCAGCTCCAGCCCCAACAGCACTTCCTCCACTTACACCAAAGCTATTATCTCCACCTGCTGCTAGAGATAAAGCATCTATGCTTCCTACATTAGCATTTATGTTACTAATGTGGCCTCCTTCTGCAAAGCTAGTAGAAGATAAGCTTACGCCATCTCCACCATTACCACCTGCTTGTGGACCACCTGCAGCAGTTTCTTCTAGAGCATTAAGATCTGTTCCTTTTAAGATGGCTTGTTGTAAAGCTGAGATATCAGCTACTGTTTCGTTATTGTTAGAGTCTTGATCTAGAGTTAGAGTATCTTTACCTATTAAAGTTATATCTTTACCATCAGTTTGAGTTATTGTTACTTTAGAGTCAGC